>JAXDKH010000260.1:0-24908 GCA_034667185.1 Chloroflexia bacterium | reverse complement strand
ACTGACGGTCAGTCAGGTCGGTAGGATATCCTTGGTTGTTCACACTCCAAGTTTATCTATTCCTCCTCCTGACCGTCACCCTTTTCAGACAGTTTCTTAGAAAGGGTGGTGGGGAATACCCCTCATGGCGTGGTGTCCCCACCACCTCCTCTCCCTCCTCATCTAAATTCGCAATCCGAAATCCCAACTCCCAAATTCCCCACGGCACGTCCCCTGCTTAAACCCGACCCGTGATGAAAGATAGGGCATTGAAGAGGCTGGGGAATTGCCTGGGGCTGGTGGCACTATTAATTGGGCTTGCCTGGCTTTGGGCAACACCGGCTGCTGCTCACAAGGGCAAGGTGGTGAGCAGCACGGTGGTGACGGCGGGGCCGTATACGCTGGACGTGCTCTTCTATACCTCCCCGCAGGTGGGGCAAACGATACCTATCACTATAGCCCCACGCCCGACCACCTCCGACGGGCAGGCGCTCAACACCAGGCCCCAGTTGGCGGCTACTCTCCAACCTTCGCCGGGCATGTCGGCCAGGGAGATCAGGCTGCGCGTCTACGACGACCCCGACCAGACTGTCTACTACGCCGTTGACCCGGTCGTAGATACGCGAGGCGTGTGGGTGCTGCAACTCGCCGTCGAAGGTGAGGCGGGCACGGCTACCGGCTCGACCAAGCTGGTAGTGACCGGGGAGGGTGGCCCCGGACAGAGCAATGCGAACGCGCCCGCACAGGCAACAACGCCCGTCCCGGCCTCTCAAGGCACCAACATAGGATTTGCCATTCCTGTTGCAGTGGGCCTTGCCCTACTGGGAGTAGCAGGCTGGTGGCTGTTGAGGCGTCCCGCCCCCAAAGCGACACCGGCCCGGCGGCGAAAATAGCTGCATCTCGGGCAACTCTGCCGGTCCCTGTCATTCCGAACGGAGTGAGGAATCAGTTGGCAGTCGTTCTCCGCTGCAATGGAGGAGCAAAGGCGGCCAGCCAACAATGGTACTGCAATACATCTTCATCCCTACCCACATGTCCTCGCTATGCTCGGAATGACAATGCTACCATTGGTCCCCTGTTGGAACTACTTACAACATCTTCTGGTAGTGTTTCATCCCAGGGATAGCCTATCTGGTACGATGGCAAATTTGCAGTCGGGGCACGCTTCTTGATTAATGGCCGAATCGTTGTATTTTTCACAGGTTTTGCGAGTTGTTGAGGCCTCTCGATTTGCGGGGCAGCACTTTCTACGAGGTCTTTCTGCCAAGCGGTACCCCTGTGAAAAAGCAAGGTACAAGACATCTTCCGGCATAACATGCTACTCATACTTCCACACTGGCCTGGGATGTAAGACTACATCAGTTCCAAGCGTTTTCGCATGCCCCGCACCGTTTATGCGCTCGACGATGAGCCGCTATTCAGACAGGAGGAGCTTTAAGGAATGAGGAAATCAGTTAGGATCATTGGCCTTATCGTAACGCTGTCTATGGTGCTCTCGATGGCACCGTCAGGACAGCCGTTGGGCCAGCCGGGGGTAGTCGATGCTGCTACTCCCGCCGACGGTACACTCAACCCCCCGAATAGCCAGGTCAACTGGACCGGCGGACCCTACACCATCGTTACCCCCGACCCGACGCTCTGCACCGACAGCAGCGTCAACTGCGACGTTTTCACTCTCAACCTCAATCTCCCCGACAACTACTGGGAGAGCGCCGAAGGCAACGTCACTATCGGTATCACCTGGACCGGCTCCGCGGACTTCGACCTCTACGTTTACAACCAGGACGGCGCGGAAGTCGGCAACAGTGCTTCAGCCGCCACCACCTATGAAGAGGTCAAGCTTGGCGAGCTGCCAGGCGGCACTTACGAAGTGCGAGTCGTGGCCTACACCGCCACCGGCTCGACCTACAACGGCTACGCCAAGCTGGAATCGACTCAGCTCCCGCCTGGGATGGTCTACCCGGAGAGCAAAAACACCATCATGCAGATGTTGACCGTGGACTATCCGCTCAACATCGTTTTTGTCGGCTACACACCCACGGCTGAAGAAATCGCCGAGATGCGCCAGTGGATCCCCGACAACTACCAACCCACGGTCGCAACCAAGTCGCCTTCCGGTGACGAGACCCAGAACGAAGGGGCCACCCTGCTGAACTGGAACAAGAACCACCTGACAAACTCGGACCCCTACTTTGTGGGTATCCGCTACAACTACAAAATCCGGTTCTTGCAAGCCAGCGAAGAATACGCCAAGGCCTTGTTCCAGCAGGCCGAGAACAACACGGCCCCCGGCCAGTCGTTCCACACCGCGCAGACCGGGACTAGCCTGGCTCACTATGACGAGAGCTACGGCAACTATCGCGTGGCGGCTAAAGGCGGCGACCCTTCTTACAAGGTGACCGACCCCACCAAGACCGACCTCATCGATGCATATGCCGTCGAGGACTGGATGTTCAACACGCGCTATGACGATGTGTGGAACTGCTCCTTCCGCGACCTGGAGACGGGCGAGCTATTCAGCCCCGCCATCATCCAGCCCGGCGAGGACGCATATCACGACCCCTACTACGACAAGAACGGCCTGAACCTCGACCGCATGCCGCAAGGCCCCAACAAAGGCTCCTCCTACTTCTTCTTCGACACCTTCATGCCCGACTACGCGAGCGATTACTTCCGCCCCAACGCTTACCACACCTGGGGCACCGACAAGGTAATCAACGGCGCTATAGACCCCAAGAAGATCGAAGACGGCGGCTCGTGGCGCATTACGAACCCCGACACGGGGGCCTGGGACGGCGTGGACTTCGCACGCACCTGGGGTGGCCGCTACCGATTCCACTTCATCGACCTGGGGGCCGCACCCAACGACTACGAATCGGCCTCGTGGGCCGGGGCCGAGCGCACTATGTCGTCGGACTACCCGTTTGGCGACCCGCCCATCTGGCAGTACAAGGCCGACCCGCAGTGGCAGCAGTCCGGCGAAACGTGCGCCGCTGACGACCTCAACCCGCAGTTCCAGTACACCGGCAGCACGCCCTGCCGCCTGATGCCTCGCCTGGGCCGAGACGTGGCTTACGGCCTCTTCTTCCGCTCGACGGCGGGCTATCTCTACCGCCCGATACCGCGCGGCGACGTGAACTGGCTGGCCGTGTCCAACTGGACCGACTTCTACTCCAGGCCGCAGTACGACCCCGTTACGGGCCAGATAACCAGCGCGCCCTACTACGGCAACTGGTGGACCAACACCGACAAGCTCTACAGGATCGGTACAGCCGCGGATCCCGCCGACAAGGAAGACGTGCTCAGGTGGCTGTCCTCGGCACTGCCCTACACCCGCTGGGTTGGGCGCAAGGGCCAGGAAATCACCATATACGATCCCACCAACAACCAGCCTACAGCCAGGGTGCTTGACACCTCGCCCAAGTACGAGGATCTGCCCGCGCCGCAGTACCACGTCAACAGTGGTGCCGCCGACGCGGAGATCGTACCCGAACCGATGTACGCGTTCCACACCAGTCCCAGGATCGTCACCTACGGCAGCTCGCAGGTGAACCTGACCGACCTCTCGAACGCCTTCGAGAAGGCCAAGGCACGGGGCGTGATCGGGCTTAGCTACGACTCCTCGGTGCCCCACGAGTACATGCGCGACTACTTTGACGCGCACAGGCCTGGTATCGCGGACATCGTGACCGGCACGAACGGCATCTCGCAGTTCTACCTGGTGAACACTATCCCGGCCATCAACATGGTGTTCGAGAAGACCTACACCTGGGCGCTGCCGGTTATCGTGGGTGGTATCGCCGTGGGCACCGCCGACGGCGAAGCGTGGGGCGTGATGAACAACGTCAACGACCGCGCCAAGTCACCCCTATCCGACTACCCGGCGAACCCTGCCGCAAACTGCCCCGCCCCGACCCGCACCGACGCCCCCTGGAACTGCCCCAAGCAGTCCACGGTGGCCGACCCGGGTGCGCGCAGCGGCGGTGGCTTCTCCTACACCATCGAGCACGAGGCCGCCCACAACCTGGGCCTGTCTCACCCGCACGACGGCTCGTATGGCATAGACCGCTGTCCCGCGAACGACCCGAATCCGGACCGCGCGGGCAAGTGGGACTGCTACTGGACCGGTCTCGGCTGGATGTACGACATCTCGGCTGCGCCCACCACCTACGCTATGAGCTACCGCCCCTACGAGGTGGAGGACCAGGACAACCTGCAACGCGGTCGAGTGACCGAGTACCTGGTGCTCGCCCAGGACGCCCTGAAGCAGCGGCTGATCGACGAGTCCGGGCTTGGCAACACAACGCCGTCCGTTGCGTGGAACGCCGACTTCAACACGATGAAGCAGTGGCGCGTACAGGCAGCCGACCTCTTCAAGAAGGGTGACTACCTGCACGCTGAGTACGCAGCCCGCAACGCCTCCCTGGCAGCGCGTGGTGTGCCTCAGACCCCGCAGAACACCTCCAACCCCAAGCTGGTTGAGGCCGGGCAGATCTTCTACTTCAACGTGAATCCGCAGGCCCAGCCCGAACAGATACTGCCTTGCGGTGGCGGCCCCGGCCCCGTGCTCCCGCCCTGCCCCGTGCAGTTCCAGGACGTGCCGCAGAGCACCGACGTCTCGTCGTTCTACCCCTACGTGCGCTGCCTCGCGTGCCAGCAGATACTGGGCGGCTACCCATGCGGCGGCCCCGGTGAGGCTTGCGGCGCGACCGGCAACCCGTACTTCAGGCCGAACGCTAACATCACGCGCGGGCAGATCTCCAAGATCGTGTCCAACGCGGCGGGCTTCAACGAGGACCCAGGCGCCCAAATGTACGCCGATGTGGCCCCCGGCGACCCGTTCTACCCCTACGTGAACCGTCTCTCCAGGCGGCATTACATGGGCGGCTATCCGTGTGGCGGTCCGGGTGAGGCTTGCAACGGCAACCACAGCCCGTACTTCCGGCCCGCTTCCAACGCCACTCGCGGCCAGCTATCGAAGATAGTCAGCAACGCGATAGGCTTCAGCGACACGCCGGAGGGCCAGACCTACACCGACGTGCCACCCAGCACGAGCGAGTCTTCGTTCTACCAGTACATCGAACGGCTCACTTCGCGAGGGGTGATGGGCGGCTACCCGTGCGGCGGCCCCGGCGAGACCTGCGACAGCCAGCACAGGCCGTACTTCCGGCCCAACAACCTCGTGACCCGAGCCCAGTCGGCCAAGATCGTGTCCAACACCTTCTTCCCGAACTGCTCGATCACGGAAGGTAGCATGCAGCAGGCACCTGTGAAGAAGTAACGTTCACATGTCCGGAACAAAAGGGAGGCCCTGGCGGGCCTCCCTTTTGTTCAGGTATGACGTGCTATACACTCAACCGATTCTGCATCGACGCTGTTATATTGTGCAGAGGGGAAAGTCTCACGGTAGACTCTTCCCATCGTAACATTCAGACAGGGACCGAGCGATGCCAAAGGCCGACTCCATAGCACATGGCTCCGAAGCCAACGGCCACACACAGGACGGGGCTGTCCCGCGGCACATGCCCGCACAAGTGACCCCCTTCGTGGGCCGCCAGAGAGAGGTTGCGGGCGTCCGCGACCTGCTGCAAAGCCCCGATGTGCGCCTGCTCACCCTCACCGGTCCACCGGGTATCGGCAAAACCCGGCTGGCAGTGCAGGTGGTGTCAGGTGTCGTCGGGCGCTTTCCCGACGGTGTCTACTTCGTGTCGCTAGCTTCCGTGAGCCGGCCTGAAAGCATGGTCGCCCACATAGCGCAGGCGCTGGGCCTGAGGGAGATGGGCAACCAGCCGCTGCTGTTGCGCGTACAGGAGCATTTGCGAGATAAGCAGCTGCTCCTGGCCCTGGATAACCTGGAGCAGATAGAGGGTCCGGCTGCTACCATAGGGGCGCTCTTTGCCGCCTGCCCGCTGCTCAAGATACTGGCGACCAGCCGCACCCGCCTGCAGGTCTACGGGGAGCACGAATACCGGGTGCCCGGCATGGCCCTGCCCGACCAGGAACGTTTACCGGGCGTGCACGCGCTCTCGCGGGTCGAGGCTGTGGCGCTGTTCGTACAGCGGGCGCAGGCTGCCAGGGCCGACTTCAAGCTGACCGAGGCCAACGCCGAAGCGGTCGCTCGCCTGTGCGTGGGGCTGGATGGGCTGCCGCTGGCGATAGAGCTTGCCGCCGCACGCACCCGCAGCATGACACCCCAGGCCATGCTCTCGCGGCTGCACCACAGGCTCGATCTGCTCGGCGGCGGCCCCCAGGACCTCCCGCTCCGTCACCAGACGCTTCGGGAGGCTATCGCCTGGAGCTACGACCTCCTCACGCCGGACGAGCAGCAGCTATACCGCAGGCTCGCGGTATTCTATCGCGGCGCGACAACAGAAGCAATCCGGTACATAACCGCATTCCTGGACGTAGAAGAAACCTGGGTTACCCCGGTCGAAGAGCTAGTAGAGTCCCTGCACGACAAGAGCCTGCTAACGACACAACATGACGCCGGCCACGATGCCGGAGAGGCGCGCTTCTCGATGCTTGAGACGATCAGGGAGTACGCCTCGGAACGTCTATCGGAGAGCGCAGAGCTTGAGCCGGCCCGCAAAGCCCACGCACTCTTCTTCCAGCAACTCGCTGTAGAACAATCCGAAGCGCTGTTATCAACGGAGGGTAAGGCGGCGTTACACCGCCTGGAGATGGAGCACGAGAACGTGCTGGCGGCCCTCGGCTGGTGCGCATCCACCGATGATCCGGAGGGTGTGGACGTAGGGCTGCGACTCGTAAATGCCATGTCGTCCTTCTGGGACCTAAGAGGCTACCTGCACGAGCAGCACGAGCAAATCACGGCCATGTTAAGTAGGGCAACACAAACAACAGACAAAAAGGCTTATGCCCGCTTGCTGCTGGCCGCCGGGCGGTCCGAGACGATGGCAGGTAACGAGGGCAGAGGCAAGCAGTACCTGGAGGAGGGCCTGAGCAGGCTCAGGGATAGCGGCGACACGGAAGGGATAGTCTCGGCACTTGCTGCGCTGGGACACACAACGGTGCACCTGGACGAAATTGACGCGGCTGAGGCGTGCTTCGAGGAATGCCTGGCGATACACACCGCGTCGGGCAACAGGCGTGGCATCGCGCATACGCTGGGTAGGCAGGCAGACCTGGCTATGCACAAGGGTGACATCGATCGCGCCAGGCAAAAATTCAGCGAGGCCCTTGCGCTGGCCCGCGAGGTACATGCCCCTATACTGATAGCCGACCTGCTTACCGGCACCGGCTATGTCCGCGCGCAGGAAGGCGAATACGACGGCGCGGTAGAGGGCCTGTGCGAAGCGATAGAGATTATGCAGGAGATGGAGGCGATCCAGGGTATTGCCTACGCCGTTGGAGTGCTCGGTAAGGCAGCCTACATGCAGGACCGGCACGAACAGGCGGCACGCGTCTTTGCTGCCGCCTCCACCCTCTTTGACAGGTGCGGCCTGCCGCTAGAACCACCCCTCCACACCGACCCCGCCGAATACCGTGTCTACCTGGATGACCTGCGTGGCACGCTGGGAGAACGGGCTTTCAACAGCGCCTGGGGCAAAGGTCGAAAGCTCAGGGTAGCGGAGGTGCTGGCCGAATACCGGGGCACAGCAGTGGCGGAGGCAACAGAGTCCCAGCCGCCGGCGGGGATGACGCCCAGAGAGATAGAGGTGCTGCGCCTGATAGCCGCCGGCATGACTAACTCAGAGGCCGCCGACGCCCTCACCGTCAGCCCCCACACTGTCAATATGCACCTGCGCTCCATCTACGGCAAGCTGGGAGTCACTTCTCGCAGCGCCGCCACCCGCTTCGCCGTAGCCAACAACCTGGTCTGACACGGCCACGGTCGGCCTGATCTAGCAAGTCATCTCATTCTCCAAAACTACTTGAATGAGTAATGTGCATGACTCCGGTTGCTTATAGAGTCGATTGGAGAGCGCACACGTATGCGGCAGAGGTACGCATTACTGTATACGTGCGCGCTCTAGCCATGACGCCATCTATTGCACCTTTTCTGCGTCTCTGCGGTGCTTAATCCTGGCACTAGCTTCAGCAGCTATCTCTCGTCTCGGTGCTCTTGCGGCCCAGTCTTACCTTGTGTACGGGCCGGTACCCAGACCATCTGCACTACAGGCTCGGCCTCCGTTGCCATGTTCTGGGCATGGTGGGCAGGCAGGGGCGTTTTGCCATAGGGCGGGTTGTCCTTGCTATAGGCAATCGGCTCCCCCGCGCTGTCGTAGAGTTCCTCTCTATCATCGAGGTGGGTAGTGGAAATCATCTTCGTCTCCTATGGGATAGTAGAGGTATGCAAGCCATACCCGTGCCGCTTATCGCCAACCGCCGCGTTGCTTAACTCGCGTGCTCCACCAGCTTAGCGGCTATAACCGCGGGCACCAGGGCGGGGTTGATGCGCTCGTCCGCCAGGTAGTTCCACTGGTCGATGAGCATCCTGAAGATGTCCGACTCGGTGATTACGCCCACCACCTGGCTTTGGTCATTTACCACCGGCAGACCCCCGATCTTGTGCCGCAGCATAATGCGGGCGGCGTCCTGGATCGAGCTACCCGTTTGGACTCTGTAGGGGTCGTGAGTCATTACCTGGCCCACCGTGAGCTTGGTGAGCAGGTAATTCAGCTCGTAAATGCTGAGGCTCGTGGCCGGGGAGGGGCGGGCCTCGCGCAGGTCGCCTATCGTCACTATTCCCACCAGTTGGCCGTCCTTCACGACAGGTAGGCGGCGAATGCCCTTTTGCATCATTGTGTTGTAGGCGTCGGCTACAGGGGTTTCGGGCGTCACCACCTCTACGGGTGACGACATCCACTCGCCGACTAAAAGCTGCTGTCTGACCATTGTCTTCTCCGTTGTGCCAACTCCGGCACCTGTTACTTCCAAATGTCTCTTACATCGCAGTTCTGAATACACCCGGCGCGGCACTCAGCATCTCTCCGCGCCCCGACTTCTCCATCCATACAGGGTAACATTGCTTTCGACGCCTTTATCGTACCCGGCGTGGGTTGAACGGATAGTGCACGCAGGTGAACGTCAGGTAAAAATGGGAAAGCAATCGTGTGTATTTCAGGGAGGAGAAGCGCACTGGCGGCCCATTGGCTTCTATAGCACGAAGTACTACAAGGGTCTTCACCGAATGGCAAGGAGGCCGGTGTGCTATAATCGGAATGATAAAGTGGGACATTCAGCGCCTATCCAGGCGCTTGTGACAGGATAGACAGATGAAATTTCTTGTTGTTGACGACGACAAAGCCATAGTTGAGGCGGTGACGATAGGTCTGCAATTCCAGTGGCAGGACGCCGAAGTGCATGGCGCGCCCGACGGAGAGCGCGGTCTGCGGATGTTCTTCGACGTGACTCCTGACGTGACCCTGCTCGACGTGAACATGCCCGGCATGAGTGGCTTTGAGCTATTGCAGCGCATCCGCGAGGTCTCCGACGCTCCGGTGTTGATGCTCACCGCCCGAGGCGATGAGATGAGCAAGGTAAAGGGCCTGGAGCTGGGGGCCGACGACTACCTGACCAAGCCTTTCAGCCACTTGGAGCTATTTGCACGCATCAAGGCCATCCTGCGACGTTCCGAGCTTCCCGCGCCCGTGAGCTCCGCCCCCTCGTTCGTGTCGGGCGAGGTCGCCCTCAACTTCGACAGCCGGGAGCTATCGGTAAAGGGCCAGCCGGTCAAGCTCACGCCCACCGAGTACAAGCTGCTCTACCAGCTTGTACGCAACGCCGGGCGCGTGCTGCCGTTCGACATGCTGCTCAGCAAAGTCTGGGGCGACGAGTACCGCGGCGACATGGACTACCTCAAGACCTACATCAGCCGCCTCCGCAAGAAACTGGGCGACGACTCCGAAAATCCCCACTACATACTCACCGAGCGCTCCGTAGGCTACCGTTTCGCACGCATGAATTCTTGATTTGGAAATTGGAATTTCGAATTGCGAATTTAGAAGGTATTCAACAAATCCGAAATTCGAAATTCCAATTTCCAAATTCCTACCTATGAACACCGAGACTCACTACGAACAAGAAAACCAAGAGGGCTCCAACGTAGACGTGCGGGTAAGGCAGTTGCTGGCGCTCAATAGGGCAGCCATCACGCTCACCGGCGAGCTTGAGTTGGAGAAGCTGCTGCAACGTATCGTCGATTCGGCCCGCGAGCTGGTGCACTGCAACTATTCGGCGTTGGGAGTGCTGGGCGACGACGGCTATATCGCGCGGTTTCCTACTTCCGGCATTTCGGAGGTGGACAAGGAGAAGATAGGCGACCCTCCGCGTGGGCACGGACTGCTCGGCGTGATGTTGAGGGCCGGGCGTACGCTACGCATCCCGGACATTGGCAAAGACCCACGCCGCGTCGGCTTTCCTCGGCACCACCCGCCCATGACCAGCCTGCTAGGCGTGCCTATCTTTGTGCAGGGCAACCTGGTGGGCACCCTCTACCTGACCAACAAAATCGAGGGGCCGGAGTTCAGTCAAGAAGATGAGTGGCTGGTGCAACTGCTCGCCACCCATGCAGCCACGGCGCTTACCAATTCACAACTGCACGCCGAGAACATGGACGCACTGGAGCGAGTGAACCGCGAACGAGCGCGTTCGATGGCCCTGTTCAAGGTGACACAAGCCATCAACCGTTCTGTTCACCTGGACGAGGTAGTCCAGCTTATCCTCCACTCTACTGTGGAGCTTCTCAATGCGGCGGCTGCGGCCATCTACTTGCTCGACGCTCCAAACGGTGACGGCTCACAGGAGACACAGCCTGAGCCTACGAACTTCACAGCGCGCTTCGCCATAGGGCTGGAAGAGAGTGTAACCACCGAGCCAACCAAGCTGCCGATCGACAGGAGCGTGGCGGGGGCGGCCCTGCGAACAGGCGCAACCCAGGTGGTAGGTGACGTTTCGCAGGTGCCGGACATTGTCCTTCCTCATCTCGCGGGCAAGACCCTCCGTTCGTTAGTGAGCGTGCCCCTCAGGTCCGGCGCACAGACTACCGGCGTGCTGAGCTGCTACTTTGACCAGACTAACGCTTTCGACGAGGAGGCTGTGCATCTGCTAGAGGCCTTTGGTGCGGTAGCCAGCGCCTCGCTCACCAACGCCAGTCTGTACGAGCAGGCCGAACGGGGTAGGGAAGCCGCCGAGCGGGAACAGCAGCGCCTGCACGAGCTTGAGCAGATGAAGGACGAGTTCCTCTCGACCGCCGCCCACGAGCTGCGCACGCCCCTGACCTCGATACGCATGTCCGCGGGCATAGTGCACGAGCAGCTGAAGCTGCTGGCCGAGCAACCCGGTGAAAACGGCGCGCCCCGGCTCGACCCTCGCCTGGTGGACCTTGCCGGCCTCGTGCTGGAGGGCAGCCTGCGCATGCACTCCCTCGTGAACGACCTGCTCGACCTCACCCGACTGGAACAGGGCCGCGCCAGCCTGGCCATGCAGACCATAGATATGCGCGAGGTGGTCAAGGGGTGCGTGGGCATGACCCAGGCGCTGTTCGACAGCAAGGGGCAGACGCTGCTGGTCAACATGCCCGAAAGCCACTTCCCGGTGCATGGAGATGCCGACAGGTTGGAGCAGGTGCTTACCAACTTGCTTTCCAACGCTCACAAGTACACGCCTGAAGGCTCCATCACACAAGTGCGAGTGTTCCGGTCGAGCGAAGAGTGCATCGTCACCGTGAAGGACAACGGCCCAGGCGTACCGGAGGGCGAGCACGACCTCATCTTCAACCGCTTCTTCCGCAGCAGCATGCACCGCTCGGACCGCACAGCCTCCACCGGCCTGGGCCTCCCCATCGCTCGCAAGATAGCCGAGATGCACAAAGGCCGCCTCACAGCCGAACCCGCACCGGGCGGAGGAACGGTCTTCACGCTGGCTCTGCCGATGGTTGGAAGATAACAGACGGAGCCGCCATCTCTTATGTCACTTCGTCGGTGATGACGAGGTTGTTCTCAAGCGCGGCCTGGACCTCTTGTGATGTAGCGGGGCTGGCGGGGCTGATGTTCAGCCAGACGGTAAGGTAGGGCGGAGTGTCACCAATGAGGGTCTCCAGGGCCTTTACTAGCTCCCAGCGCTCGTGCTCGCTGTAGCCGAGGATGTTTTCTATCTCGTCCAGCCACACCCAGACCCGGCGATGGTCCGAGAGGTTGGCTTGTGGTGCCAGGCCGGAGAAGCACTGCAGTATTACTCGCAGCACCTCGTAGCGGTCTTCCAGCGACAGGTTACGGGGGATGCTCATGCGGCGAAGCTCTATGTGGGTGGCGGTGTCCGACAGATATGCCCGCAGCATGGCGATCTCGTCCTTGTCCATGCGCGAGCTTGCCTCCCACAGCAGGTAGAGCAAGTCGGCCACGAAATCGCTCTCGTCCTGGGGCAGGCGGGCCAGTATCTCCTTGTAGCGGCCCGGCTCGGTAATCGCGGCTTGGCTCACCGCCTTGTTGATACTCCCCAGTACGCTCTGCATGCCCACGCTCTCCAGCAGCCTCATATAGAGAGTGGCAGCCGGGGAGTGCGACCACGGCATGCGGGCGCTCTTCACCACCACGTTGCTGACCGAGGGACGCTCGTTCCTGCGGGCCGTGCGCCGCGCCCAGGTGGCGTCGAGGTCGCGGCGCACCTGCCCCAGTTGCTCCTTGTTCAGCTTGCTCGCCACCAGCATGAAGCGGTCCGAGTAAATGGCGTCCTCGATGAGGTCGTGCACCGCGGCGGGTATATCTACTCGCGGCTCAGGGGCGGGCGGCTCCGGCTCCTGAGGAGAGGGCTCCCGGAAGGGTATGATCTGGCCGAGTTGCATCGTGCGCAAGCTGGAAGTGGTGTCGCGGTCCTCCAGGTTACCCGTGGCCCTATCCGGTGGGACCGGCACGGGCTCCGGCTCGTCAAGGCTGCCGATCCAGGCCTTCAGTTCGTCCAGTGCTCCGCTCGCCTCGTTCCCCGTCCACGTTGCCGACAGCCTGCGTATTCGTTGCGAGGCGCGTACCGCCTGGGCGTGCTCCGGCTTGACCAGCACGAACACGTCCGAATAGCCACGGCGCTGCGCCATGTTGTCGAGGTTGCGACCTATGAAGCCGTCCCACCAGTTGGGGTTTTCGGCCCGCGTGAAGGGCACCGGCACCGGCTCCTCCTGTGAGGAGGGTTCCACCAGGCCGTAAGCGTCCGACAGCAACAGCAAGTCGAGGCCGTCCGGCCAGCGCTCCTCCTTCTGGAGCAAGCGCACCACGCCCAAAGCCCCGCCGCGCGCCCGCTTCACGTCAGGCGGCCCATCGTGGTCGCCGTTGGTGCTTTGAGAGGACAATATCAGCAGCCTGCGCGGCTCGCCCGAATCGTTGCTCACAGGTCCCTCCCTGTTATCTGTTACCTGTCTCTGAGGACAAGATATATTAGCAGACAAAGCATCCCCTGTCATCCTGAGCGCAGCGAAGGATCTAAAGAAGGTGGAGAGGGAGGCCGTCGAATGGTAGTGTCCTGGTCCTGAAGGTTCAACGCCGTACCAAGAGAGGCATCTGAGATCCTTCACTACGTTCAGGATGACAGGGGATGCTTTGGTCCGGGTGGCCTAGTGAGAAGGAGGGCAAGCAATGGTATCCGGTGGGACTAACGGGCCGGAGGGCTGTAGGTCGAAGCTTACGCTGTGGCGTAGGCGTTGAGGAGGCACTATCTCGGTCACGCCGTCGGGGCGGGTCCAGCGCCATTCTAGGCCATTGGCGGTGCCGGTTGCGTGGAAGTCCAACTGCACACGATGCCAGCCAGGAGTAAGCTCCACTGACTCACCCTCCCAGGGATAGCCAGCCGAACTAAAGAAAGTCTGCACCGTCAGCGGCTCTCGGCACACAGCCAGCACGGGAGACTCATCAATCGTAAGCGCAGCCCTGCCATCGGTGCGTAGCTCCATCTTGTACCGCCCGCCGTCCGTGTAGACCTCACCCTCCCACCGTATGCGTGGTACCCCCGCTACATCTGCGACAAGCGGCACAAAGTCGGCGTCGCGCTCGGACGGTGGCTGAATTAGCCCGTTGAAGGTGAAATCATGCGGCGACAGCACGCCGGCACCCACGAATGGGTCTACCCTGTGCCTCACCTTGCCCCCGTTGAGGGCAACTGCCAACCCTGCCTCACATGGGCGGGGCAGGAGGCGAGAGGTCTCTACCTCGGACGGTTGTTCGCCGCTTTCTTGCACAAGCAAGCGTGCTGCCCCTGCACGGCTCAGCGGCGTACGTACACATAAAGCTTGCCAGCCACGCTCCACGTAGACAGGCACGTCAAAGCTGGCCGGTTGCCCGCCAAGGAGAAGCTGGCCCTGAGTAGGGCCGTCGAGGTGGAGCGTGATGGGTCCGGGCCGCGCCACGTACAACACGCCACTCCACGTAGCCGTGACCGGGTACTGCACACTGAGGCCGCCCGGCATGGCCCCGACCGTGGGCACCTCGGATTGGTGCAACACGCTCCCGCCGGCACCGGACAGCGTGACCTGCACACCGCCATGAATTGCGGATGCACTCGCGGGCACCCGGTAGACATTGCCAATGGGGCCTCCCGGCGTTTGCAGCGGACGGGCTTCACCCTGCGGGTAGTAGCTCTGCACCACAGGCAAGTAGGCCGCATGGTCCTCGTCGAAGATGAAGACTAGCTCTCCGCCGCGGTTCGGTGGCAATGGCAATTCGAGGCTGGGGTTGAGCAATTCCGACACGGCGAGCCCAGGGGCCAGCATCCTCCCCATCTCCGATGAGTAAGGCGGCGACACGTTGCCGACCAACCGCACCTGGCTGTCAGGCGGGAGCGATGGGAGTAGCCGCCCCACAGCCGGGCCGAACGCCGGGGGCACCTGCGCCGGGTAGGTCACGACGTACCAGTACAGGTTAGCAACCGCCAGCACGCATAACCCCGCTGCCAGCAACCCGCCTCCCACGTAGCGCCAGTGTGGCCTGTACTGGAGCAACGACTTGAACAGCAGAGAGACGGGCAGCGATAGTGCCAGGAAGAACGCGGGGAAGGCAGGCGTCCAGTGCACAAACGAGGGGATGTGGCCCTGGTCTATCAGCGTGCCGCCCACAAAGACCACGCTTACGCCCCAGAGTAGCACCAGGAACGCCCCCGGCTGCCGCCACCTCCACGCAAGCACCCCCACGCCCAGCAACAGCAGCACCGCCGTCACGGGTGACAGGAACGGGGCCCAGTATATATTGTCGCCACTCGATATGATGCTAAGGCCAAGGAAGTTCTTGCCCATGAGTGGGGCGAGCACATTCCAGTCGTAGGCGAGCGCGTCGGGGGTCGCGGGTATGGTAGGCGGCACGTTTAGCTGGCTCAGCCCTCTACCGGCCCACATATCGGGGTACCGGATGAAATAGGCCAATAGCGGTCCGAACCCGATGAGGAACCCTGCCGCCACCAATCCAAGGTTGCCTAGGTGCTCCCGGAACGCGCGGAAGTGGAACAGGGCCAGGTACGCAGCGAACGCCAGCATCAGGTAGGGCAACAACCGCGTGCCGTAGAAGGTGTACATGCTGAGGCCCCCAGCCAGCCCGGAGAGCGCGAAGCTCATGGGGCGGTGGGTGCGCAGGCCGTGCAAGAGGAAATAGAAGCAGACCGCCCAGCAGGTCGCCGTGGTGATATTTACTATGGAGACGCGGCTGTAGTGTATAGACACGGGCGAAGTAGCCCAGGCTATGCTCGCTACCACTGCCGCCACCCGCCCCCACAACAGGCGCGCAATGCCGTAAGTAGGCACTACCGCGAGCGCCCCCACCAACGCAACCCCCGCGCGGATGCCACCCAGGCCCGTTCCAACCAGGTGCATCAGGCTGCCGGTGAATACGAAAGGCAGGCTCGGCAGGCTCGTATTGAACCAGGTTGTAGTGAACACCGAGATGGGAGGACCACTATAGAAGCGCGATGCTTCAAAGTGGGCCACGACCTCGTCCTGGTGGAAGCGCCAGGGGATGGTGTCTAGCGCAACCAGGTATGTACACAGCGTCAGGACAAGGATGCCGCCGAAAAGCAGCCTCTCCGCATGCGTCCATGCAACCCCGGTCGCGGTGGAGCGCGCGGCAAGCTCCTTAGGAGGGTACCAGCGGTAGCAGGCGAGCACAAACACCGCCATGCTCGACAGCCAAAGTACGCCCTGGAGCCCAAACAGGGCGTCCGGTTCCGCGAACCAGGCCAGGATCCCACCAACCTCTAGCAACAGGGCCGACAGGATACCCGCTAGCCTCAGCATAAATTCGCGTCTCGCCTGTGCCGTTGTTGCCGCATCTCCCGCCACGAGCAGGAGGTTATCCCTAGCGCCACTCCAGGCAAGTGCCCCAAGTAGCGCCCCTATAGCAAGCAATATCGCGCCCCACTTGCGCAGTCCCTCGTCCAGCAGCAACACCTCGCCAACACCAGCTAGCAGTAGGGCGGGCGCAACCAGCACGAGGTCGCGCACACGCCAGGCACGCTTTAGAGGTCCCGGTCTTTGGCTTACGCCTGGGAGTGGTGCTTTCCATAGGTGTGCGGCTGGGTCGGGACGATCCATATCAGGCACAATCATAACACTTACAGGAGCACCCTGAGCCTACAACGCCATTGCTACAAGTGTTACATTTGTGTCCGGCTTTTTGTATCGCTTTTTGTGGGCACCACTCGGCACCATTCTATGGTGTAATAGACCTGGGCGATAAATCACAGAATCCATGGCAAACACCATATACAAAACAGACAATAAACACAGATACAGATATAGAAAGGAAGCACAAAACAATGAAGAAGCAAATAGCACCCATTACAGCACTTATTGGAGCAGCCCTGCTGGTGATGACCGGCTGCGGCACAAGCACGGACGTTGGCACTACCCCTATAGCCCAGCCCACGAACACTGCAGGCCAGACCTCTTCCGGTAAAGCCTTCGGGGAGAGCGAGCCCACAGCGATACTCAAGCTACAGGGACACGAGAGCTACGTGCATGCGGTGGCGTTCGCGCCCGATGGCGAGCTGCTGGCCTCCGGCGGCGTGGATAAGAAGATCAAGCTGTGGAACCCGCAGGACGGCACGCTGCTTAAGACGCTGGAGGGACACACGGACGACATCAAGGGGCTCGCCTTCTCTCCCGACGGCAAGCTGCTAGCCTCTGCCTCCGACGACCATACGGTGAAGCTCTGGAACGTGCCTGACGGTTCGCTCGCCCGCACGCTGGAGGGTCACGAGGAGCAGGCGGTGGACGTGGCCTTCACGCCGGACGGTAAGACGCTGGTCTCGGTCGGTTGGGACCACGTGATGCAGTTCTGGAACCCCGCGGACGGCACCTCGGTGCGGAAGGTGGAGGCGGAGAGCGGCCTCAACACCGTGGCGATCTCGCCCGACGGTAAGACGATAGCCACAGGCACAACGGGCGGCACCCTGCAGACCTGGAACGCCGCCGATGGCACGCAAATAAAATCAGTGGACCTCACGCCGGACTCTCCCGCCAGCATAGGGGCCCTGGTTTACTCCCCTGACGGCAAGACCCTTGTGGCGGGCACCAACCTGGAGACGGTGGAAGTGGTCAACGCCGACGACCTGAGCGTGGTCAAGAGCCTCACAGGGCACAACAATTACATACAGGGCGCGGCCTACGCCCCCAGCGGTAAGCTCTTCGCCACCGGCTCGCTCAACGGAGGCATCAAAATCTGGAACGCCGCCGACAACACCGAGTTGTACGATGTATCAGCCTATGGCGGCATCAACGGCCTAGACTTCTCCCCCAACGGCAACCTCCTCGCCTCAACTTCCGGCAACGACGTGTGGATATGGATCAGCAAGTAGAAATATATAGACGATGAAACCGCAAAGGCGCAAAGAGCGCAAAGGACAGCTAAGAAATCTAGGGTTTGGTTGATAACGAAGGGAGCAGGGTACGACATCACGTACTCTGCTCCCTTCGTTTAGAACACCACCTTAATCCATGTGTCCTTTGCGCTCTTTGCGCCTTTGCGGTTTCATCGTTCTCCTACCCGTTGACGACTTCGCCTCCGTTGGGGTGGAGGACCTGGCCGGTCATGTAGGAGGAGTCGTCCGAGGCGAGGAAGACGTAGGACGGGGCTACCTCTTCGGGTTGGCCGGGGCGCTTTAGGGGCACGTCTGCGCCGAAGGTGGCGACTGCGTCCTCGTCGAACGTAGCCGGGATGAGGGGCGTCCAGATGGGGCCGGGTGCCACGCCGTTGACCCTGATCTTCTTCTCGGCCAGCGCCTGCGAGAGCGACCGTGTGAACGCCACGATAGCGCCCTTGGTGGACGAGTAGTCCAGCAGCGAGGGGTTGCCTTTGTAGGCGGTCACCGAAGTGGTATTGATGATCGTGCTGCCCGCGCTCAGGTGCCTCATGGCGGCTTTCGTCAGGTAGAACATCGCGAAGATATTGGTGCGGAAGGTGCGCTCTAGCTGCTCGGCGGTGATGTCTTCTATGTTCTCTTGTGGGTGCTGCTCGGCGGCGTTGTTCACCAGGATGTCGAGTTTGCCAAGCTCTCGCACCGTGCGCTGCACAACCTCTCGGCAGTGCGCTTCATCGCCTATGTCGCCGGGTATGAGGATACAACGCCGACCCTCCTTCTCCACCAGCCGCCGGGTCTCCTCAGCGTCGGAGTGCTCATCGAGATAAGAGATAGCTACGTCGGCACCCTCGCGGGCGTACAAGATAGCCACGGCCCGCCCAATACCGCTGTCGCCCCCCGTTATGAGGGCCACCCTGCCCCGCAACTTGCCACTGCCCCTGTACTCGGGGTCGTCCGCGTCCGGCCTGGGTGTCATCTCCGACTCGAGGCCGGGTTGCTGGTCTTGCGTCTGGGGCGGCAGGGTCTGCTGCTCTTGCTGACCGCTTTGTTCTTCTTGTTGTCCTTGCTCTTGATCTTGATTTGCCATCTAAACCTTCTCCTTCACTGGTCCTTGTTCGTGATTCCCCCGAAGCGAAGGAGAGGGCAAGTTATATGCCAGTTGGCGCCATACGGCTGCTAGAGCATCTTGTAGTAAAAGACCGTGTCGTGAAGCTGTCCGTCGGGGTTGAGCGCCCAGCCTGGGATAGAGCCTGCCTCTACGTACCCACGCCGTATGTACATCTGCTCCGCCAGGTCGCCCCGCCGCGTGTCCAGCACCAGGAGCGACCTACCTTCTTCGCGTGCGGCTTGCTCAACCGCATCCATCAGCAGCGTACCCAGCCCACGGCCCCGAAAATCGCGATGGACGCAGAACTTTTGCACCTCCGCCCTGTGTAACGCACTCGTCCTTGTAACCATTGCCAGGTGGACCGCACCCGCCACTCGCTCCCCCTCCAGGGCGACCAGCACGAGCCGCGAGCCTCGCTTAATATCCGCTATAGCCCCAAGCCAGAAGCCCCGCGCCTCTTCGTCGCTCAACGGCGGTAAGAAGCCGACCGCGGCCCCGCTGTCTACCGTGTCCTGTAGCAGCAAAACCAACTCCGGCAGCAACGCCTGGGCACGCTCAGCAGTAAGACGCTCGACTAACGCCATGTACGCCTAGCTCCTCTCGCCGGCATAAAGCCGAAAGCCTACCTTCTCGACCCTACCATCGTCTATCGTCCCTCATGGTACATAGCCGAGCCGCGCTTCCAGGCCCGCCTTTACGTCCGGCCATTCCTCCGCGATGACGCTGAACATGACGTTGTCGCGTAGATAGCCATCCGGCATGATTATGAACTTCCGCAACGTGCCTTCCAGCTTCGCACCTAGCTTGGCAATAGCACGCTGGCTCTGTAGGTTGCGCCCGTCGGTCTTGAGTTGCACGCGAATAGCCCCAAGCGTCTCGAAGGCGTGGCGCAGGAGGAGGTACTTGCATTCGGGGTTGACCTGGGTGCCCTGGTAGTCCTGGCCGACCCAGGTGTTGCCGATTTCCAGGCCCCGGTGTGCCGAGCGTACGTCCATGTAGGTAGTTACGCCCACAGGTTGGCCTGTCTCGCGCAGAGTGGTAGCGAAAGGCTGCGTCTCAGGAATTTCGAGCAGGTACTGAATATAGGCCCGGAAACCCTCAACGGTCCACTCCTTCGGGAAATGCCAGAAGTACTTGAACGTGTCCGTGCCGCACACCGACAGCAACCCTTCGGCATGCTCCAGACTCAAGGGCACAAGCCGCACCACCCGCCCTTCTAATACGACAGGTTCTACCTTCATTGGCTCCACGTCTCCACCTCCTGTGAGCGCATTTTGCTCCTGCGAATACTATACGACACCTGCTGCTTAGCGACCATGTTCCCCTCTGTCATCCTAAACTCAGCGAAGGATCTCAGGATGGTACATATTGCGACTAGCTACCGATAACAAGTCCAAAAGAACTATTGTCATTCCGAACGCAGTGAGGAATCAGATGGCTAGGGAAGAGGAGGGATTGGAGCGTAGGAGTTGGCTCGCACTTCGGCCCCGGTGTTGCAACAGAGAACGACGTCCACCTGATTCCTCACTGCGTTCGGAATGACAAAGGGAGATTTGCTCCTGTCGTTGGTGCTTACTCACAACATATACCATCTTTAGATCCTTCGCTACGCTCAGGATGACAGGGTGGGGCCTTGGTCGTTCCAGCCCGAACGTTGGTACAACCATGAGCCTCAACTGAGGTCCAACCCTGTTCGGCACGTATCTTGCCGCATTGCGTGAGAACCAACTTCGATGGGAGGAGCAATAATGGCTGTTATCGGGTACTGGCTATCGAGCGAGGAACACACCCCCAGGGACCTCGTGGAGAACGCAAGGCGTGCTGAAGAACTGGGCTTCACGCACATCATGATTTCGGACCACTTTCACCCCTGGGTGGATGCGCAGGGGCACGCCCCCTTTGTATGGAGCGTCATAGGCGGGATAGCGAGCGTAACTAAGAAGGTGACGCTGGGCACGGGCGTGACCTGCCCCATGATACGCACCCACCCCGCCATTATCGCGCAGGCCGCCGCCACTGCCGCAGCGATGATGTCGGGCCGCTTCATCCTGGGCGTCGGCACGGGCGAGAACCTCAACGAGCACATCCTGGGCGACAAGTGGCCCCCGTTCCAGCAGCGGCTGGAGATGCTGGAAGAGTCGATTGAGGTTATGCGCAAGCTGTGGGAAGGCAAGATCGCGAGCCACAGGGGCCGGTATTACACCGTGGAGAACGCACGCCTTTATACGCTGCCGGAGCAGCCCATACCCATCTATATCGCCGCCGCAGGCACGGATACCGCTGAGCTTGCCGGTAGGATTGCCGACGGCTTCATCAATACATCGGCGGAGAAAGAGCCAATAGAGACATTCGAGCAGGCGGGCGGACGTGGCAAGGAGAAGCACGGGCAATTCACCTGCTGCTGGGCTGAGACGGAGCAGGAGGCTGTGCGCACCGCCTACAAAATCTGGCCGAACGGCGGGCTGAAAGGTCCACTATCGCAGGAATTGCCCCTGCCTCAGCACTTCGAGGAAGCCTCACAGATGGTGAAAGAGGAAGACGTAGCCGAATCGGTGGTGTGCGGCCCCGACCCGCAACGGTACCTTGACAAGATACAGGAGTACGTCGATGCAGGCTTCACCCACGTCTACCTGCACCAGATCGGCCCCGACCAGGAAGGCTTCTTCCGCTTCTACGAGAGGGAGCTTGAGCCGAGAATTAGACGATAGACGAAAAGAGACGGAATCGCCAAGACGCCAAGAATAGCGCCAAGAGCGCGTCAAGATTAGGATTGGTTTTCACGTGCAGAGGCATGATGCGCATCGTGCCTCTACGTTCTCCTCAAACCTACATCCTCTTGGCACGCTCTTGGCGTCCTTGGCGGTTCCGTCTTAATACTGGCTCGCGGGCAGGTAGCGTAGGAACCAATCGCGGGCGAGGCGGGCTACTTCTTCCAGGGTGCCGCGTTCCTCGAAGAGGTGGCTCGCCCCTGGGACGATTGTAAGTTGCACTTCTCCACGCATCTGCGTCATGGCCTGCTCGTTTAGCTGGATCACAATCGGGTCATTGCCCCCTACGATTAGCAGGGTGGGCGCAGCTACCTTTGGAAGGGCCGGGCCCGCAAGGTCAGGACGGCCACCTCGCGATACCACCGCTGCCACGGAGTCCGGGTGCTCAGCGGCAGCTGCCAGGGCGGCTCCCCCGCCGGTGCTCGCGCCGAAGTAGCCCACCCGCAGGTCAGCGGTCTCGGGTTGTTGCGTTAGCCAGTCGGTAGCCCACACTAGCCGTTCGGCCAGCATGCCTATGTCGAATCGGAGGTGGGCGGTGCGCATATCGACCTGCTCCTCCTGCTGTGTGAGCAGGTCAACCAGCAGCGTGGCGAGCCCTGCCTGCTGGAGCACCCCGGCCACGTACCGGTTGCGGGGGCTGTGCCTGCTGCTGCCGCTGCCGTGCGCGAACAGCACCACTCCCCTGGCGTCAGGCGGTACTACCATGTTGCCCTCCAACGTGACCGCGCCCGCCGTGACGTGTACCACTCGCTCCTCACCGGATGCGTCCATGTCGTCCCTCCCTCCTATCGCCTGGTAGATAACAATATTCTCCACTGAGCAGGAATGGGGCCGAAGTACGTCGACTTACCGGGCAGGTGCATCTCTTTGAGCAACGCCCAGGGCCGTCTGGCTGCAACTGGCAAGCAATTTGCTTCGTAGCTATATGAGGTTGCCGTGACGACGGCACTCAGCCGGCAGACAACCTGACGTAATGGAGGAAGCAAACGATGGGATTCTTTGACAAACTATTCGGGCGGCAGGACGAGCCGGAGCAACCCCGTTCCGCCCAGCAGCCGTACCAGGGCAGACAGTACAACCAGCAACCATATGGGCAGCAGGGCCAGCAATACGGCCAACAGTATGCACAGCAACCGGGACAGGCGGGACAGCCGGGGCAGATGACCGACGAGCAAGCTATCGCCCGCTACCGCTACATGTTGCGCACCGCGCCCCCTGAGACTATCGAGCAGGCCCACGCCGAGGCGTTCGCACAGCTTACCCCGGAGCAGCGCCAGATGGTGTTGCAAGAGCTGAGCCGTAACCTGCCTGAGCACGAGCGTAGCACCGGGCAGTACACCGACGACCCTCAGTCTCTGGCCCGTATGGCTACCCGCGCCGAGATGCGCCAGCCCGGCACGATGGAGCGCACCTTCAGCGGCATAGGCGGCGGTTATGGATATGGCATGGGCGGCATAGGTATGGGTGGGCTAATGGCGGGCAGCTTCTTCAGCAGCTTCGCCGGTATGATGATCGGCGGCATGGTAGCCAACGCGTTCTTCGGCGGCTTCGGTGGGGGCGGCTACAATGACGGCTTTGCCGAGGGCTACCAGGCAGGTGAGCAGAACGCCGACAGCACAGGTACCATCGATAATAACGACCCAGGCAGCGCCGACGTAAGCCAGGACGCCCAGGGTGCCGACCAGTACGCGGGCAGCGACGCCAGCGCCAACTACGACGCAGGGGCCAACGATACTGGCATGGGCGATTATGGCTCCAGCGATGGTGGTTGGGGCGATCTAGGCGGAGGCGACTTTGGTGGCGGTGACTTCGGAGGCGACTTCGGCTTCTAGACCGTAGACCAACAGGAGACGGAACCGCCAAGACGCCAAGGACGCCAAGTACCCGCCAAGATTATATAGGTCAGGAAAGTACAAAAAGGAGCATGGTATGTAATGATGTACCATGCTCCTTTTACTAGAACATCTTCTATCTTGGCGTTCTTGGCGTTCTTGGTGTCTTGGCGGTTCCGTCTTATCCTGGCGAACGTATGATATCAACCAGGGCACGGAGGCCGAGGAGATAGCTGTTGGGGCCGAAGCCGGATATTTGGCCGCGGCAGACGGGGGCGAGCACGGATTTGTGCCGGAACTCTTCGCGGGCGTGGATGTTGGAGAGATGCACTTCCACGGTAGGCAGGCCCACCCCTGCTATGGCGTCGCGGAGGGCGTAGCTGGTGTGTGTATATGCCCCGGCGTTGATGAGGATGCCACTGGCCCACTCTAGCGCGCCGTGTATTTCGTCGATGAGCGCGCCTTCGTGGTTGGACTGCACCATGCGCAAGGTAGCCCCTAGCTCGGCGGCCTGCTCCTGCAAGCGGGCGTCAATCTCAGCGAGCGTAGTGGTGCCATACACGCCAGGCTCCCGCCGCCCCAGGAGGTTGAGGTTGGGGCCGTGCAGCACCAGCAGCTTCATGGCGCTCGACCGCTCTTCACTTGCCTGTTCCTGGCTCATTGCATCTCCAACATGGCGCTCTTGATGGCCTCCTCGCTTACGCCTTCCACTATCGACACGCGGCCCAGCGCTTCGGGGAGCACCAGGCGGGTGCGGCCATCAACACGCTTCTTATCGCCAAGCATGATCTCGTACACGCTCTTTACTTCGGTAGTACCGACCAGTTCCGGCGCGCCCCACCTGAGAGGCAGACCCCATTTCTCTAGCACTCGTCTCACGCGAATCTCAAGTTCGGGGTCGCACATGCCCAGGCGCACCGCCAGGCGGAAAGCCACGGCCATACCCTGCGCTACCGCCACACCGTGCAGGCGCGAATAGCCGGTGCGCTTCTCAAAGGCGTGGCCGAAGGTGTGCCCCAGGTTGAGCAGGGCGCGCTCGCCTCGCTCCTCGGGGTCTCGTTGCACGATCTCCCGCTTCATCAGGATCGCGGCGGTAAGCGCCCTCGCGTAGTCAAGCTGCGCCGGGTCCGTTGCTTCCAGGTACTCGAATAGTGCGGAGTCGCTTATGATGCCCGCCTTGATGATCTCGGCCATGCCACACGCCACCTGGACATGAGGCAAAGTAGCCAGGGTATCGAGGTCGGCCACCACGAGCGCGGGGTGCTTGAACGCGCCCAGCAGGTTCTTGCCGCGCGGGTGGTCCACGCCTACCTTGCCACCGATACTCGAATCTGACATGGCCAACAGGGTCGTGGGCACCTGCACGAACGGCACGCCGCGCATGTAGACCGAGGCGGCAAACCCCGCCGTATCGCCCACCACGCCCCCGCCCAG
>JAXDKH010000259.1:0-18632 GCA_034667185.1 Chloroflexia bacterium | reverse complement strand
CCAGGGCTATCCCTGCCGCCCTGCTCATCGGCGCGCTGCTTATTGCGGTATCCTACTTCATGCTCTTCAACAAGACGCCCGTAGCCGTGGCCACAATGGTAGAGCATGGCGACCTGACCGACTACGAGCAGGCGGTACACGTTCTCCTCAGCAAGCCGGTGCTGAAAGACGATGTTGAGGGCTTCACCACGGTAGCGGAAGTTGTTGGCAATGGCCTGGTGCCGGTGTCTGTGAAAAATACCTATACAGGCAAGACAAGCAGCGGCGAACTGGCGATAGAGCCGAATGGAACGTGGAAGCCCGGCAGCCGGTACAGGATCACCATTGACGCTTCCAGGGTGCGCCAGGTGGGTATCCCTGGGCCGCTCGATAGCAAGCCTATAGAGCTTGAGTTCAGCACGGCTATGTATACGCCCACACCTACCAGCACCGCCACCAACACGCCCATACCTACAGATACGCCTGTGCCGCCTACGCAGACACCGGAACCGCCCGTGGTCAAGACGCCTGAAGCTACAGCCGTAGCCCAGACATCGCCCGAGGTGCCAGTTGTTGCGACCGATACACCCAACCAGCCCGCGGCCACCGCGACCAAGCAGGCTGACACGCCCGTGCCGCCTTCGGCTACTAGGCCCGCACCTAGCAGCACGAAGGTGCCGCCTACCGCCACGCAAATGCAGCCTTCTGCGACCACTACAGTAGCGCCCAGCAACACGCCCATGCCCGCGACCGCGACAAGCCATCCGACCCAGGTGCCGAGCGCCACAGCCAACGCGTCGGCGACGGCCACCCGGAAGAGTGCAGGTACGGCCACCGCTACGGGTACTGTCCTGCCGCACGTAACTCCTGCGGTGTCACCTGTATCGGACTGCCTCTTGGAGCCTGTGCGCGGGTTCGGCAAGATCTGGCGAGATAACACAGACGTGCGCGACCGGTTGGGCTGCCCGACTGTGCCGGAAGAGGGTGTGGTACCTGCCGCACAGCAGCACTTCCAGTACGGCTACATGTTCTGGCGCGGCGACACGCGGACGGTCTACGTCTTCCTGCAAAGTGGCCCGCACGACCAGTACGGCACCTGGTTCGAGTTCAAGGATACATGGGTCGAGGGCGAACCGGTGCCCACGGTCGAGGGTACCACCCCCGACGGTGGCTACGTGCCAGTCCGTGGGTTCGGCAAGATCTGGGCTAACAACCCGGCCCTGCGCCAGAAGATTGGGTATGCCACCGAGCCTGAGACGAGCGTGGATGCGGTGTGGCAGCCGTTCCAGCACGGCATGGCCCTCTGGACCAGCGACCGCACCATCCGGATGATGTACGAGGACGGCATCTGGCAGCACTTCAACGACACGTTCGTGAGTGAGTGAAGTTCCGAGCTCCAAGTTCCAAGTTCCGAGTGGTTGGTGTAAGTTACGCGAAAAGCGAGAAGGCGGTTGGTCAGTGAACCAACCGCCTTCTCTGAATTCTTGCTTGGAACTCAGAACTCGGAACTCGGAACTCGGAACTCAGAACTCAGATCCCCAATTCCAGGCGGGCGATCATGCGGGGAGGGAAGCCGAGGCTTTTCATCAGGCTCTGGGTTTCCTGGACGGCGTAATCTACGCGGTATTGCACGAGGGTGGCGGCTCCGTCGATGGTATCTTCGTCGGGGACGGTGAGGACCATGTAGGAGGCGCGGGGGTCGCCGTCGCGGGGTTGGCCGACGCTGCCGGGATTGATTATCATGCGCGGGTTGTGCATGTCGCCATTCTCGCCCTGGCGGAAAGGCCGCACGCTGATGCGCATCGGCTCGCCCGGTTCCGGCACAAGGGCCTTCACCACTCCTACTACGTCGCGGAAGATCAGCGGCACGTGTGTGTGCCCCACGAAGCAATAGCGCGAGTGGAACAACGGGAAGCACTCGGCGGCGTCGAACAGGTCGAGCAGGTACTCCCACATGGGGTCGCGGGGCGAAGCGTGTACCAGGGTGATACTGGAAGAGAGCACGCTCAATGTGAGGGGCAGCCCTTCCAAGTAGGCCACATGGTCCTCGGTGAGGGCTTCGCGGGTCCATTCGAGCAGGGCGCGGGCGTCGCGGTTGAAGGCCTTCGGCTCCAGGCGGCCCAGCGTGCCCCAATCGTGGTTGCCGGGCACGCAAAGGTGCGGGTAATGCGACACGGCGGCCACTACCTCGTTCGGCTGCGGCCCGTAACCCACGAGGTCGCCAAGGCACCAGAGCGCGTCAACGCTGCCCATGTGCTCCATGACGGCCCGAAGGGCAACATAGTTCCCATGTACGTCACTGATTATGCCGATGCGCAAAGCTGAAAAGCGCCCTCTCTTCGGGGATTGATTACTGGGGTATCTCGTGCATGATATCACACGTAGCAAGTGTGGACAACGGGACAGAAGTCCTGGGCACGGCTGTGTCAAAGTAGGAGAGCAGCACCATACTCCCCCTTGTCATTCTGAACGCAGTGAAGAATCTCGTCCCTTATCGAGGTGTTTCCCCTTCGTGTTAGGCGCCTATAGCACGTAGAAAGGGGCTGCTTGGGTGCTACGGGACGAGATTCTTCACTGCGTTCAGAATGACAAGGCCTATCTTTGCCTTACATATTCCACTTTGACACAGCCCTGAGTCCTGGGTAGCGCCTGCCACCTGTGATATATTGCATGCGAGACCATGCAGCACGTCGAACAGGTCACAATGGAACACCCACACGAAGGCCCGCCCGTAGAGAATGGCCTTCTTCGCTACCTGCCTTACATGCTAGGTGGGCTCCTGGTGCTGTTCGCGGGCGGGTTATATGTGCGGACGCTGGCCCCTTCGGTCATGCCGGGCGACTACGCCGAGTTCCAGTTCAGCGCAGCCATCCTGGGCGTGCCTCATCCCACGGGCTATCCCCTCTATATCCTGCTAGGCAAGCTATTCACTTTGCTGCCGTTTGGCGACGTGGCTTACCGGGTGAACTTCTCCTCGGCTGCGTACATGGCCGTGGCGGTGGGGCTGCTCTACGCTATTGCGGTGCGCCTCTTGAGGTTGGCGGGCATGTCTCGGCTGTGGTGGTGCGCAGTTGTGGGTGCGGCCCTCTTTGCCGTAGCACCGACTGTGTGGTCGATGTCGCTGGTGGCGCGGAGCTACGCTCTCAACGCCCTGCTGGTGGGGAGCGTCGTCTTCTGCCTGGTTAGCTGGCGCAATACGGGGCGTACAGGCTGGTTCTATGCGTCCTGTACGTTCATCGGGCTAAGCATGGTCCATCACGGCACCACGTACCTGCTGCTCCCTGCCTACGGGGTCTATCTTCTCTTGACGGAGGTGGAACGTCGCCGCAGGGGTGACAGGCGGCCCTGGTTGCGGCGGATGCTGGGTGTGGTTGCTTTCGGCCTGGGGTTCAGCCCCATGCTCTTCCTGGTGTATCGTTTCGTCTTCGGCTCGCCCTACTACTGGGGCAACCCGACGACCTGGAAGGACTTCTTCAGCCTGATAACGGGTGGGCCGTTCCAGAACCAAGTGATGGGCTTTGGTACCGACCTCGAGACGCAATTGGGCCGTGTAGGTTTCGGCATTAGTGAGCTTTCGGGCCAGTACACGCCGGTTGGGATTGTGCTCGGGCTGGTGGGCCTGGTCGCCCTATGTCGGCTGAGGTGGGCCGAGGCAGGGTTGCTGACGCTCATGCTGCTGGGCAACTTCCTGTTCGCCATGAACTACTCGCTGGTGGGCTACCTATACTTCATACCGACCTACCTGATATGGGGAGTGTTCATGTCGTTCGGGGCGGGCTGGCTGCTGTACGTTCTGGTCTACTCTGGAAGGCGAAGGCAGCCTGCGGTGCTGGTGAGGGTGACCTCTGCCGCCGTGGCGTTGGTGTTGGTAGCTGGGGTGACAGGCCTCATTGGCACACGGTTCCAGAGCCTCGACCTTAGCGGGCAGACGCAGGTGCGCGACCAGATCCTCGCCATGTTGAACGCGGCGGCACCAAACGCCAGCCTCTATCTCGACTGGGAGGAGCTTTCGGCCATCCGGTTCTACCGCCTGGTGTACGGCATGCGAACGGACCTGGCCCTGCACTCAGGCGATCCCGAAGGCTGGCCCAAGAACGTCTACTGCGACGTGACTGGGGGCACACCAACCTATGTGGGCAAATTTGCGGGGGCAGTGCCCGCCGGGGTAACCAACGACTTCGAGCTAGAGCCCGCGCCGATAGGGTGGTATATTGCCAGCATAATGAATCCCGCCCGCTACGAAGTGCCGCCCTGTGGAATGTGTGCTACCTGCCGTTAGTAGGGGCTTTGTCGGCATGCCGTTGCAGGTGGACCAGCAAGACGTGAATATCCGAAGGTGTAACGCCCGCTATGCGCGAAGCCTGGCCCACTGTCGCCGGGCGGAAGCGAGACAGTTTCTCCTGGGCCTCTTTCTTGAGGCCGCTAATCTCCAGGTATGGGAAATCCAGCGGGATGGCGCGGCCCTCCAGCTTGCGAGTGCGGGCTACCTCCGACTCCTGCTTCACCACGTAGCCTGAGTACTTGGCCGCAATCTCCGCCTGCTGTGCCGCTTCCTCTACTTGTGGTTGTGACAGGTCCAGTTCCGGCAGGAGCGCACCCAGTGCCTTGTAGTCAGTTGTAGGGCGGCGCAGGTATTCCAGCATGGTGGTATGGCGTCCCTGCTCTGGCGGTTCAAACCCATGCTCTCGCAGGCGAGCGGCTCCAAGGGCGGTAATTACGCTTTCACTGGTCTTGCGCAGGGTGTCGGCTATGATCTCGTCCTTGCGCAGGAGGTTCTCATATCGTTCGCTGCTGACCAGGCCCAGGGCGCGACCAATGGCGGAGAGGCGCAGGTCGGCGTTGTCGGAACGGAGGAGCAGGCGGTACTCGGCGCGGGAGGTCATCAGTCGGTAAGGCTCGCGGTGCTCCATACTGGTGAGGTCGTCCAGCATCACCCCGATGTAGGCCATGTGGCGGGGCAGCACCAGCGGCCTCGCCTCACGTATCGCGTCCACCGCCTCCTGTATGGCGATCTGCATCTGCTCGCCCGCGCTTTGCGGTGCCTGCACAGACGGTACGTCATAACTGACTGACCGCGACGCCCTCCGGCAGTAGAGGCCCGCGTTGATACCTGCCATGATGCCCTGGCCCGCCGCCTCCTCGTAGCCGGAGGTGCCGTTGATTTGCCCCGCCAGGAAAAGCCCGGCCACGCGCTTGCTCTCCAGCCAGGGGGTGATTTCGCTGGGCGGCACGGCGTCGTACTCTACCGCGTAACCGATGCGGGTAAGCTCGGCGTTGCGCAGGGCAGGGATGGAGCGAATGAGCCGCCACTGCATGTCCTCAGGGAGCGAGGTGCTGCATCCCTGCACGTAAACTTCGCCGGTCCGCCAGCCCTCCGGTTCCAGGAACAACTGGTGGCTCTCCTTGTCCGCGAACCTATTGATCTTGTCCTCGATGGAAGGGCAGTAGCGCGGTCCAACGCCCTCGATGTTGCCGTTGAACATGGGCGAGCGGTGCAGGTTCTCGCGTATGATGGCGTGCGTTTCGGGCGTGGTGTGCACCAGGTAGCAGGCCATTTGCGGGCGCCAGTAGGTAATGTCGGGCTGCGGGTAGACGGGCAGCGGCTCGAACGTGGTGGCCTCAATGCGCTCGTGGCTGAAGTAGATTGGCTCGACGCTGCCGGGCTGGAACTCCACCTGCGAGAAGTCGATGCTGCGGGCTTCGATGCGGGGCGGCGTGCCGGTCTTGAGGCGCATCAGAGGGAACTGCAATTCTCCCAGCACGCCCGATAGCTGCATCGATGGTGCCTCGCCCGCCCGCCCCGCAGCCGCGGTAAACTCGCCGGAGATGATGCGGCCTCTAAGGAAGGTGCCGGTGGTGAGCACTACCGAGTTAGCCCTGTACTCGCGGCCCGTGGCCGTGGTGATGCCCACGACCTTGAGGCGTCCTCCGGTTCCCATCGCCCTGTCGGCAGCACCGGGTGCGTGCTCCAGGGCGGGGGCAATCTGCTCTATGCCGGCCTTCGGGTCAAGGGGCTCCAGGAGCAGGCCCGTTACGCTGCCCTGTTTGAGGTGCAGGTTGGGAGTGCTTTCCAGCACGGTCTTCATAGAGAGGGCATATAGCTTCTTGTCGCACTGCGCCCTCGGCACCTGGACGGCGGGGCCTTTGCTCGCGTTGAGCATGCGTACCTGGAGGGAGTTGCGGTCCGTGTTGCGCGCCATCTCGCCGCCCAGGGCATCAATCTCGCGCACCACGTGTCCTTTAGCGGGGCCGCCCACCGAGGGGTTGCAGGGCATGAGCGCGATTGTATCTAGGTTGAGAGTAATCAGCAGCGTGCGGTGTCCCATCCGCGCCGAAGCGAGGGCCGCCTCGCACCCCGCGTGCCCCCCGCCCACTATAATGACCTCGTATGTGTCACCGTGCGCCTGACCGTTAGACAACTTTCTTCTCCCCGCTATATTATGTGCTTTACCTGGTATTGTACCAAATGAAAAGGGAGTAACGCCGTAGTTGCGTCACTCCCCATGGGACTATGTTAGTTCCCGGCGTTTCCTAGGCAGAAGCCCTGTCGGCGTTGCGTGAACGGCGCTGGTCGCGACCCCTGAAGCCGGATGAGTTAGGGGACTGGCTGGAGCGACGTTGCCCCTCCTGGTTACCCTGCGGGCGACGGTCCTGGGCAGGCCGCGATTCCGACCACGAACTGCCGTTGTTCGACTGCCGCGCCCTCGGCGTCTCAGTGGTAGGCTGCGGACGCCTGCGCTGAGGCTCGCGTGGCGCGCGGGCGAACTCGTTGCTGCGGGCGGGCGCCCCCTTGCCGTAGTCAAAGCCCGCTACCGTGCGCCGCTCGACCTTAGTACCCAGCACACGCTCGATAGTGCGCACCATGACTGCATCCTCTTCGGAGACGAGCGTGAAGGCATCGCCTGTCTTGGCGGCTCGGCCCGTGCGGCCTATCCGGTGCGTGTAAGCGTCGGCGGTGCCGGGGACGTCGTAGTTGATGACGTGCGAGATGCTGCTAACGTCTATGCCGCGGGCCGCGATGTCGGTAGCCACCATGATCTGGTACTTGCCGTCGCGGAACCCATCAAGGGCGGCCTGGCGGCGGTTCTGGGACAGGTTGCCCTGCAGCGAAGTCGCGCTGTAACCGGCCTTGTCGAGGTTCTCACCCAGGCGCTTAGCGCGGTGCTTGGTGCGCGTGAAGATGAGCACCGACTCGGTGTCGGTGTGCTTCAGCAGCTCCATCAGCAGGTCGGTCTTGAGGTGCGAGGGCACCGGGTAAAGCGCGTGCGACACCGTGGCGATAGGCATGCTATGTCCCACCTGCACGGTGATCGGGTTGTGTAGCACATCCTCAGCCAGGTGGCGGATGTCGTCGGGCATGGTGGCCGAGAACATCAGTGTCTGCCGCTGGACCGGCACGTGGCGCAGTATCCGGCGTACGTCGGGCAGGAAGCCCATGTCAAACATGTGGTCGGCTTCGTCGAGCACGAGCACTTCCAGGTTCTGCAACGTGATGGTGCGCTGGGAAAGGTGGTCGAGGAGGCGGCCAGGGCAGGCCACTACGATTTCGACGCCCTTGCGAAGCGTCTGGATTTGCGGGTGGATGCCCACACCGCCATAGAGGGTCAAGCTGCGCAGCCCGGTCTTCACGCCGAGCGCTTTAATGGCCTCATCTATCTGCTCCGCCAGTTCCCGCGTGGGAGCCAGTATAAGCGCACGCACGTGGCCTCGAGGGCCGTCGAGAAGGCGCTGCAAAATGGGCAGCACGAAAGCCGCGGTCTTGCCGGTGCCGGTCTGGGCAAGGCCCATGACGTCGCGACCCTGCATGACGGGCGGGATAGCCTGGTTTTGTATCGGGGTGGGCACCTCATATCCGAGGGCCTCTACACCCGACATGACGCGCGGATCGAGATTGAACGATTTGAAAGTCACTTTAGTTCCTTATGTGAGCGCGGTGCCGGTCGTCTAAACAACCGCATAAAAAATTGAGCCTACGGACGACCGGGCTCAAGCAGAAGCATATTTGCGTTTGGCCTGCATGTTATCGACATAATCATTATACCCGGTGGAAGGCGAAAGGTCAAGCCGCGTATATTATACACGGTGTCGGTGCTGGATACTTATGCCAAAACTCCCCTTTGTCATTCTGAACGCAGTGAAGAATGACAAGGACGAGGCAGTGCCGAAAGGTCCAGCATAGTAGCAGCGCTGTGACATTGGTTCGCTAGACTTGAAAGGCGGCTCTCCACCTTTGAACTCATACTTGAGATGTATTGACTCTCAAGCGCCCCAATGCTATCATGCATATAGAAATTCAAATTATCGAATAATTGAGACAATGTTCACCGACAACATCATCTACAACCCACAAACGGTCTCGGTCCAGGTAGCCCTGGAGCCTGCGATCAACAACTTCAACAGCCTGAGCACGTTGTCGAGCATCCGCCACCTGTCTGGCTTGCCCACCTGGGTGATGGAAACGGCGTCCGACTTGCCCAACCGCACGCGGCAGGTCAACGACCTACTATTCGAGGGATTATGGAAGGCTATATGGCCGCAAAGGAGCTGGCCCTCATTCACAGATTATATAGACGCATTGGAGGCAGAGGACCCCATTGTCCTGCGCAATCGTTCGCTGGCTTGGGATTTGCCTGGGGCGGATCCGGAGCAATCGCTCGCCGAACGGCTGGCGCTCCTCGATGACGCTGAGGCCTTTCTGGACTATCTGCGCAACTACTTCGCCGCCAAGAAGTACGATGAGCACGCGCTGGACATGGACCTGTACCGCGAAGTGCACGCCCTGCTGAACGACCCCGTTGGCATGCAGCGGCTGGTGGTGGACCACATGCGGCTGATGTGGAAGACGGTGTTGGAACCGGAGTGGCGGCGGGTGCTGCCGGAGCTTACCCAGACCGTGGCGGCTCACTCGGAGCGCGATTACAAGGGGCTGACACCACTTGAAGTGATACGCCAGGTCACGGGGCGCGACATGAGCGGCGCGGGGTGGACCGACTGGGGCACGACCCTCATCTTCGTACCGTCGGCGCACCAGGGCCCGTATCTCAGCCGTTACGACAGCCCCGATGGCCGCACCAACTGGATTATCTTTGGAGCCCGACCTCCCCAGGACTTCACGACCGGGGCCAGGGTGCCGACGCGGACGGAGCTAACGATGAGGTTCGCGCCGCTATCGGACGACACCAGCCTCCAAATCGTGGAGTTGCTGAAGCGGCACGGCGAGCTTGGCGCACAGGAGATCATCAAATTGCTCGGGTTGAGCCAGCCGAAGGCCTCGCGGCACCTGCGGCAATTGAGCGCCACCGGCTACGTAGCGGAGAGGCGTTACGACGGCGCTGCGAAGCTGTACAGGCTGAATGTCGACCAGTTTGAGGACACAATCCAAGGTCTGCGCCGCTTCCTGGAGCAGATCTAAGCCGGGCAACAAGCGGCCCCGGCACATAATGAGGTCTCTGTTCAACAGAGCGAGCACGGCTCAACGCCGCATGCGGCATACCGGCGAAGTGAGATGCTTGAGTAGTTGAGAGGATCAAGAGCGCATAGATAGAATCATGAGTATAGAGATCGGAGGAGACAATGTTTGCATACGGAAGACACACCCACACCTGGCGTACTCGCTCCTTCCACTTCGCCATTCCGCTGAACCCATTCCGCCCAAGACGCTGGCTAGCGATAGAGCTTGTTAAGGTATCCACAGACAATATTAGAGAGGAAGCTTCAAGAGAGGCAAACCTCAAGGTCGCAGCCCGGCAGCAGAAGCCGGTTGACATGCGGCAGCAACTTGAAGACCACATACTGAGGCAGGTCACCCGGCGCTACATGTAAGCGATCCGGAATGTGACACCCAGCCCAACAAGGCCGGAGGGGTAGCTTGTGATTGCAAGCTACCCCTCCTGGTTTCTGGTTCACCACCGACGCCGGAACGAGCACTATTGGCATCAATGCTAGGAATAAGCAAGAAGGAGCAACGTACTCTCACGTTACTCCTTCTTGCATTGCACCCTTGTTTCTTGGTTACTGCTGAATGAAGATCACCGTGTAGTAGTGCATGCCGTCCGCACCGACCGCGTGGCCCACGCCCACCGCGGTGAAGCGGCCGTCCAGCAAGATCGACTTGTGCGCCGGGCTGCCCATGTAGCTGTCTATCGCGACGTGGCTGGCATCGGCGTCAGGGTAGTTGTTGCGAGCCAGGATTTCGCCGGCGAACTTGTAGCCGACCTTGTAGTCGCCCAGCATGTTCAGGAACTGCTTGCCTTCGGGTGAAGTGTGGCTGAAGTAGTTGCGGGCGGCCATGTCGTTGCTGCGTGAGCGAGATATCTCGGTGATTGTTGCCTGTAGCTTCACCGGGTCCACTCCAGCGGCTGCACGCTGCTCGTTGATGGCCTGCAGCACGTAGCTTTCGTCCCCGTCGAGGCTCACCGAGGCGGGTGCCTCTTGCACGGTGGCAGCGGGAGCAGCCGGAGCCGCGGGTGCCGGGGTGGTGCGGTTGGCCTGCGAGCTGTAGGCTATGCTGCCCAGGTGGCTGAGCTGAATTGCGTTGCCGGTGCCCGCAAGCTCCGGGTGATACTCGAAGCGGGCTCGCTCGAACCACTGCACGGTCAGGCCATTTTCGTTGAATTCCTCAGAGATGGGATAACCGAAGAGCGATAGGCCGCCGTTCTGCTGCCAGTAGGTGTAGAAGCCGCCGCCCAACGCGTGCCCCGTGGTCGCGAAGTAAGCGCGAGCCTTGGTGGACTTGAACGCGGCTACCTTGCTGAACTGCACGCCCTGAGTCATTTGCGCGCCGAGGCGGGTGAAGAGCACGGGGCTTGTAACCGCCTCGGGGTGCGACTCCATGCGGACCCGCTCGAAGTACTGTACCACCTGGCCGTTCTCTACGCGCTCGTCACTCAGGGGATAGCCTATCCTTGCGAGGCCGTAGCGGTTGAACGTGCTGAGGAAAGTGCCGCGCACCGACTTGCCGGTGGGGCTGAAGTACTGGCTGGCTACCGGGGCGCCGGTGGCGGGGAGCACTTCGACGGTGCGGCTGTTTGAAGCGGCAAACGCGAGAGGCTGGAGCAACATGGCCCCTGCCAGGAAGGCTGCCCCCGCCGCGCGGAACAGCTTGGTGCGTAGCGCATTTGAGACTGTGTGGTTCTGAGTGTTGTAGATTGATGCCTGCATTTTGTCCCTCACATAGTGGTTGGGACAGCAGGTGCGAGGATGTTCCGTTTCCGTGTTGCTGCAAGACGTACTACTCACGTCCAGAGCAGAAAAAGAGGAATAGGATTTATCCCGGGCAACCTGGCTGTCTTAGCTCTCTCGAGCTTTAGATCCATTGGCTTTGCGTCCCCGCCTTTCGACGGGTTTGCCTTTTTCCTTGACAATTTGGTTGTAAAAACTAATCAGATGATTGCTTGGGTGCTTCACCCAAACGCATTGTAAGGGCTGTCAACCCTCTGTGGAATGGGGTTATTGTCCTATTGTTGCCCCCCTGCTTGTGCTAGCCTGTAAGTACGGCCCCGAAGATAACTCTTAAGAAGTAGGACGGCCTATGTGCCTCTCACGCTCAAACCCTCCATAAGTCCCTCAATTGTCCTAATACCCCGCTTGCGCCCACGCGTGTTATAATCCTATGTTCAGCACAGGAGGTGACTTAATGGGTTTCATTGAAGACGCCGTAATCAAGACGTTGGACCATATGTCCCCCGAAGAACGGCACGAATTAATAGTAAACGTAGTACAACACATGATCTCCGCCATGTCTCCCGCCGAGAGATTGGGCCTTATGGAAAATGTGGTGGACCATTTTCTCGATGGCCTGTCAGCCGAGGAGCGGCAGGCTACAGTGCGAGAGCTTGTGCCGCGGCTGCTGGCTCAGCTGATGCACAGCGGCAACATGAACGTGGACGAGCTTTTGTGGGCGGCTATGGGCTCGCTGGGCGCGCTGGAACAGACAGACAAGAACGGGGCGAGCGCTCCACCGGGAAGCACTAACATTACACCATCTCCAGCGAGCAGCCACGATGCCGTTTCTGAGTGAGTTCATCAATAAGACGGTGTTGGATAGCCGTGGCGACCCTCTCGGCAAGTGCGTTGACCTATATGTCAACGTCGCTGAGGGATTCCCTGAAGTGGTGGCGCTGGGGCTGTTACGTGGGGGCCAGGAGTATCTCATCTCCGCGCAAGACCTCGTCAGGATGGACCGTAAGGGCCTGCTACTGAACGGCAAGCTGCGCGACCTCACGGTGTACGAGCCCAAAGGTGATGAGATCGGGCTAGCGCGCAAAGTGCTGGACAGGCAGATCATCGATATCAACGGCAGGCGGGTGGTGCGGGTAAACGACTTGCAGTTCGCATTCACCGCGGGCAAATTCCGGCTCGTCGGAGTGGACGCCACGCCAGAAGGTCTCGCCCGGCGCATTGGGCTGGAGCGTCCCCTCGGCAGGGTCCTGAAGACGCTGGGTCTGCGAGACACGTCGGGCACGATACCGTGGGACCAGGTGGACCCTACCGCGATTGGCCCCGCAGGTATCCCCCTCAAGGTAGCGCGCAACGACCTCACCAAGCTGCACGAAGCCGACCTTGCCGACATCCTGGAAGCGCTGGACGTTGAAGCGCAGGACTACGTGCTCTCGACGCTGGACCCGGAAATGGCAGCCGATACACTCAGCGAGATGGAGCCGGAGCGCCAGGCCCAGGCTATTGAAAGCATCGAGCCGGAGCGCGCCGCCGACATCCTTGAAGCCATGCCCCCCGATGAGGCCGCCGACATCCTGGGCGACATCTCGCCCGCCCGCGCCGCTGACCTGCTGAACCGTATGGAGGCAGAGGAAGCAGAAGACGTGCGCGAGCTGCTTGCCTACCAGGAAGACAGCGCGGGCGGCATCATGACGAACGATTTTATAACGATCCCCGTGGACCTCACCGCCGAGCGTACGCTGGAGCACCTGCGGCATATAGACCCTCAATCAGAGGGCATCCACTACCTCTACATCACCGACGCGGAGCAACGTCTGCTCGGCGTCATCTCCCTGTGGCGGCTGATACTCGCCAACCCTGAGACACCCGTCAGCGACTTCATGGTGTCCCCCGTCATCAGCGTGCAGGTCACCGACTCCAAGGAGGACGTAGCCGCGACCCTCGCCAAGTACAACCTGTTGGCCGTGCCCGTGGTCGATGCCGAAGGCCGCATCCTCGGCATAGTCACCGTGGACGACGCCATCGAATCGGTGATCCCCGCCACCTGGATGCGGCGGCTTCCGAGGGTGTTCAGCTAGGGGACGGCGGGAGTGGTTAGTGGTTAGTTAGAACGAAACCTTAATCTACTTGGCGCGCTCTTGGCGTCTTGGCGGTTCCGTCTCCTACCATCGTCTGCTGTATAATGTTCATAATAACCTTACCACTCTTCTGCTCAGCGTTGAGCGAATGAAACGGCCCTGAATGAACGACTCTGTAACACTCGCACCATTTAACGACCGCACCGACGCGGGCAGGCAGTTGGCCTTGGACCTGCCGCGCTTCCTCCACGGGCAGGACCCGATTATCCTGGCTTTACCCATGGGCGGCGTGCCCGCAGCCGCAGCCGTGGCGAACGAGCTTAACCTGCCGCTGGACCTCGTCGTGTCTCGCAGGATACCGGCACCCGGCGGCCTGGGCCTCAGCGGAGAGGATAGCGTTGGGGCGGTCACTCCCGACCGCACGCTTGTCATCAACACCGAGCTTGTAAAACAGGTAGGCTTGACGGGCGAGCAGGTCGAGCAGCTATCCATCCCCGTCTGGTCCGATGCCCAACGCCGACAGCAACTCTACAGACGGGGCCGCCCATACCCTGACCTGCGCGGCAAAATGGCGGTCATTATTGACGACGGCCTGACCACAGGCTACACGATGATGGCCGCGGTGATTTCGGTGCGCAAGCTCGAACCGGCGCGGATCCTGGTAGCCGTGCCGGTGGCCTCAATTGAGGCTATTGAGAGGCTGGGCACCTACGTGGACGAACTGCACGCGGTTAGGATCAGCTACGAGGACCCATTCGCCGTCGCCAGCTACTACAAATACTATGTTCCCCTCACCGACCAGGATGTGATCTGGACAATGGACTACTTTTGGGACCAGCATCCCCTCCAGGGCTATAGCGAGACCTTCTGACGGATTTAAACGCATCACGCCAAGACGCCAAGGACCCGCCAAGAGTTTTGTGGTTTAGGGAATAGAAGAAGGATCAGGGTACGACGTCATGTACTCTGCTCCTTTTGCTTGAACAACAATCCTTAACCTTGGTGGGTCCCTGGCGTCTTGGCGTGATGCGTTTAGATAATCCTCAAGCTTAAATAAAAAAGCCCTGCAGTGCAGAGCTTTAACAGTAGCGCATAGGGGATTCGAACCCCTGATCTTCTCCTTGAAAGGGAGATGTCCTAGGCCTCTAGACGAATGCGCCAGGTGTTACTTTCGGGCCGGCGAATCCGATTAAGGACCAAGAACCCTAAATCCGCAATCCGAATTCCCAAATCCGAAATTGACGAGTGGGCGAGCCTGGTCTCGAACCAGGGACCTCAGTCTTATCAGGACTGCGCTCTAACCAACTGAGCTACACGCCCAAGCCCAACAATTATATCAAAGTCCCGTGCCCTTTGCAAGTCGAACCGCGCCTGCATTGGCACCGGTACTTCGCTCTTGCGCATGAAGGGCGGGCAGTGACGGAAGTAGTAAACCAAGCGTCGAGGAGGCTGGCCTGATGTTCGTCAGGGTTTGTGGGAAACTGTTGCTTGCCCTGCTCCTTTTGTTGGTTGCGAGTGGCTGCGATTCGGGGCAGCCCAGCGGCGACGCTCTACAAAGCGAGAGCGCGGGGCCTGCAACACGCGCGCCTGAAGACCAGCGCGTCTTCCCGACAGGGGAGGCGGTGCCCACCCTCACAGCCATTTCGCTGCTGGCTGCCAACTCGACCCCCATGTCCGTCAACGATGACGTTCCCAGCGCCAACCTGGATGCCTGCACTCTGCTGACTGAGAAAGAAGCCGAGGCAGCCACGGGACTCACGTTGAAGCTCGCCGATCACATCGACCAATCTACTCCAGGTGCCAAGTGCCGCTACGAAGCGGAGGACACCTCCGTCTCAATCAAGGTGTTCGCCGCGCTCGACGAGGCCCAGGCCGCACGTGTGTGGGGCCGAAAATACAACCAGTTTCTGCACCCGCAGATAGCCACTTACTCACAATACGTGGCGGGTGTGGGAGACGCGGCCTTCCTATACATTCCACGTAGCGACTCCTCCGGCTTCATGACGCAGCGATTCTGGTACATGATCGTGAAACACGGGACTACGTACTTCGAGTTGCTCTGGCTGACGGACAACCCGGATCCGACCGCGGCTATGACTGAGATGGCAAGCAAAATAGTTTCCAGGCTTTGAACCCGGCAGGCAAGTCAAGACGGCAGCAGGGAGGAACTATGCGACCAGGAAGGGCGGCATTGCTGGTGCTCCTGGCACCTGCTTTATTCTTGCTATGTGTAGCCTGCGACTCCGGCACTCCAAGCGGTGGGCCCGTTCAGAGTGGCACCGTTACGCCCACTGCGCTAGCTTCCTTATACAACGTGCCCGCTACCATGACCGCACTATCCAACGCTTTCCCCGGCTCGGAGACTCCGGTGCTCTTTGACGACATCCCGCCTGCGGACGGCAGAGACGCTTGCAGCTATCTCAGGCGCGAGGATGTGAACTCCATCATGGGTATTGCATTAGAGCAGAATCCCCGCGGCCCGACTGACAACCAGGCTTCCTGTACGTATTCTGGTGACGCCAACTACGTCACACTCGCCCTATATAAACCGGTCACGCCGGGGCAGGCCGCGCAAGTCAACAGTCAAAACCTGGAGTTTCTCGACAGGGCCCCCGAACAAGGTGAGTTCGTGCCGGCAGTTGGCGACGCGGCAGCATTGATCAGGATTTTCCCGCCCCAGACCTCCGTCAATCCGCAGGACCCGCTGGAGCAGCAAATAGGGTGGTCTATGCGCGTACTGCGTGGTGACCTGTACCTGACCTTGACCTGGTACACAGACAGGGTTGCTGAAAAGGACAAGCTCCTAGACCTGACCAGAAAGGTGCTGTCCAGATTATAGCTTGTCGCGGGCTAAAGAGGCGCGATTGCGGGGATTATGGGGTGGATGCAGTATCGGGCGTCTGAGCAATGGAGTCCGGCCACCACTGGTATTGCTCCAGGCTTACCGTGAAATCGGGAAGCACTTCGACGCCTTCCGCCTCAAGCTCTCGCCTGTGCTGTTCCATGCCGCCCCAGCCGTAGACCGGGGCCAGCCGACCCCAGCGGTTCACCACCCTCTGGCACGGCACGTTGGCGGAAGTTGGAGTATGGTGCAACACCGAGCCCACCGCACGCGCCGCGAACGGCACGCCCAGGTAGGCTGCTATCTGCCCGTAGGTGACCACGCGCCCCTCGGGCACCGAGCGCACGAACACCCAGACGCGGTCGCGGAAGTTGTCTGTGGGTGTGATTTCTGGTTCTGGCATATCTGGCATATAGGTGGTTTAAGCGGGTGAGGGTCATGGACCTACAGCGAGCTTACGTGCTGCCGTAGGTCCATGACCCTCACCCCTGGATAAGCCGGGACTACTTGACGTCGGCCTTGGCGCCCTGCTCCTCGAGCCTGCCGCGGAGGGCGGCGGCCTCGTCCTTGGTGACGCCGGTCTTAACGGGCTGCGGAGCGCCCTCGACCAGGTCCTTGGCTTCCTTCAGACCCAGGCCGGTGATTTCGCGCACGACCTTGATGACCTGGATCTTGTTCGGGCCGAAGTCGGTCAGTATCACGTCGAACTCGGTCTGCTCCTCGACCTCAGGTGCGGCAGCAGCGCCATCGCCACCACCCATCGTCGGCATCATGCCGCCCATCATTACGGGGGCAGCCGCGCTCACGCCGAAGGTCTCTTCCATGTCCTTGACGAGCTGCGAAAGCTCGATCACGGTCATGTTCTTGATAGCGTCCAGAATATCCTCGCGGGAAAGTGTTGCCATTTTCGTTCAATCTCCTTTTGTTTGCTAATTGTCTGCGGTTACTTTCAGGCTCAGCCGAGCCTGCATGTCAATAGTCGAATTACGCGGGCTAGGTGACTGCGTCTGCCTCTGAGTCTGCACCTGTGCCGGCATCCGCATCGGCACCTGCATCGGTGCTCGCGCCATCCTCTGTTGCTCCGGTGTCTTCCGTAGTGGCAGCAGCTTCGGTGGTAGTCGCTTCATCAGCGGCGGTCGTCTCTTCCGGGGCGGTGTCGCCGGCCGATTCGGTAGCGCCTTCGTTGCTAGCTGTCTCGGCCGTTTCCGGCGCGCCGCCCTGCTTATCGATGAGGGCATTCAAGACGTTCAGGAAGCCACGAACGGTGTTAGCGAGTACGCTCACCAGGCTGGTCACCGGCATGTTGAGCGATCCCATGATCTTGGAGATGTACTGCTCGCGGGGTAGGATCTTGGTCAGGTCGCCTACCTGGTCCGCGTTCAGGACTTGCTTGCCCGCCAGGCCACCGCGTATGGTCAGTATCCTTGAGGTGCGAACGAAGTCCTGGAGCACCTTGGCAGCCCCCGGAATGTCGTCGGTCACGAAGGCGATAGCGGTCGGGCCGTCGAGCAGGTTGCCCATCTGGTCCACACCCGCGCGCTTGGCGGCCAGCGTGGTCAGCGTGTTCTTGGAGATGTGGTACTCAACACCCTTGTCGCGCAGTTGGCGGCGCAGGTTGTTCAGGTCCGATACGCGCAGGCCGCGATAGTCGGTGAAGATGAGCACCTGGCTGTGGTTGAACAGGTGGCTCATTTCCTTGACTGTTTCTTTCTTACGTGCTGTTGGCATGCTTTCTTTTCTCACCTCCTCCTAATCAGACTTCATGTTGCATTGCAACGTTACAGAATCAAAAATCCCCTTGCCTGGAGACACTCGCGAGGCAGGGGATGCTTTCAGCATACGTGCGCACCCGTTTACGGCCATGATGTGGCTGTTCGGGGTTGCTCTGCTTGCCTCGGCGGGCTGGTGTATTAAGCGTATAAACGCGCCGGCTGTCTCTGGCTATTTACTTGTAGGTTGTCGGCGCAAGCCAACATCGCATTATACCCGGTCGTGGGGGCGATGTCAACTTTCCCGGTCCGGGGTTGCGCACTATGGACCATTCTCGTGCCTGAAGAATTATTGTCCCACCCCGGGTCCAGGTTAATCCTCTTTTAATCAAATAGACTTATAATCTCTCAGGTAAAGTGTAATTCCAAACCCGTGCCGAAGAATTGGATCTGAGACAAGAGTTGCTGCCTTGAGTTTTGCAGGCCTGAGAAGGAGATGTTAGGTACATGTGCTATCACCAGAGAGCCGCTATACTGTTGATAATGGTTGCTCTAATGCCGGTTCTTGCGGCGTGCGACAACGCTCCTCCGGCCCCCGTAACCGCTACCTCTGCAACCGTTACTCCCGCGCAGGCCGCTGCCAGGAGCACCGAACAACCTGTAGCCCCGGAAACGAACCCTCCCGGCGACATCCCGGACACGCAGGCGTTCGTGAAATATGCCTCCGCCGTGGGTGGGTATGAACTTGACGTGCCGGAGGGTTGGGCGCGTACTGAAAGCGGCCCCAATGTAAGCTTCGTGGATAAGTTCGATGGGGCTAAAATTGTCGTTACAGATGCCCCGGAT
>JAXDKH010000258.1:0-12952 GCA_034667185.1 Chloroflexia bacterium | reverse complement strand
CGTGTTCCCAGTCGAAGCGGTTGCGGTCGTGCGGCTGGATGTAGGCCCAGGGGAAGAACTCGGTCGCGTAGCTGCCGCCCATCTCGTGCAGCATACGGAACTCCTGCCGTATGTTCTCCGGGTTCGGCTCGTCGGTGAGCCTGGTGTGGAGGCCGATTTTAGATTTGGGAATTGGGATTTCGGATTGCGGAGTTGGGGTGGGCGTAGGGGAAAGAGTAGCGGTGGAGGGGAAGCGGGGGAGGAGTCCTACTAGGAGGACCAGGGCAGCGGCAAGAAGCAGGCTAAGATAGCCTAGCTTCTCCCTCTGCGAACCTGCAACTAAATCCGAAATCCGAACTCCCAATTCCCAAATCCGCTAGTACGCCCGTGCAAAGATAGCGTGCACGTTGCTCTCCATCGCGCAGACCACACAAGGGCCGCTGTCGCCGGGCTGGTCGAGGGGCATGCAGCGGTTGGTGGCCTTCACTGCTTCCTTGATGTAGTTCTCGCAGTCGCTCATGCCGCACCAGAAGGCATCCGCGAACTGCTTCTCCTCGATAGCCTGGGCAAGCTCTTCCATATCGGCTACGTGGCGGGTGTTGCGCACGCGGAACTCCAGTGCGCGCTGGAAGAGGTTCTGCTGTATCTCTTCAAGTAGCTGAGGTACGCGCTCGGGGAGGGAGTCCATGCTGGGGTACTCCTTGAACTCCTTGCCGGGCTTGTCGCGCCGCGCCATCTCCACCGTGCCGTTCTGCACGTCCCTGGGGCCTATCGCTATGCGCAAAGGCACGCCTCTTAGCTCCCACTCGTTGTGCTTCCAGCCGACCGTCTTGCTGTCGTCGGCGTCCACCTTCACGCGCACCCCCGCGCCCTTCAGCGAACTGGCTACCTTGTCCACGGCGGCCATGACCTCCGCCCTTTCCTCGTCCTTGCGCCAGAGGGGGAGCACCACCACCTGGTGTGGGGCCACGTGCGGTGGGAGCACCAGGCCCTTCTTGTCGCCGTGCACCATGATAAGCGCGCCGATAATGCGGGTGGACATGCCCCAGGAGGTGGTCCAGGCGTGGACGCGCTCGTTCTGCTCGTTGAGGTACATGATATCGAAGGCGCGGGCGAAGTGGTCGCCCAGGTTGTGCGACGTGCCCGATTGGAGGGCGCGGCCGTCCTGCATCATCGCCTCGACCGTGTAGGTGCGGAGCGCGCCTGGGAACTTCTGGCCTTCGCTCTTCTGGCCGGGGATCACAGGGATCGCCAGCTCTTCCTCAAGGAAGGCGCGGTAGACTTCCAACATGAGGCGCGTGCGCTCTTCGCACTCGTCGAGGGTCGCGTGCACGGTGTGCCCTTCCTGCCACCAGAACTCGGCGGTCCTGAGGAATAGGCGCGGGCGTTTCTCCCACCGGAAGACCGAGCACCACTGGTTGATGAGCAGCGGCAGGTCGCGGTATGACTGTATCCAGCGTGAGTAGATAGGGCCGATGATAGCCTCGGAGGTGGGGCGCACCGCTAGCGGCTCGGCAAGCTCTTCGCCTCCGCCGTGCGTAACCCAGGCCACCTCGGGGGCGAACCCCTCTACGTGCTCAGCCTCTTTGAGCAGGAAGCTCTGCGGGATGAGCAATGGGAAGGCGGCGTTCACCACCCCGGTGTCCTTGAAGCGGCGGTCGAGGTTGGCCTGGCAGTTCTCCCACAGGGCGTACCCGTAGGGCCGTATGACCATGCAGCCGCGCACCGGGGCGTCTTCCGCCAGCTCGGCCTTCATCACCACATCGATGTACCACTGCGAAAAATCAGTCTCGAAGTCGGCTATACCCTGCCCGAATTCCTTCTGCTCAGCTTTGGCGCACATAAATACCTCTGTACCTCATTCTGATTGGGTTAATACCTGGAACTATAGCAAAAGAGGGCTTGTAGCGTCAATCAGGGGTTCAGAACTGCTATACCAGTTTCGGTGTATACTTAATCGGAGGACGCCGTGAGTCGCTTCCAAAACGATAGTGACGGCCTCGATAGCTTCGAGGACTTCGAGGACATAGGCATCTCCGTCATGGAGGAGCTTGATCCAGAGCCGCAACCTAAGTCCGGCTCAGTTTACGCGCGCGAGTTTTTCATTGGGATAGTCCTCGTGCTGGCGGTGCTGGCCTTCGCGGGGTGGCAGTGGTGGCAGACCGAGTACCGGCAGAGCAATTACCGTCTGGGCGAGCAGGCGGCGCGGCAGTTCGATTGGGACGCCGCTTCCGCCCGCTTTTCGGCAGCGGATGGCTACCGGGACGCCGGAAAGCGCGCAGAGGCGGCGGCGAACCGGGTAAGAGAGCGCGACGAGCACTATGGCGTCGGCCTGGAGCATTTCAACAGCGGTGAATGGGCCGCCGCGCTCAAGGAGTTGCGTACCGTAAGAGAGGTACAGCCCGGCTACCGGGACGTGGGTCCGATGGAGGCAAAGGCCGAGCAGCAGGTATACAAGGACGCTTTGCTTGGCTCAGTCGTGATGCGCCCCGAGGCCGAGCCGCCGGGCCTCTATTACAGGAGCGAGTCGGGCTGGGTGTGGCTCAAAGGCAGCGATACGCAGAGCACGCCGTGGGGACAAGGTACTCCCGACCACGTGCTGTACGATGCGCCGATAGAAGGCTGGATACCGCCTGCCGTGCAGAGTCGCCGCCCTAGTTCCTCGGACCTGGACGAGCATCGCAGGGTAATCGCTGGTCGCAGGCTCATGGTGGCTACGCCGGGCACCGGCGGCGTTCCCGGCGTGGGCTTTTGGGAGTTACCCCTCAATTTGAGCGACTACGACTGGTTCGAGTGGAACCAGGACGGCGTCTGGGGCATCCAGCTGTGGGACCCACGCTCCGCCGCGAGAGCTGGGCAGGTCCTGGTCGACCCCAGCCCGGTACGCGAGAAGATTTCCAACATACAGCAGATCACCTACCACGCCTTCGGCACGAGAAGCATGCGCAGTACGAACCCCACCTACTACGGCATGAACGTGGCGCTCATGGACTACAACCGTAATGGCGACGGCCTGCTGGTAGCGAACTGGACCAAACACGAAGATGGGACATTCACCGTCGATCTTTATCTCAACTCGCTTGCCAAGGGTGAGAACAAGCTCCTGTACAGCCACAATGGCGGCTTCGTAAAGGCCAGCTTCAGCGCCAATAGCAGGTACGTCTTCCTGACTACTTATAAGCCCATAGTTGGCATGTTGGAAGACCACACCCTGCTCATGATCGATACGACAGGCGTCGAGCCTGTGCGTGTGCTGTCGGAGCAGAAGGGGATCAAGGCCATCAACGGTGTCGTCATTGACAGCAACCAATACCCCATAGATACCGAGCAATACGCGAATGCCCGGCTCCTGGAGGGAGGCCCCTACGCCGGGAAGGTGTTGGTCACACAGTGGATATCGTACACAAACTACGTGAGCGTGCTTAGCCTGGATGGCGGGCCAACCATAGTGACAACTGCGGCCATATCGAATACCGGGCGTGTATCGTGGGACGTGGTCTCCACGGACAACTCGGGCCTGTTGCTGTGGGGCGTCGGCTCGGTGAACGCGGCGTCGCCGCCCTTTCCGGACATACAGACGCTGGTGGGGGTAAGGTTCAGCCCAGGTCAGCCGCCTATGGTAGCGCGCCAACCGATTGCCAGGAGGTCAGCGGTGGCAGCGATACAGCAGAGAGGGTCGGAACTCATATACCTGGCCTACGATTACAACCGCCAGGGGCTGCAGGGGGCTGTTGAACTGTACGCCGTTGACTCGTCCGAGATTGACCTGGGGGAGATCCCCGTGAAATCCCTTTACAGGTACGAGCTTCCGAGAGGTTCGGACCCGCGCACGCTGCCCGGACGTGACTTCGCTTTCACGTTTGGCCCTGGTATGTTCGCATACTTAGATCAGAACACCATTCGTGCCGTGACTTACGACGGGGAGGTGAACCTACCGCTGGAGGACGGCATTACCCACCTTTTCAACATGGATTTTGCCAGCCCGTAGGCAGACGGGATCGTGGTTCTCACCAGGTGCCTCAGGTGCTCCAACCGCTCCAAACTACGGGACCAAAGCCCCTTCTTGTCATTCCGAGCGTAGTGAGGAATCAGCTAGCAGTCGTTCTCTGCTGCAACGTGGCACCAGAGGCAGCAAGGCCACGTTGGTTCCCCAATGCTCCTTCTTCCTTACCCACCTGATTCCTCGCTACGCTCGGAATGACAAAGGCGGCGGTTGGGTGCTAACACCGTGACCAGTTGACCTTGAGGCAGCTAAGGTTGCGAAGCGATGTCGCTGGTGTGGGCGGAGGTGGCGGTATATACTGTATGTCGATGAGCCGCATCTACAGTCGCTTCCCCTCGGTTGCTAAGGGTATTATCCCAATCATCGTGCTGGCAGCCATCTCGGGGCTAGTTATGCTCTGGGCGTACCAGTTGCGCCCTAGTTATCCTGTGAGCATGGACCGTTCGTTCGACAGGCATTACCTGACAGATGGCTGGCACGAGACAGAGCAGAGCGAACAGTTCCCATTCCGGTGGATGTCCGGTTATGCCACCGTCAAATTCCCCGCGATCGGTAGCCAGCCGCTCAACCTTGTCATGCACATGGGTACCTCAGGCATTGACCCGAAGCCGGAAAAGCAGGTTCGTGTCACAGCGCGCGGCGCTCTGGTAGCAGTTTTCAACGTGCATAACGGCGTCGGCAGGTACGAAGCGCCGGTCGCGCCCGAACTGGTAAGCCGAGCAACGGGTGACCTGGACCTGCTCGTGACCACCGACAGCTTCGAGCCGCCTGGTGATAAGCGACAACTGGGGGTTATTGTCGCGGGACTGGCTGTTGAGCCTGTTGGTTCTCCAGGGTTGATACTGCCGCCGTTCTTCCACGTCCTGTACGTGGCAACGGCCGTTATCTTTCTGTATGTCATTCTCCTATTGCTTGGTATCAGCCGCCACGTCCGCTTAGCGATCAGCCTGGCTGCTGTTCTGGCTATGGGCCTTGTCTACGCTTTTGCGCGGCCTGCGATCGCTTTTTATACCGGCGATCTACTGCTTGCGGTAACCCTCTCGCTCGTCGCCCTTGCTATTGCTCAGTGGGTAGTAACCTGGCTCTATAGCCGTGCCGGTATGACTGACTTCAACCCCAGGCGTGGCCAGGGCAGAGTGTTGTTCGCGCTTTTCGTGTTCGGGCTGATGGTTGCCATGTTGGGGGTGCTCTACCCTCAGAGCGAGCCGCATGATTTCGGCTTTCACCTCAACCGGTTCAGGGAAGTACAGGCCGGCAACCTCTTCTTCGAGAACTATGTCGTCTCGGGCGTGGGGCAGGGCTTCTACCCGCCGGCCATGTATGTGCTGCTGCTAGCGCTTGGGCTGTTCATGCGCGACCCCTATAATCTTGTGAAGTTGGCGCCCGCCCTGTTCGACTTCAGTGCAATTTTTATCATCTTCTACCTGGCCCGGCGCTACATGGGCGGCTACCGTTATGCGCCGCTTATGGCTTCGGCGCTATACGTAGTGGTGCCGATAAACCTGCTGGTCATCTGGTGGGCCCATGAAACCAACCTCTTTGGCATGGTTCTGCTGCTCGCCACTGTGACTTACACCCTGGAGTGCTACGAACGAGTAGACCGGCCCCTCATCTGGCTGGGGCTTACGGTGCTCGCGTTTGTGCTGTTTCTATCGCACCCTGGGGTGCTGGTGTGGAGCGTGCTGCTGCTGGGCGCTATGGTCGTGGCGTTTCTTGCCTTGCGACGCTTTGCCGGGAACGGCACGTACAAGTCGGCCTTGCTGATAGCCGGGGCGTATACAACTGCTGGGTTAGTCGCCTTTGTGCTTTACTACTCGCATTATGTGAGTAGTTTCGGGCAGGCTGCCGTGGAGCGGGGTGAAGAGGTCGAGTTCAGCGAAACGCTCGGCACCGTCGGCGACATTGGACGCTTCATTGCCGGGCTGAGACTCGCCTGGTATCACGGGGTGCTGGGTGATTACGGGCTGATACCTCTGCTGCTTGTGCCCGTGGGATTGTGGCTGCTTTATCGGAAGCGCAGAATAGCGGCGACAGCAGACGTTTCGCAGCTGCGCCTAACTGCAAGCGAACAACAGGTTCAGCGTCTCCGGTGGACGCTGCTGCTGTGGGTCGGAGTGGCTGTTCTGCTGCAAGTGATTAGTCTGCTCACCGCCCTGCCCGTGCGCCCGTTTCTGCTTATCTGGGTTCCCGTTTCGCTACTTGCGGGCCTGGCCCTGGGAGCCTTCATCCAACCACAACACACGGGGGCAAGCCAACGGACCTGGCGACATGTAGCTACCGCTTTGGTGCTGGCGGGTCTAGCCGTGTTCAGCCTGTACCTGTGGGCATTGGCGAACTTCCTCGACATGCGTGAGCCCCATGTATATCCACTCGTGTTTTAAGAGGAGACTGACTGGAGATCTGCCTGGTGCCTTCCATCTACCGTCCATCGTCCAGCGTGACAACCGCCTCGTATAGCTCATCCATGTGGTCCACTACCGCGTCGGCTGCGGACCCCACCTGCGTCGATTGGTCCCAGGATTGGTTGTGGAGCCGGGCGGTGGTGCGGGCCTGGGCGGTAAACCAGATGGTGGAGAGTCCGGCGGATTTGGCGGTCTGCACGTCGTAGATAGCATGGTCGCCTACGTGGATGGCCTCTGACGGCTCGGCTCCCAGGCGGCGGGCGGCAAGGCGGAAGATCTCCGGGTTCGACTTGTAGAGACCCTCTCCCGCGCTGGTCACGATCTCGCTGAAGAAGGTACGGAGGCCCAGCTTCTCCAGGGCCAGCTCCACGAACAGCGGGTAGCCCGCGCTCGACACCACCCCCATCTGATAGCCTTCGTTGCGCAGTTTCTCCAATGCGCGGTCTGCACCCTCTATCATGCTGGTTTCGGGCAGACAAGCGTACTCCAACGTCTCTACCGCGTGCTCAAGCTCCGCATCGGGCACCCGGATCCCCATCTCCTCGAGCACCCACCGCGCGCCTTCAACCGCGCTTAGCTCGACGCCAGTCTCCCGCACCTCCTGCCGTAGCTCGCGGAAGAGTCTCTCCGCTTCGTTCAGCATGCGGGGCGATACGTCCTCAACACTGCCGTTGCGGGCAAGCTGTAGCATGACCTGGCCGGGCAATGTTCTAATTTCCAGTTCCAGCCAGCTATCGCAGGTCGCCAGGGTATTGTGAAAGTCGAATAAGACGACCTTTTTCATGCGGCTCCTGTGTGGGGACGGGGCTTCGTGCTCCCAGTTTGTTCTAATTTTCGGGGGCGGAGTAAGCCGGGTTGTGCCTACTGTATGCGCGGTAGGGACATCTTAAGGCACTGACACTTTAATTATGTGCAGTAAATTGCTCGCGGGATTGTGGAAAAGTCCCTTGACAGGAACGTATGTTCTAAAATATGATGTGGCTGCAAGATATAGAACTAATGTTCTAAATTACCGGAGGCACCCTATGAAATCTCACTTCGACCGTAAGAAGCCCCTCAGCAGCGCACCACTCTGGGCAGAACGGACAGCACCTCGCGGACTTGTTCGCCGCGATACCCCTGCCCTCCTGGTGATCAACATGCCCGACGAGGACGAGTGGTACGTCGCCAGCCGCCAGGAGTCGGACGCCATTGCCGATCCCGACTCGTTCGTCGGCGGCCTGCTTCGCCCCCACTGCGCGCTGCTTTCCCTACCCTACACCTCGAACAACTAGACTGTCAAGTTTCATGCGAGTTTTTGAGAGCTGAGTTAGTACAGAGTCCTACAGAGTTAGATTGGAGGCTAGAGAGATGGCAAACACACGTACACGCGGCGCCAACGCCGAGGCTATAAGCTGGGAAGAGGCAGCAGGGTTACCCGGCCCTCGTAAAAACAACTGGCTGCCGCTGGATGCACTGAGCGACGAGGAAGTTTATGCTCGTGGGCCGCAGCTACAGGCGATGCCCAATAGCCGCAGGCCGCAAGCAGCCCCCACCCGGCAGTACAACCCTATGTCGGGACACACGATGTCGCAGCGGGTGGTCGCGGCCATACCCATGACCCAGGCCCAGCCTCAGCAGCGGCAGAACGAACGCGCCGAGCGGGCACCGAGGGAAGGCGTGTCCCTCAGCAAGGCGCAGGGCAAGGCGCTAGCCATGTCGGTGGGCGCGATGATCGCGCTGCTGGCGCTGTACGTCGTGGTGAGCGCCGCCGTCAACTGGACGCAGGTCAAGCTGGACGACTTCCAGTATGGCCGCCCGCGCACCAGTCAGATGGATGCCTACGTGGGGCACAGCGAGGCGGAAGGCTCACCGTCCCACTTCATCGCTATGAACCTCAACCGCCGCGTGACGATACTGCAACTGCCCGGCGGCGACAGCACGAAGGCGACGGCCATCGTCGGCCCCTACCTCTTCGGCCAGGGCGAGGACCTCACCCCGGTGCAGATGAACGTGCAGGACGTGAACGCAGACGGTAAGCCCGACCTGGTAGTGTCGGTCAAGAGCGAGCAGCTTCTCTACCTGAACGACGGGGCGAGCTTCAAGATGGCGACCCCCGAGGAGCAGTCCGCTATATTCAAGGCGCTCTCCGCCCGCACCGCGGCACCCGCTAAAGATGTACAGGCCGTGTCGCCGGAGGGCCAGTAATGGGCCGGGCGGCGGCTGTGGCCTACGCCACAGTAGAAGAAGAACTGTTCGAGGACACGCGAAGGGAGAATGGACCATACCGGCTGCTAGGCGAGCAAGAACTACTCTACGTCATGGCACCCCAGGCTCGTCAGACTTACGTTCAGGAGCAGCAATACGTTCAGCCTCAGTACGTGCAGTACGCCGAGTACGAGCCTGAACCGGACTTCTCTAACCTGTTCCCGCTGGCGTACGAGCCATACCCGGTTTACGAGCCTGAGTACGCGCCGGGGGTTACCAGGGGCAGGCAGGTGCGCAATGGCATACTGGCGGCGCTTCTAGCTGTGGTGCTGATTGTGATGCTCATGGTTGCAGGTCCGGTGCTGGCGCGGGAGGGGTCACCGGGGCTGCGCCTCAGCAGCTACAGGGATGTGGCCGCGGGCACAGTAGCGGGAGTGACGGTGCAGGGTGAAGCGCCGGTAATCGACACCACGTCGGGGGCAGGCCTGGGCGAACAACCCGCATCACCCGCCCAGCCCGAGGCCCCAACCGGTTCGTACGACGTGCTTGGCGCACCCACCATCAGTGTCGATCAGATCGAGAAGGTGCTGAGGCAGTACGGCTCACCCGCAACAGGGTTGGGGCAGGCGTTGTACGACCTGGGCGTCAAGTACGGCATCAACCCGGCGTACGCGCTGGCCTTCTTCGTGCACGAAAGCGGCTGCGGCACGAAAGGTGTGGCCCGCTTCAGCAAATCGCTGGGCAACATCCGCTGGACGGAGGGCTACGCGAGCTACGAAGGCTATCGCAGCTATCCAACCTGGGAAGCCGGCATGGAAGACTGGTACTTGCTCATCAAAGACCTGTACATCAGCGGCTGGGGCCTGCGCACAGTGGACGCCATAGTCCCTGTATACGCCCCCGCCGCCGACCGCAACGATCCAACGGGCTACATCGCCTCGGTCAAGTACATGGTTGATAGCTGGCGAAACCGATAATCGGAAATCCGCAATTCGCGATCCGAATTCCCAAATCTGTATATATCTTTCCTCCTGGTCGCACGAGGTGGGGCGCTATGCGTCCCGCCTTGTGCTTTAACCCTGTTTCCACTCCAGCCACAGGCCATGCGGGTGACAATCTGCCAGGTGCTGCTCTACATAGGTGTTGCCGGCGTAGCGCATGAGGTTCACCTGGGCGGCCTCACCTCCAGGCCACTCCTGCGAGATGCGGTAGATGGGAAGGTCGATGCTTAGCTCTCCTATCATGGAGGTCAGGCGGTCGCGTGCTTCTTTCGGTAGCTGCATAATGGTGTAGCTGTGGTAGATGCAGATGGCGGTGCCGCGGGGCGCGTTCCGCACCGCCTGGGGTAACAGGTCGAACACGTCGCCTTTCATGAGAGTGGGCAGGTCCTTGCGGGCAACCGCGATCGCGCGCTCCAGCAACTCAGCTCGCTCCTGGTGCTCCGGCCAGATCATGGCACGTAGCCACAGTACCTGGTCGGGGTCGCGCACGTCTATGGGGTTCAGGTCTATTCCCACGCGGTAGCCGATTTTCGGGAACGGGTCGGGCATGGGCGGGCGGAACTTGCCCCTTAGCTCGCACTTTAGCTGTACGGGAGAGTTAGCATCGCCAAATTGCAAGTCCTCCCCGTAGTTGTAGCCGTACCTGTCCCACAGCAGGTGCAGCCCCGCGCTACTGCCGACCTCCACCAGGGCGAGCGGCCTCTTGAGCACCTCCTTGTACAGCAAAGCAAATACGGGCAGCAAACACGCGCAACGCTGCACCTCGTTGGTCTGGACGTTGCGGGTCTGTACCAGCCGTTCGATGTCGCCACGGTTTTGCAGCACGAAATCGTGGAAGGCGGAATAAGGGTCGCCCTCCCGCGGCTCGCGGTCGTAGTCCACCACGCTCGGGTAGTAAGCGGCCAGAGGGTGCTCGGCTCCCTTCAGCAGCAGATAATGCACCGACCCAAAGAAGAGCAGCGTAACTACCGGCTTGCCCTGCCCGGCACCACTCACTACTTCCAACACCTCCGTGTCTTCAGCCACGCCCAGCGCCAGCCGCTCATACAAGGGTGAATAGCCCTCAAACTGCTCTTTAGCGATTCGCCTGAACCGTTCTGCCATCTTGCTGTTCTTGTCTGTATCCTCGTTCAAAATGAATACTCCCTTTGTTTGTAACCTCGCCTGCTTCGTACTGGCAAGTAACAACAGGACATGCGCCTTCAATCGGTGTGGAGCACCCAAACACCCCTCTGTCATCCTGAGCGCAGCGAAGGATCAGTAGCCCATTCTTGTCTCTTGGTGGGGCTGCACCACCATTCCTGTTACCATCGGCATCCACAACGTTGAGGACTCGCGTCTACCCACCTGATCCTTCGCTGCGCTCAGGATGACAGGGGGAGCTTTGGGTGCTGGATAAGTATGAGAGGAATATCCCGCCCCGGTAAGCCCTCTTGCACCACGAGTCAAGCGTTACGAGTTACTCAAAACACGTCCTTGTCTTCTTCGGCCAGGGCATTCAGAGCGGCGACTTCCGGTATTGTAAGAGCAAAGTGTGCCCGCAGGTTGGCGATGAAGGCCAGCCCGGCTTTGCGGTCGTCTTCGGGGGGTGCCCAGGGCGCGAAGTTCTTGTGGCTGTTCGCGTCATAGGGGCCGTGCATCACCTCGAACAGCACCGTGCGGTTGTCGAGCGACACGACGCTATGCCAGGCCCCGGCGGGTATCTCCACCCCTCTCACCGGCCCCTCCTCCCTGATGAGCACGCCTTCGATTGGTGCCCCGTCGTCCGAGAAGCGCACCACCAGCAGCATGCCGCGCAAGGCGACGAACACCTCAGTCTTGTCGGGGTCGCTGTGCCTGTGCGGGCGAGCGTAGCTGTTGGTGCGTATGGCATTGAACATGCGCTGCACCGTGTCGTCGTGCTCGTGCAAGCGGATGATGCTGCGCCTGCGTGGACTGCTCTCCGCTGCCCTGCTCACCTCATCAAGCAACTCGTCGCTGAACGGCACGAGGGCGTAGGGGTCGTGGGGATTGCGCCGGTAGGGTGTGGACATGGTCACTCCGTTGCTGAAACGAGAAACGTGAAACGTGATGCGGCTTGCTGAACATGGCCTCTGTTTCCAGTCTTTACGTTTAGCGAACCGCATCACGTTTCACGTTTCTCGTTTCAGCCTCATCTCTACTCCATGCGTGCGTTCAATGTCGAAGCTATCATCACCGCCGTGGGTGTACAGCAGGGTGAGGGAGTGGGCACCGGGGCCGTAGGTCTTGAGGCGGCGCTGTTCGGCCATGTTGCGGGCTGGGTGGAGAGTCAGTGTGGTCCGCGATAGCTTGAAACGCAGTGCATCCTGCGCGTGCTGGCCGTACTCGCGGGCTACTTCCGCTGTGTCACCCAGGAGCGCGTTGTAGAGGCGGGCGGCCTCTTCCAGATCGTCCACCAGCACCTCTACCTCCGCTATGCCCGTCACGCCGTTGGGGTGTAGTTGGGCGGGACCGTGGGGCACGCGCAGGTCACGAGGGGTGAGGTCGGAGCACAGGAAGGGGAGCGCAGGGTTCTCGCTACGCCCCGTCTGCCAGGCGATCTCGAGGCCATCGGGTCGCAATCGCCCACCACGAATGGGCCCGCGCATTGGGAGGCCATGACGCCGTGCGCGGGTTATATCAGCCTCGATGTCGTCCGGGAGGAGGGCATAAGAGATGATGCCTTCCGCCGATTGAGCGCCCCTGGCGAAAAGGTGCTCCTGGGGTGGGGGTGAGAGGAAATTGAGCAATTCCAGGTAGGAGCCGTCCTCGAAGGCGATGAGGGCATTCTGGGTGAGACCATCGGCGTGCTGGCCCCCGACCACTACCGAGAAACCGAGGTCGGTATAGTCGCGGCTCGCCAGGTCCAGGTCGTCCACGAGGCTGACGATATGGTCGAGGAGCATGGTACGGTTCTAACGCGCCCCGGTTATCATGTTCGCCAGCGCGCCCACCACACTCACAGCCACGGCACCGAGCAAGGCGGCCCAGAAGTCGGCCACGTGGAAGCCGGGCACGATGGCAGCAGCCAACGCGAACATGGCCGCGTTGATGATTATGCTGAAGAGGCCGAAGGTGAGACAGTTTATCGGGAGCGCGAGGAGGCCCACGATTGGCCGGATGAAGGTGTTGAGGAGCGCCAGCACCGCGGCGAAAATCGCCAGCGTCACCCAATCATCGTAGCTGATGATCGGGCCGGTCAGTATGCCCAGGCGGGGTAGGCCCCACGCTATCAGGAACACCGCGACCACGATAACAGCCCAACGGACCACCAGAGTTCTCAATCCCGTCCTCCTGTCAATAGCTACGCCCGGCGAGTCCATTATAGCACAGGGGTGGCTAGTGGTTAGTAGCGAGTGGTTAGTGGTTAGTAGCTCTTT
>JAXDKH010000257.1:0-4040 GCA_034667185.1 Chloroflexia bacterium | reverse complement strand
GCCGTGTCACACCCCAGCGATGCGAGAATGGTACCTGCCGCGGCTACACCACCCACCGCCAGCGCCGCGCGCCGCATGAACTCGCGCCGGGTAACCTGCTCCTGCCTGGGTGCTTCGCCTGCCGTTTCTCCGCTGCCTGTGCAATCACCGGCAGGCCGCTCGTCCTCCATGCCGTTCCCCTTCCTACCTGTAAGCCGCGGGGCAGTTTACTATAACACATACTTGAGGCCTGGTTATCTATCTACTTCGCTCCTCCTGGGCAGCCCTATCAGCAAAGCAACCGGCCCCAACAGCAAGGCCCACATAGCCACGTCCAGCCCCACCCGCTCGGCCAGCAGCCCAATGCCCAGCGGCACCAGGCTCCCGGCCAGCCCGAAGACGTTGCTCACCGCCATGACCGAGCCGCTTTGTCCCGGCATGGAGGAGTAGAGGCGCCCTTTCAAGATCGAGTACCAACCCGCGTTGAACAGCCCCAGTAGAGCCAGCAGCACGAACTTCATCCAGACTTCCGGCGCGAGCAGAAAGGCGGGGAACAGCACAAGCTCCAGGAGGGCACTTAGACGCAAATAGGCTAGCCCTGGCACCCTCTCCAGCAGCGGGATGAGCAGGAAGTCGCCCAGCAACCCGACGCCCATCCACACCGTGGCGGCCAGGGCCGCCAGTTCGGGGGTGGTGCTCACGACGTCTACCATGTAGAGCGTGAGGAAGCCGAGCAGGATGTCCAGCATGAGGTCGGAGAAGGTGAGCAGCGAGAGCCAGCGCAGCACCTCGCCCCGCCGTAGCGCCTGCCCCGCGTTGAGCAGACCGCGCAAGAAGCCGGGCGAGTCCTCGTCTTCGGGGTGGCCTCTCGGGAAGCGGAAGCGCCAGGCGATCACGACCAGCGCCCCGGTAAGCCCCGCCATGAACAAGAACAGCCCTCTCCACCCCACGCCCGGCCCGGTGGCAGCGACCGCACTCAACGCCAGCGTGCCTACGACCACGCCCAGCGACCCGGCGAAGCCCCATCGCGCCATGTTTTGCTCGTGCCTGGTAGGTTCGCTGTCCATCAGGGTCGCCTGGGACAGGCTTACGAAGGCCCCCGACGCGGGGGAGAATACGATGAACGATGCGAGCAGCAGCCAGAAGTCGCCGCTCAAGGCCGTGACCATGAGGGACAGCCCGAAGAACACACCCCCGGCCAGTACGATCACCTTGCGCCGCCACACGTCGCCCAGTATCCCCAGTGCCGGCTCGATGAAGCCCGCTATGAAGTTGGGCAGGCCCAGCAGGATGCCAATCTGCGCGTAGTCCAGCCGCAGGTCGTCGCGTATCAGTGGCCAGGCGGCTTCTCTCACCCCAAATGCAAGTTCATCCAGGAACTCGATTGCCAGCAGTACGAGCGCGAACAGGCTCAGGCGCGTTGTAAGCCGGAAGCGCCTTCTGGGTGGACGGGTTTCTAGCTCACTCCCGTCGCTTTCGCTTGCTGGATCATTCTCGGTCATGCTCATACGCTAGCCATCAGGAAGAACGTTGCAATGGACAAACCGGGAGGTTCTGTCACTCTATTCCCCCTGTCATCCTGAGCGCAGCGAAGGATCAGTAGCCCCTGTTTGACTCTTCCTATTGCAGCAACAATGTTCCTAATGCCTCCATCATCCACAACGTTGAAGAGTCTAGCATGTCACCTGATCCTTCGCTACGCTCAGGATGACAAGGGAGGCTTTGGTGGCTTCACGGTGGTAATCTGACACGTTATGGGTTGGAGCGGTCAGTTCCTTCAAGAGTCTCAGCCGACCCCTAACACTACTCGCCGCCTCAGCCCGCGCACGCCAAAGAAGATGCAGACTAGCGCCAGCAACACCACCGGCCCTCCCAGCGCCAGCATCGCCTTGCGGCCCATGCCCGTCTCGGCCATGTAAACGGGCCACAGATCGGCGGGGTGAGGGGTGCCGGGGTCGTAGTACCAGCGAGGTTGCGGGTAGTAGGGGGGTGGAGGAAGAGCCTCCGACATGGCATACTGCCGTACCTGCCCGCCCTCGCTGACGATCACGTCGTTGAGGCGTAGCCCTATCTCCTCGTCGCGCTCGCTGCCCGCCACCTTCGCCGGGTTCCAGGTGTTGGACTGCACTTCGATGGTGGTGGGGTTGCTGCTCACCGGGAACGTGTAATCGACGCTTGGGGGCATGTCGGCCACTGGTTGAGCTTGTACGGTGACGGGGTTGCCGTTCACCAGGAGCGTGAGGCTGGCGCGGGGTAGCTCCGGCGGGCGATGGTCGGCCAGTCGCAGGGTGATGGAGGTGGGGCCGCGCGACAGGTCGGGCCATACCTGCATGATAGCGTGCCCGGTGGTCCAGCGGGGCAGCATCTCGCCCTTCGTCTTATCACCTTCGCTGTACGAGAAGCCGTTCCGCAAGACCAGCCTTCCCGTGGGCCTGTTGAAGCCAATCTCGTCCACCGGCAGCCGCTGCCCCAGCAGGTTGAAGTGCCCCACGATGGGAGAGGCCGCGGGCACAAAGTGGCGCGCCTGGTCGTCGTACCCTAGGTTGATGTACGTGTCGAAGTTGACCAGCACCCCCAGGAGGTTGACGAAGAACCCCAGCGACACGACCACGGCTACGGCTAGGCTCTTTAGGGGTGCCGTCGAACCCAGCCCGTCGAACAGGGCTACCGCAGGCAAGAGAGCAAACGGTAGGAACGGTATGAGGTAGCGTGGACCCCAGGAGCCGTCACCGTGCCAGAAGGCGTACAGAGCGAATAGCGTGACTATGGATGCTCCCAGTAGCAGCACGAACACGGCCTCGGCCCGGTGCTTGCGTGCGAAGCGCCACAGACCCCATGCAGCGAGCAGCACCGGCGGGGCATACCATACAAGCCCCTTGCCCGGCGACAGCAGCAGCCCGTACACGCCCTCGCCAAGGGGCGTCTTGAAGGTAGCGCGCAAATCGGTGCCGTAGCCGGTAAGCAGCGGGTTGCCGAACACCGACCAGTTGTAGAGCATGAGCGGTATTAAGCCGAGCACGAAGCCCACGACCCAGGTCACCATGCGGGTCACAGGCCGTGTCCGTTGGACTGCCAGATCGCCATCAAGGCGGGGCGAGAAGGCGGACCACAGCAGGTACACCCCGAAGGCGGGTATAGCCACGGCGTACTGTACCTTGATGGCGAGCACGAGGGCCAGCAAGGCACCCGAGGCCGCCATTTGCAGAGCCATACCCTTCTCGCCAGCTGGCATGTGTCTCTCGTGTACCAGCAGGTAGAACGAGCCGAGCATGAGCAGCGCGGTAAGCGGCTCCGAGAAGAAGGTCCGGCTGTGGGGCCACAGGTACGTCGAAAAGGCCAGCGTCGCCCCCAGAAGCAGGCTCGCACCCCTGCTGTAGCCCAGCGACATGCCTAACGCCGCCAGCAAGCCGCAAATACCCGCCGCTACCAACGCGTTGAACGAGCCGAGTATCAGGCGCAGAGGATAGCCCGCCTGGTCCTTCGGGAAGGTGTTGCCCACGAGCAGGCCCGCCGCCACCCAGGGCACCGCCGCGAACGACTGCCCCGGCCCGTACTGGCTGTACCTGCGCCCGTCGGCCCCCGCCACGTCCACGAACGACTGGCTCTGCGGTATGGCCCACGTGGCATGCGTCACTAGCGAGCGCGACACCTCCAGCATCGTCTCTTCGTCGGGCGAGTAGGTGTGCCCCGACATAGTGAGCAGGTACACGCCCAGCACGGTCAGCATTAGTGACAGGGGCGCGTTGCGAGGGGTGTAGACGCGGCCCATGCCACGGACTAAAGGGCCGGGCTTACGTGACGTCTCGGCTTGTGCGGTGGCTGACACGAGGATGATTATAGGTCAATGGAGGTGGTGAGGCAACCGGGGAACAAGGATGAAATAGTTGCGGTTTGCCCTTCATTTCGGGTAAACTTGTAGGTTACGAGCAAAAATACCTGCCTCCCAAGGTACCTGCATATAAAGTAACCCGGTTCGTACTATACCCAGGACCTGGCGATATATTACGCCGCAACCGGACCGTGTACATAACAAAAGGGAGAGATTTGAGGAATGCAGAAAA
>JAXDKH010000256.1:0-21144 GCA_034667185.1 Chloroflexia bacterium | reverse complement strand
GACGTACCGACCGATAGCCCCTTCTGGGTGTTTATCGAGAGGTTGGCTTCCAGGGAGATCATCTCCGGCTACGGGGAGGCATCCAGGTGCCCCGAAACAGGAGCACCATGCTTCCGCTACAACGATCTGACGACACGTGGGCAGATGGCGAAGATCGCGGCTAATGCTTTCTTCCCCAACTGCCAGACTCCTGCCAGACCGTAGCTCACTACGTTGTCGATGTAGGCGAACTCATGGGGCCTTCCTTCGCGAGAGGGGAGGCCCTTTGTTGTTGGTCCGGTCCCCGGAGTGCTGTATAGTATTGATAATGAGCAACATAGTAAGTGACATGCAGTACCTGGACACAGGTCTATCCACAAAGAGCCTGGGCTACCTCAACTACATACGAGGGATCCTGGCCCAGCCGCTTGGCTCGTGGGAAGGGTTCTACAGGGCGCAAAGCCCCTCGATGAACTTCGCCCTGCGCTACCAGCTTGCGTTTGCCTCCTACGCGCTTGCCCTGATGTCGCAACGCACGCCCGCTTACCGCACGGCATACGCGGAAGCCTTGCGTGGTGCCGTGGAGAAGATGCTGCACGTGGCGGCCTGGGGCTACTGGCGCGTGCCGGAGGGCGCAAACGCAGGTGCCGCGCATGGGCACGTGGCGGTGCTGACCGGCCCTCACCAGCGAGGGCCTCTTGGTCCGCCCTCCGACCCGGTGGCTCGGGACAACCTACAGTACTCCGGCCACCTCAGCACGATGCTCGGCTTCTACGAGAAGGTGTCGGGCGACCACCGCTTCGACGAGCCTTTCACCTTGGAGGACCCGGAGAGCGGGGTGAGCTACACCTACACGCATGGCGAGGTAGCAGGGCGTATCTACACCCAGATGCGCGAGAACGGCTTTGGCGGAGTGTGTTGCGAGAAGGGCATGGCCTACGTGCCCTGCAACAACTATTCAATGGCCTCCAACGCTCTGCACGACCTGCTGCACGGCACCACCTACAGCCAGGCGAACGGCAGGTGGCTCAAGACGGTGAGCGACAAGATGGTGCTCAAGGGGCCTGCGGTGCGCGGGGTATTCGGCACCAGCTACATGAAGGACTTCCACCTGGCTACTCCCGTCGCCTTCAACTTCACCGACGTGTGGGGCCTGGCCTTCCTGCTACCGTTCGACCGTCCTCATGTGCGCAAGCTGTACGCAAGGTTCAAGAAGAAGGCGATCCACCGCGACGCCGAGGGGGCACACGTGGAGTCGTCAGGCATGAGCGAGCGAATGGAGATCAGCGACGTGCCCATCAACACAGGCTTCGGGGCCATCCTCGCGAAGGGAGTGGGCGATCTCAAGCTAACCGACGATCTGTTGCGCTACGCCACGTCTGCTTTCGACGCGGGTTGGGACGCCACTTGCTACCTGTTCATGGGCGCACCCCGCACGCTGCACGCCACGGCACTCTATGCCTTGGCCGAATGCATGTCGCCGGGCGGGGAGGACTTCAGCCGCCTCTTCCACGCTCCAGCAGCCTCGTCCACGGACGACCCCGTACTGCTACAATTGGAAGACGCATCCGGACGGATAGGCGTATTTGAGGCCTATTATTCTTCCCAGGAACGTGTGCTGCGTATCGGACTGCGGCAGGTAGGTGACCCGGCTGCGTTACGTGAAGCTGCGCCTGTCACTGCCACGCTGAAGATTGGCAATCTGCCTCCACGCGTAGACGTGCAAGTGGGCGGCACCCGGCATGGGGACTATGCCTGGCTGGGGGATGGTAGCCTGCTTGTGAACGCAAGCGTTAGCCCGCAGCAGGATGTGTCGTGTGTAATCAGCTTGCGGTCGCAAGGTTGAGACGGCACGCCAAAGCCGCTAAGCCGCCGTCAAGCTTACCAGGGTTCGAGGCATGTAGGGGCACGATGCATCGTGCCCGTTGTGGTTAGACCACTCTATTGAACATGAGGACATGGCCCCACCTTGTCATCCTGAGCGTAGCGAAGGATCAGTGGCTCGTGCTTGATTCTTGATACCGAGGCAACAATGTTCCTAATGCCAACTCTATCCCCAACGTTGAGGACTCTTGTCTACCCACCTGATCCTTCGCTACGCTCAGGATGACAGGGGGAGGCTTTAGTCATTAGATTGGAGGGTGGGGCCATTAGGCATGCAAAAGGGCACGATGCATCGTGCCCCTACACTCTTTGTCCTTGGCAAGCTTGTGTCCTTGGCGTGATGCGGTGCCGTTCCTTCCCGGTTACTTCTGGACGAAGATGACCGTGAAGTAGGTTTTGCCGTCGCCGCTGCGCGCCTGGCCGACGCCGGCGACGTTGTACCTGCCGTCCATGATGATGGCGTGGTGGGCGGGGGAGTTCATGAAGCCCTCGAAGGCCTTCTGCGCCGAGTTGTCGTAGCTGTTCCAGGCGATGATCTCGCCCGCCAGCTTGAAGGGCACGCCTGCCCCCTTGAGCAGGGCCATATAGTCATCGCCGCCGGGCGCGGTATGCGAGAAATAGCCCTTGGCGACCATGTCGTCGGAGCGGTGCTGCGCCAGTGACGACACCTGCCCGTCAACCGCTACGGCCTGCAGGCCACTGCCCGTCCTCGCGCCGTTGATGCGGTCGAATAGTTCCTGCTCCAGGCCGTCCAGGGCGGGGGCGGAGGGTGCCGGTGCCTGGGCCTGGGCGGGGGGCTGGATCGATATGCTGGTGCCGCCCGACCACAGGTAGTCCCTACCGAGCAGGCTCAACTCCACGACGAAGCCCTGTTTGGCCTTCTCAGGGTGGTACTCCATGCGGGCGCGCTCGAAGTACTGGACCGTAAGGCCGCCTTCCTGGATAGGCTCGGTGATAGGGAAGCCCAGTACCCGCAGCCCACCGTTGGCCTTCCAGAAGCTGAGAAAGGCCCCGCCCAGGGAGTGGCCCGTCTCGTTGAAGAACACAAGGTCTTTCTTAGAAGTAAAAGGAGCTATGCGGCCCGCGCCGGGCTTACCCGCTGCTGCCTTTGCGCCGAGCAAGCCTAGTTGTACCTCATAGGCGGTGCCTGCTGCCTCGGGGAAATACTCGAAACGCTGGCGCTCGAAGTACTGTACCGTTCTACCGTTCTCGGAGATTTCGCTGGTGAGTGGCAAACCGAAGACACGCACGCCTCCATAATTGTCAAAGAACTTCAGGAACGCCCCGCCGACGCTCTTGCCCGTGTTCGGAAAGTAGCGCGCCTGGGCTGCTGACGCGCTTGACGCGGGCATCAGGAACGCGGCGGGCAGCACGATTACCGCCGCTGCTATAAGCGCGACAGCCCACCCTATTTGATTGGAAACCCTTTGAAAAACACTCACGATATATTTCTCCCCAGGCGCTTACGGCCGCAATAAATAACCGCCTGATAAGACAGGCGAGCTTGCGGTCTCTCCCTCGAAACCCGCTGAATTGTAACCAATCGCGCGTTTTATAGCCATAGGAAAATAGTCCCAATCGTACGTCATTTGCAGTAATTTTGAAGCATGTGATTGTCGTATCTTGGTGGGATCGTGCGTGACACCCGTATGCTGAACTCTTGCCGTTTAGAAAGAGCAGCCTCCCAACGCCATTGCGGCGGGCATGGCCGGTGGTATAATAACCAACTGCCAAGCTGTGAAACAGTGGATAACTTGTGCAAAACTGTGGAAAAAAGTGGATGTTTGGAGGATAAGTGAGGGCTTGCTGTGGATAAACATCCCCTGGACGGCTGGGTCATGGTTATTTGCAACCCCGTTTCAGGCTCCGGCAAAGGCCCGGCGGCGCTGAGCGTGCTGCGCCGCCTGCTGGACCGCGAGGGCGTGCGCTATACGTGCGAGTTCAGCCGGAAGCGGGGCGACCCTGCCCGGTTGGCGAGATCGGCGGCGCTCATGGGGTGCAGCGCCATCGTGGCTATCGGCGGCGACGGCACTTTCTTCGAGGTGGTCAACGGCGTCATGGACCTGGGAGAGGCCGGTACAAGCCCCGACCTTGCGGTTGGCTTGTTGCAGGCGGGCCGAGGCAGCGATTTCGGGCGCTCCGCAGGTGTGCCCACCGATGTGGAGGCGGCTTGCCGCAGGATTTTGCAGGGGCGCACCCAACTCACCGACCTGGGGCACGTAACCTACACCACGATGAGTGGCGGCGAGAGATCACGCTATTTTGCCAATGCGGCAGGCCTCGGTTTCGATGGCGAGGTGACGGTGCGGGCCAATGCTGCGCCGCGTGTGATGGGTGGCGGTACCGTACCCTATCTTACCAGCCTGCTCGCTACGCTAAGCACCTACCGCAACAAACAGGTGACTGTGCAGGTGGACCAGGACGAGGCATGGCAGGCCCGCGTCAACAGCGTGATAGTAGCGAACGGGCAGTTCTTCGGCGGTGGAATGAAGATAGCACCGGAAGCCAGCCTGTCGGACGGCCTGTTCGATGTAGTGGTGCTGGGCGACCTGGGTAAGCTCGACCTGGTGCGCAACGTGCCCCGCGTGTACGTCGGCACCCACGTCACCCACCCGAAGGTGCGCGTGCTGAAAGGGCGAGAGGTGCGGGTCGATTCGCCTGACAGGATGTTGTTGCAGGCCGATGGGGAGGTGCTTGGCAAGGCCCCGGCGAGTTTCAGGATCGTGCCGGGGGCGTTGCGGCTGATTGTTTAGCGGCTGGGACTTTGCATTCCGTCTCCGCGAATGGTATAATCAGTCGGTTATGGGCTAATTGCCTGACTTTATCTGTGTTCGCGCAAGGAGCGATTTTTCGGTGTCACTAGAAGCAGCTTTGAACATTGTACAAGTGGTGCTCGCAATCGTGCTGATCCTGGCCGTGTTATTGCAGACCAAGGGGTCCACCTTCTCCGGCATCTTCGGCGGCGACTCGACTTCGGTGTACCGCACCCGCCGTGGCTTCGAGAAGCGCCTTTTCCAGATGACCATTGTTGTCTCTGTGGTCTTCTTCATCGTGGCCCTGATCAACAGCATCGTCACCCAGGTCTAGCAGCCATGAGGCTCGTACTGAGCCAGCTTACGTACCTATAGCCAATACGCCGGAGGTGTGGTTGCCACGCCGCCGGCTATCTGTTTTTCTATGGCCCTTTCTTTCCGACCCCAGGCTATACTCGCGGGTGTGGGCATGGCCCTCATCCTGGCTGTGCTTCTGTTCGCGCCGGGTGCCGGCACCTCCGCGCCTGCCGCGCAGAACGCCGGCACCTACGTGGAAGCCATGGTTGGCGCTCCCCGCTTTGTCAACCCGCTGCTTGCCACTTCCGATACTGACCGCGACCTCACATACTTAGTCTACAGCGGGCTTACGCGTGTAGATGCGACCGGCAAGCTTGCGCCCGACATGGCGAGTAGCTGGGAGATCAGCCCTGACGCCCGCGTTTATACTTTCACGCTCAAGCCTGATGCTCGCTGGCACGACAACGAGTTCTTCACAGCAGATGACGTGCTCTTTACCATAGAGCAGATTCGCCGTTCCGACTTCCCCGGCGACCCTATGCTTGCCGCACCGTGGAAGGACGTCAAGACGGCGGCACCTACCCGGCAAACGGTGGTGTTTACCCTACCGCAGCCCGATGCTACGTTCCTCCAGTACACCACGCTCGGTATTCTGCCCCGCCACCTGTGGGGCGACTCGAACGCAGGGCCGATGGCCGCCTCCGAGCTGAACCGCGCTCCCATAGGTTCGGGTCCGTGGCAATATGTGCGTGGGGCGGCGAGTCCCGTTGAAGTGTCGGGTGCGAGCGATGCAGAACAGGCGGCCCCGGGTGTTCTCTCCACGGGTGCAGAGGGTGTGCTCCTTGAGCCGAACCCCTACATGCCGCGTGGCAATAGTCCTATTTCCCGCATTTGGTTCAGGTCATATCCCACTTTCGGCGCGGCTCTCACCGGGTTCAAGATGGGCGAGGTGCACGGCCTGGGCCACATCCCACCGGAGCAGATGGCCGAAGTCGAAGCGGTCCACGGGGTGCAGATACACCGGCAGAACCTGGCCCGCTACACGATGCTGATGCTCAACGTGCGCTCTCCGCTGTTCGACAAGGCCGAGACACGCCAGGCTTTGGAGCTTGCAATAGATCGGCGGGCGCTGGTGCGGGACAGTTTGCAGGGCCTGGGTGAGCCGCTGGCAAGCCCTGTGCTGCCCCATTCCTGGGCTTTCGATGCTACATCGCAGGGTACGGGTGCTTATGAGCCCGCGAAAGCACGGCAGTTGCTGGATACCGCAGGCTGGAAGCCAGGTACGGATGGCGTAAGGGTCCGCGACGGTGTGACGCTGACGATGGTGCTGGCGGCCAACGCTGACGTGCCCTCAAACGTGGCTGTGGCGGAGCAGTTAGCAGGCTTTCTCAAGGCTGTAGGTGTTGACGTTAAGCTCGCCCTGGTCAGTAGGGAGGTGCTGCTTAAGGACTACCTTGGTCCACGGGCCTTCCATATGGCGGTGGTGGGTTGGGAAGCCGAGGGAGCCGACCCCGACATATGGAAGTACTGGCATTCGTCGCAGGCGAACGTCACGGGCGGCCTCAACTTCTCCGGCTGGAGCAACCCGGAGGCCGACAAAGCCCTCGACACCGCCCGCATCACTCCCTACCAATCGGAAAGGGCCCTCAGCTACGCAACCGTCCAGAAGGCATTTGCCACCGACGTACCCGCCGTCATCCTTTACACCCCGCTGTACGTCTACGCCACCCACGCCCCCGCTACCGGCGTGCGCCTGCCTTCCGCCGACCTGCTCAACCCCGCCCAACGCTTCGACACAATCGGGGATTGGACTCTACAGCCGTAGCGGACGACGGACGATGGACGATGGACGATGGACGATAAGAGAAGAGACGGAACCGCCAAGGACGCCAAGAACCACGCCAAGGATGGCATGGTTTGGTACTGCTAACCACTAACCACTCCTACCATCGTCTATCGTCCATCGTCCATCGTCCAACATGTGCTATCCTAGCAGCATAATCGCCTGTACCTAGGAGTGTGGATGCAAAAATCTCCTGTCGTGCTGTATAGCGGCAACCTTTGAGGGTCCTGCCACGATGCGAAGGAGTTTCTTTCGCGCATGGGGGTGCCCCACGTCGAGCGCAACATCAGCCGCGATCTAGAAGCTCGCAAGGAGTTCCTGGAGAAGGGCTATGATTTGCTGCCCGTCGTAGAGATCGGGGAGAGCGTGATTACCCTTTATACCGGGGAACCGTTGCTGATTGAGGTGCTTGTAGCGGAGGGATATCTCTAGGTGGGCCCACCAGGAGCTATCTCACAAATAAATGTGCTGAACTTTGGGAGCCAAGTTGGCCCTTGTCATTTCGAACGCAGTGAGAAATCTCGTCCACTTCCCCTATGTTGCCCTTTCTCACGGGACGCTTTACTCTAGGAAAGGTGGTATTTGGGTGGTGCAGGACGAGATTTCTCACTGCGTTCGAAATGACAAAATCATTCTTGGGTGCTCATTTCCTATTTGTTTATCTCTCGCATGATTTCCAGTAGTAACCGCTTCGCTTCACTGCTGACAGCCTGGGTCTTGCTTATACCCTGGCTGCTATTTCCGCGCGCCGCCGAACCGTCGTTGCTCGTACCGGCTGTGGGGTCGCAACTTGCCGCGACCTCAGGGCTATACTTTGCCGCTACTGGACATAGCATTGATGGTACGTTCCTCGACTACTGGCAATCTCACGGCGGCTTACCTGTCTTTGGTTACCCTCTGACCGAGGCTTTCTACGACGGCGGGTACCTGGTACAGTACTTCGAACGGAGTCGCTTCGAGTTGCACCCGGAGAACGCAGGCTCTCCTTATGAGGTGTTGCTGGGCCAGCTAGGTGCGGAACGGCTCAGGGCAGAAAAGCGTAAGTTCGCTCGTGATGGCTCTCCTGCTGCCGCCGGTGAAGTGGCTTTCCCGGAGACGGGGTACAAGGTGGAAGGGGCTTTCCTTGCATATTGGCAGGGGCATGGCGGGCTGCCGCAATTCGGCTATCCCATCTCGCCGGAGGTTCGCGACGGCGAAAGCGGCATCATGATGCAGTACTTTGAGCGAGCTCGCTTCGAGTTGCACTCGGAGAATGCCGGAACCCAGTACGAGGTGCTGCTCACGCTGCTTGGTGTGGAGCGTGCGGCCTCGCTCGACCCTGTTCTGCGCGACCCCTGGCCTGCTGCGCCAACTACCTCTAATCTGCGTATTAGCAGCACGTCGGGCGAGTTGCCTTTGCTGTCCTCCGTTAAGATTGAGAGCGAACTTGCGGGGGAGGTGAGGGTGCTTGGCGGCGACAACCACCTCTATGCCACATATCCCATTGGGGCCGAGAAGCCTCTCAGTGTGACGCTCGCCGGGGTACCGGGGCAGCAGAGTTTTGCGCTCTACAGAGATGGGCGAATTGTTGCTGCTTTGTGGGGCGCGGTGACGGTGGGGCCGCCGGAGTTGGGTATCTCCACTGGCGACGTGGTGTGGGATGGGCTTTACCCGCGCGTGAAGGGTTACCTGGCGCGGGACGTGGTGGAGTACACTTCGCCCGACGATGCGCATCTGGTGCGTGGGTATCGCTCGCCGGATAGCATTGCCATCTGGTTGCGCGACCATGTTCACCAGTTACAGGGCGCTCGCTACTTCGAGCCTGACATGAAGAGCGCACTGGAGCACTTCCGCAACACACAGCGCGACGACGGCTCCTTCGACGATTTCTACTTTCACACTCCTGCCACGCCCGTGTTCAGCGACCAGATAGAGGTAGAAGCCGACCGGGAATACCTTATCGTGGAGGGGGTGTGGCTTGCCTGGCAGGCTACGGGCGACGATGCCTGGTTGCGCGAAATGCTCCCCGCTATGGAGCGCGGCCTAGAGCACACGTACACCGATCCAAGGCGCTGGTCCGCGGAGTTGGGGCTGGTGAAGCGCGCGTTCACGATTGACACCTGGGATTACGAACAGGGTAGCGACTTCGGTACCGTGCGCCGAACGATTGACGAACACACCCGCTGGGGCATCATGCACGGCGACAACACCGGGGTCTACCAATCGTCGCGTCTGCTGGCGAGCATGGAGCGTTACTTTGGCAGGTGGGAAGAGGGAGCCGACTGGGATGCGAAGGCGGAGGCGTTGCGGCTCAACCTCAACCGGGTAGCCTGGAACGGCCATTTTTACACCCACCAGGTACACCTGACGCCCGTCGACCCCCACGGCGCGGACGAGAGCGCGCAGTTGAGCCTGTCCAACGCCTACGCGCTCAACCGGGGCACGCTGTCTCACGAGCAGGCGGTGGAAGTGTTGCGCACCTACCAGGCCAGGCGTGTCGCTAACGCGGGGCGCTCGTTCGCGGAGTGGTACAGCATCGACCCGCCTTTCCCGAAGACCTTTGATCCGCCCGGCGACTACATCAACGGCGGCATCATGCCCCTGGTAGGAGGGGAGCTTGCGCGTGGAGCGTTCGAGCACGGGTTCGAGGCTTACGGGGCCGATATCCTGCGCCGCTACTGGGACCTGACCGAGCGCACGGGCGGCTCTTACCTCTGGTACCACCCGGAGGGCAACCCCGGCCTTGGCACCCCCGAAACGCTCTCCACCGACGGCTGGGGCTCGTCCGCCATGCTCAACGCGCTCACGGAAGGGTTAGCGGGCGTGGTGGATGGCAGCAAGCTGTACGAGGCGGTCACCCTCTCGCCTCGCTGGGCGATAACAAGCCAGAAATCGGCAGAGGTAGCTCTATCATATGGTGCCAGTGGCGCGTACTTCGCCTACAACTGGCAGTTACACCCCGATGGCAGCCTGTCATTGACCTGGGGTGGTAAGCAGACCCAATCGGTGAAGTTGCACATGCTACTGCTGGGCGACAAGACCCCGAGTCGGGTGCTCGTCGGTGGTGAAGCTGTGCCCTTCACAGTGTCAAAGATAGAAGCGAGCCTGTACCTAGATGTGGCCTTACCTGGGGCCGGCTCGTTGGATGTACTCTACTGACTCAGGGGCACGCTGCAACGTGGTCCGGTGGTTAGCCACGACTTCTCTTCATGCAGGACCAAAGAAGCCCCTGTCATCCTGAGCCACTCCCTGTCATCCTGAGCGCAGCGAAGGATCAGTTGGCATGCTAGAGTCCTCAACATCGGGGATGATGTTGGAGAGCGGAACATTTTCGCCTGGGTAGTCAGAGCCAAACACGGGTCACTGATCCTTCGCTCCGCTCAGGATGACAGGGGGTGGCTCAGGATGACATGGGCCTCCTTTGGTGCCACGGTCCTGACACGGGGGCTATCCACCACGGGCACGATGCATCGTGCCCTACAATACCCAAACCACAACAGCCTTGGCGCGTTCTTAGCGTCCTTGGCGTGATGCGGTTCCGTCCCCTATTAAGTGCCTTTAACCTCCATTGCCTCGACCTTGGGCGAGTTGTCCAGGCTGCGCCAGAGATAGAGGGAGGCGTATGAGCGATAGGGCCGCCAGGGTTCGGCTATGTCGCGCATGGGGGCGGGCTTCGGGAGGTCAGGCATGTCGTACAGGCGCTTCACGGCGACGCGCAGGCCATAGTCGTCCACGGCGAACACGTCGGGGCGGCCCAGGGAGAAGAGGAGGAACATCTCGGCGGTCCACCTGCCGATGCCCTTCACCGCCACCAGCTCCTTGATGATCTCTTCATCCTCCATCCGCGAGACGTGCACCAGGTCCAGCTCGCCCGATACCACGCGCGTCGCCAGGTCCTTGATGTATCGCACCTTGGCCCAGGAGAGGCCCACGTCCCGTAGCGTCTGGTCTGGTATGGCGAATATCTGCTCGGCTGTGGGCATGTTCTCGCCCGGAACCAGCGCACGTATCCGGCTGACGATGGTAGCGGCCACCTTGCTGGAAAGCTGCTGGGAGGCTATGGCATCGAGCACGGTGAAGAAGTAGTCATCCTGGTGGGAGGCGGTGATGCTGAGCGGCCCCCACTCCTCAATAAGGCGGGCCATGACCGGGTCCGCGGCTGAGAGGTGGTCGAGTATGGCCTGCAGGTAGGGAGCGTTTTGCATCGCCGGAGCAACGACAGGGTTGTTGCCGGTGGGATTACTCACCGCTTGGCTGTCCTTCCGTGTTCTCGACCTCGCCCTCCCCTTCGCCACTCTCCGGCTGGGCTACCTGCTGGTTAAGAGTAAGAATGTAGCCGTCCGGGTCGGCCATCGAGAACTGGCGCAGGCCGTACCACATCGTTTCTATCGGCTTGACGATGTTCATCAACAGGCCCGCGTCGCAGACCCTCTCGTGCAAGGTGTCTATGTCGTCTACCTCAACGTAGAGGGTGACGCCGTTGCCGCGTGGGTCGCTCTCTACCAAGCCATGCGCGGCATCGGCGCGTATCAGCCAGAGGGCGCTCTCACCCAGCGCCACGCTGTACCACTGCGCCCCCTGCTCGTCCACTATGCCCTCGTTGTCCTTGACGAAGCCCAGCGCTGTGTAGAATTGCAGCGACTGTTCTATGTCGGCGACCGCTAGCTCAGGTACGATCTTGCCCATCATGCATGCTCCTCGTTGTGTTTGTAGACATAGCCCCCAATTGACAGCACCCACAGGGTACCATAAAATGACTTGTCCCGCAGCCGCCTTGCGGGGTATTTCCTCACACAGGAGTGGCCCCGGTCTGCCTGCCGCACCTCGCTTATCCCTCACCTCCGGCCCACGCACGGCCCTGCTCTCTACCAGCCTGAGCCGCCACATTGCCGCGCTCATCGCAATTGGGTTAGTGGTCCTGGGTATGGCTTACCTCGCGCTACAGGTATCGGCGGATGAGACGGTCCACATCGGCACGGAGGCCGACCGCATCTATCTCTCCGCCGGCTTTCACGATCCCGAAAAGAGCGCCGAACAGGGCATCTACCGCTGGACCGAACCGAATGCGCAGTTGGTGCTTCCGAACTGGGGGCCGGGCCGGATACACCTCAACATACAGGGCGTGGAAGGCGGTCCCACGTCACGCACCGTCAGCATTGCGGTTGGCGGAAGTGATGTAGCGCTTGTAGAGACCCAGCCCGGTCAGCCGTGGACCTTGCAGGCATGGGCGGTGACCTCCAGCCGCGCTCCGACCGTGACCATATCCGCGCCTCAGCTTGTAGTGCCCGGAGAGAGCCGTGCTCTGGGGGTGCTGGTCAAGGAAGTCTCCATATACGCACCGGAAGCGAGGGTACGGGCGTGGTTCGATTTGGCGCTGCTGGGGCTTGCCTCGGTGCTGCTGTATGCCTGTATGCTGCTGTGGTTCGGGCGGTACCTGCTCGCGCTGGTGTGCGGAGTGGCCGTGCCCGCCGTGCTCGGCCCCCTGGCTGTGTACCGCGACACGTGGATGGACACGGTCGCCTGGGTAGCTCCACTCGCCATGTCAGGGCTGCTGTTATTCGGCAACAGGGTAGGTCCTGGCCCGGCAAGCACGCGCAGGAGAACCATCTACGTAGTGGTGGCCCTCTCCGCCGCGCTGCTCCTGCTCACGATGGGCTTCCTCAATGCCTTCGACTCGGACAGGATGTACCAGGTGGTGGGTGGCTTCGCCGAGTACGGGCGGCCCTCTCGCTATCCCAGCCTGGATGCTTTCACCAAGTACGGTTTTGGCCTGCCGTTAGTAGCGGTGCCGTTCTACTGGCTGGGTAGGCTCGGTACCCTGTTCGGCGCTGCCTACGAGCCTGTCACCCGCTTCGCCGTGTCGATGACGAACCTGCCGGTGCTTGCCTTCACCTGCTGGGTGCTGTACCGCGCTTCCCGGCGTTTCTCCGGAGTGGGTGTGGCCCTGGCCATCGCCGGGACTTACCTGCTGGCAACCCCGGCTCTGAACTACGCCCGCACCTTCTTCTCCGAGCCGGTTGGTGCGCTGTTGTTGTTAGGTTCGACTCTGCTCCTGGTGCCACACGCCGGAGAGCACGCGCCAACTACGCGGAGGGTGCTGTACGCAGGCATGATGCTGGGGGGTATGGTGTGGCTCAAGCCTGCGTTCGCCGTGTTCTTGCCCTTACCCGGCTTGATGGTCTTGGTCATGGCTGCCTTGCAGGCGCGTTCCTTTAATGCAACGCGAGGCGAGATACTCCGGCGGGTGTTCGTCGCGGGCGTAATCTTCTCGGTGGGGCCTCTCATAGCCGCGGCGGGGCAGGTGCTATACAACTGGCTGCGCTTCGCTCCCCTGGCCGACGCCTGGCTGCGCACCGGCTACGAGAAGGAACCAGGCTTCAGTACCCCGCTGCTGGTGGGGCTGGAGGGCCTGCTGCTCAGCCCCGGCAAGAGCATGTTCCTGTACGCCCCTCCCCTGCTGCTCGCACCGATTGGTATGTGGCTCATGTGGCGGGGTGGGGCTTACCCCGGCAGGGTGGCGGTGGGCCTCATCGTAGCGCATACCGTTATGGGCCTGATTTTCAACGCCACCTGGTGGGCCTGGACCGGCAATTTCGCCTGGGGGCCGCGCCTCGTCATGCCGCTATTCCCGCTGCTGGCGTGGCCTCTTGCCTCGGTGGGTGAGTTCGCGCTTGCTAAAGGCAGAACGCTCCTGTCGCCTCGGTCTGCGTTGCTTGGGGCATGGGGAGTGCTGGCGGTGATGGGCACCGTTGTCTCAATCCCTGGCGCGCTGGTGGACTTCCAGGTGTACTACCGGCTGCATGGCCTCATCCTGGCGGGCGACCCCGGCGAGGAGTTCACCATTTACGACCCTTCGCAGTCTCCATTGCTGGAGGAGCCGCGCTATTTGCTGGATGGGCTGACGGCGGCCATACATCGGCCCAGTTTGGTGAATGTAGGCTTGCCTGGGGTGTGGGATGTGCTGGTGCCTGGGGTGTTGGTGCTTGCGGCGGTGGGGTTGCTGTGGCTGGCGCGAGGTTTGACCCTAAATGGGGAGAAGCTAGTCGGTTCAGGCTAAAGGCAAGGTATTGTGATGAGCCGGGACGTGGGAAGAAACGGCGTGCTGACAAGGGCTAATGGTCTATGGCAAGCAAATGCAGGTCGTTCTTGCTATAGTCCTTCTCGAAACCTACTTCTTTTTGGAGACTGGCCTGCATTTCATTGAAGTGCCAGCCAAAGCTAACGAAGCCACTGACCCTAAGATTAGCTATGGCCTCACTGCGTATGTTGATGATCGCCGTCCATTCGCTATCTGTTGCCTCCATCCGTCCACGCGGTTTAGATGCAGTACCGTGCGAGATAATATATCCCGTGGGGCCAGGGTTGCTATACTTGTCTTCGGTGATTTTTGTGTGCGCGAAGTGCTCCATAAGGAATAGCTGATTCCAGTCTAGACCCGCATTCACGAACGATTGTAGACTTTCTTTGTATTCACCTTGAGCCCAAGCAACCGCATCTACCCTCTTTTGACTTTCTGACTTTCCCCTTTCTTCCGGTCTCTTGACCTTTATAGTGTCAGAAGCGCATAGATCGCGAGTATCAAGCAGGAAACTGCAATAAATGACTCGGCTGTCCAAATAGCCCTCGATTCCAATGTAGGCGATGTTCTTGAAGTTCTTCCAGTCGTCGTATCCGGCATCCGTACCTGGCTGCGGTTTCACGATTGGGGACAAAACGAGAACCTTAAACCCCATGTTGTGGAGATCAGTTACTACGTCTATGACCCACCGACGGTATTTTGTGCCTAGGTCATTCTTGTCATGCCATGCCGAGAAGGTTATTTCGTCTAGCACCATCCAGGTAACCAGAGGCTTATGATCCCCGTCTAACCACGGTTTTGCGATTGAAAGTGCCGCATTGGTGTGATCGGGGCTTATCTTCTTAGAGTTAATATCGTACTTCCACTTGTGCTCCCCCTCACCGAAACTAGTGGAAGCCGCCAGCTCATTGTCGTGGTCGTGGATCGCTTTTATCTTGTTGAACGTTGGCATTGCCAAATAGTGACCGTGGCCTCCCTTAGGATACCAATTTAACGCGTCGAATTGCACATCGCAGAATTGCTTCTGACGCCCTTCGTTATCATAGACGGGTTTACAGGGGCCGGGCCGCGAATCGGCATCAGTTATCGTAACCACGTCAAACCGGGGGGTAAGATCGCACGGCGGTGAGAAACGCGCGACAAGTGGTCGGAACTCAGATTCCTTGAGCGATCTGCCTATTGTCCATACATACTGCTTCCCCACCGCAGCAACAGCGGATAGGGCGTAGTCCTCTCGGTTAAAAGTGGGATCATCATCCCGCGTCCACTGATGTCCTCTATCCCAATGTAGCATAACTGGATAGTAATGCTTGTCTCGGACGGTATGACCTACAGCCCAGATGTTGTCTTCTGCCAAAGCGGATATACCAAGAAGTAGGTCATCGGAACCGAGTGTGGAACTATACTTAGTCTTCCAGGCTGTGCCATCCCACTGCAATATTATGCCTTCATTGTTGCCGTGATTATAAGCGTAACCCGCAGCCCACACGTTTTTAGGGCCGACGGCTGTTACCGAATTTAGATTGCTACTATAGATGCCGGGACTTGGGCTGTCAACAACCTTCCATCCAGTTCCATCCCACTGCTCGATCAATGATTTGCTATAGCGCCACCCCACAGCCCAGATGTTTCTTGGAGAGACCACAGTTAGACTGGATAGTACATTGGCCTCAGACGGCACAACGGGACTTTTCATTTCCTGCTGCCACACATTGCTTTTCCTAGTCCAATGCGTAATTAGAGGCTGGGAATGGAGACCGTTAGTACTGTAAGAGCCTACCGCCCACACGTCATCTTTGGATACAGCTTTGATGGCATGTAGGGAACTCCTGGCAAATTTGGGAAAGTTCTGGGTGGGTGTTTTCCAAACCGACCCATCCCAATGAGAAATAAGCAACTGCCTATTTTCACTGCTTGTCGTCTCATAGGAATACCCTACCACCCAAACATCATTGCTTGATACAGCGGCCACACCATCGAGCGCGCTTAACTGTTGTTGTACTCCAGGGCCTGGCAGTACGTGCCAGTTCCCGTCCCAATGTCCTACAAAGCTATGATAAGCCGGAAGCATACCTCTCGGGCCAATAGAACCTACCGCCCAAATATCATTGGCTGATAGCGCTGAGATTGCACTTAGATCCACGTATCTGCTCGTCTGTGGAGGTTCGATTGGAGCCCACCCGCCGCAACTCTCTACAGGGGAAGCATTGAATTCTTGGATTGATGAGGAACCTGCCAAGAGCACTGATACGACCATTATGACAATGGACCACAAGAAGCGAACCAGGCGAACCCGGTGAGACATGTGGTAACTCCTTTGTTAGCAGATTCAACAGGACTAACTGCCATCGTTAGGGCTTGGAGTGCAACTTGAGTTCCAGTCAATATAGTTTAGTGCAGTCCCTATTTTCACCTAGGTAGTTTTCGACTTACTCTGTTTGTTGAGTATCTCCTGCTAGATATTGTACCCTACTGTTCAAGGCTTCTGTTTCGATTGCTAAAATTCCGGCGCATTGTGCTCCCCCGGGCCTATGTCTGGAGGCAAAGTTATTATGCCTCTTCTGCCCCTGTTGCTTTTAGTTCTGCCTCGATTGCGCCCTTCTAGGCTTCTTTTTCTGAACCAGAGAAATGCAAAAGCACATCCCTTGTCCAGATGCCAAAGAAACGGCATCCGGATTGCAATCCGGATGCCGCCTCCCGTGCCTAGACTTTCCTCATGCTGCTGTCTAAGCCGCCCCTCTCTTGGCCTTGTCCGCGCCCGGCAGAACCTTGCGCAGGAACTCGCCCGTGTAGGAGCCGGGGGCCTCGGCTACGTCTTCTGGTGTACCCACCGCCACCACTTCGCCGCCTGCGTCGCCGCCTTCCGGGCCGAGGTCGATAATCCAGTCGGCGGTCTTGATAACGTCCAGGTTGTGCTCGATCACCAGCACGGTGTTGCCCGCTTCGGTGAGCCGTTGCAGCAAGTGTAGCAGCTTGTCGATGTCCGCGAAGTGCAGGCCCGTCGTCGGCTCGTCCAGGATGTAGAGGGTCTTGCCGGTGGACCTGCGGGATAGCTCCGCCGCCAGCTTGATGCGCTGCGCCTCGCCGCCGGAGAGGGTGGTTGCAGGCTGGCCCACGCGGATATAGCCCAGGCCCACGTCGCACAGCGTCTTCAGCTTGTTCTTGATCGCGGGCACGTTGTCGAAGAAGTCGTTGGCTTCCTCGACCGTCATGTCGAGCACTTCCGCGATGTTCTTGCCCTTGTAGCGTATTTCCAGCGTCTCGCGGTTGTAGCGCGCCCCGTGGCACACCTCGCACGGCACGTACACGTCAGGTAGGAACTGCATCTCTATCTGGATGATGCCGTCGCCCCGGCAGGCCTCGCAGCGCCCGCCCTTGACGTTGAACGAGAAGCGGCCCGAGTCGTACCCGCGCACCTTGGCTTCCGGCACTTTAGCAAACACCTCGCGAATAGGAGTGAACGCGCCCGTATACGTTGCCGGGTTGGAGCGCGGTGTGCGGCCGATAGGTGACTGGTCGATCTCGATCATCTTGTCGATGTGCTCGATGCCGTCCACCTTGCGGTGCGCACCGGGGCGGTCCTTGGCGTTGTGCAGCGTCTGCGAAATCTTGCGGGAGAGCACCTCGTGCACCAGCGTGGACTTGCCGGAGCCCGACACGCCCGTCACGCAGATGAACCTGCCCAGTGGGAACTCCACGGTCACGTCCCTGAGGTTGTTCTCGGTCGCGCCGTGCACGATTATGCTCTTGCCGTTGCCCTTGCGCCGCTTCTTGGGCAGGGCTATCTCGCGCTCGCCGGTCAGGTACTTGGCGGTTATCGAGTTGGGATTGCGCAGCACGTCCTCATACGTGCCTTCGGCTATGACCTTGCCGCCGTGCTCGCCCGCGCCCGGCCCAATGTCTATGATCCAGTCGGCCACGCGCATCGTCTCTTCGTCGTGCTCTACAACTATAAGCGTGTTGCCCAAATCACGCAGGCGCACCAGCGTGTTGATGAGGCGCACGTTATCGCGCTGGTGCAGGCCGATGGAGGGCTCGTCCAGGATGTAGAGCACGCCCATGAGGGAGGAGCCAATCTGGGTAGCCAGCCGGATGCGCTGGGCCTCGCCTCCCGCTAACGTAGCCGCCGTGCGGTTGATAGTAAGATAGTTCAAGCCCACGTCCATGAGGAAGCCCAGGCGCTCCTTGATCTCCTTGAGTATCTGCCGGGCGATCATCTGCTCTTTCTCGGAGAGAGGCGTAGGCTGGTCCGTGTCGCCCGCGAGCCGCTGGAAGAACCTGGCTGCTTCACGCACCGAGTAGCTCGCCACGATTGCGATGTTCTTGTCGTCCACCGTGACCGACAGGCTCTCCGGCTTGAGGCGCTGGCCCCGGCAGGCCTGGCAGGGGCGGTCGCTCATGTAGCGCTCTAGCTCGCCGCGTATTGTCTCGGATGTAGTCTCGGAGTGTCTGCGCTTGACTATATTGACCGCGCCTTCGTACTGCACGTCGTACTCGTGCCAGCGGCCCTGGTAGTTCTTGTGCCGCACCCGCACCTTCTTCTCGCTGCCGTAAAGGAGCACCTTTATCTGCTCCTCACTCAGCTCCGACAGTGGCGTTTCCAGGTTGAAGTTGTATGCCCGGCCCACGGCCTCCAGTATCTCGGCCATGTAGCTGTCGCCCTGCTGGAACGAGCGCGCCCAGGGAGCCAGCCCGCCCTCGATGATGCTGAGGTTGCGGTCGGGCACGATCAGATCGGGGTCCGGCTCCACCTGGGTACCGAGGCCGGTGCACACGGGGCACGCGCCGTGGGGCGAGTTGAACGAGAAGGTACGCGGCTCTATAGCCCCCAGCGAGATGCCGCAGTTGGGGCAAGCGAAGTGCTCCGAGAAGGTAAGCTCCTCTCCTTCCAGGATGGATACGACCACCATCCCCTTGCCCAGCTTCAGCGCCGTCTCCACCGAGTCGGCCAGGCGGGTGCGGTCGGGGTCCACCTCGCCGCTGCCTGCTTCGGGAGCGCGCACCACCAGGCGGTCCACTACGGCCTCGATGGTGTGCATCTTGTACTTTTCCAGGTCTATAGGCGTGTCTAGGTCATGCACTTCCCCGTCCACACGGGCGCGCACGTAACCGGCCCGGCGCAGGTCCTCCAGCACCTTCTGGTGCTCGCCCTTGCGGTCGCGGATGATGGGGGCCAGCACTAATATGCGCGAACCCTCCGGCAGCGACTGCACGGCGTCCACAATCTCCTGCGAGCTTTGCTGGTGGATTTCGCGCCCACAGTTGGGGCAGTGGGGGTGGCCCACCCTGGCGAACAGCAGGCGCATGTAGTCGTAGATCTCGGTTATCGTGCCGACTGTGGAGCGCGGGTTGCGGGAAGCGCCCTTCTGGTCTATCGAGATGGCAGGGGACAGGCCCTCGATAAGATCGACGTCCGGCTTCTCCATCAGCCCCAGGAACTGGCGGGCGTAGGCCGAGAGGGACTCAACGTAGCGGCGCTGGCCCTCCGCGTAAATGGTGTCAAAGGCGAGCGACGACTTGCCGGAGCCGGACAGCCCGGTGATGACCACCAGCTTGTCGCGGGGTATGGCTACGTCTATGTTCTTCAGATTGTGCTCGCGCGCCCCCCGCACCACTATGTGTGTCTGCGCGTGGCCCGGCAAGCGCTGTGCTTCTACTTGCGGCATTATGTCTCTGATTTCCTCGAACTTGGAATTGGTGTTATAAGTCCTGAGCATACAATTATCCCCTATTTGGTAGAGTCAGTACAAGATTGAGCCAATACATATACGGTCACCGCCACATCGACAGGCTCACTCGGTATCGCGGATCTGCTCGGCCCCCGCCTCCTGCACACCCGCGGCTAGCAACGTCGCGCATGCTTCCTCAAAGCGTTGCGTGTCCTCGATGATGTAATCCACGACCACGCGCCCTCGACGCAGTCTGATGAACTGGGCGAAGTTGTTGGCGTACGGTTTCCCCGCAACCGTGCTGCGGATTACGACGCGAGCGGCCAGGCGCACGTCCCACGGCGAACCGCTGATTACAAGCTCCTTTACGTCGAAGCGCGGGTTCGGCAATAACCGGTGCAGGCGTTCAAACCACCGGCGCACGGCCTCCTTGGAGTGCAGGTTAGCGCCCATCGGGGTGTTGCTGCTAATAAATATGAAGCGGCAGCGGTCGTCGAATTGAGCCAGCAACGCATCGAGGTCATGCCGTTCCAGGTCGGCTAACCCTCGAAGATAGCGGCGGCGAGCAATGGCGCTGACAATCACATCTGGCTCCGATGCAAAGAAATCCTTATCACCCCTTGATAGCGTCCTGTGTTACCTCTCGCAACTCCCCCAGGAAATAGTGCCAGCCCTCTAGGTGTCCCTGTCTCTCCTCCATCTCGCCCGGTACGTGCTCGCGGTAGTAACCGTGCGTCAGGTGCAGCCGTGTGCCACTGCCATCTTCCAGTGGCTGGAAGTCTAGTGTGACCACGCGAGTGGGCGTGTGCGGCTCGTGGTCCCAGCGCCAGGTGAAGACGAGTAGCTTACCGGGGCTGAAGGTGTGATAGGTGCCGCGCAGGTGCCATTCCATATTCGGCCAGGACAGGTGGTAGCCGCCGCCCTTCTCCGCTGCTACCTCGGCCTCTTTAGACCACCAGCGCGTAAGCAACTCTGGCTCGGTCCAGTAGCGAAACAACTCCGCCGGAAATACACCTTCGAATTCGGCGGCAAGCTCCAGGCGGTCGCGGGGCGTGTCCACCTCCTGCACTGCAAATCCATATTCGGGGCTGATGCTCATCCTGCCTGTTCCTCGAACGTGAGCTTCATAATAAGCTGTCCATGGATAGCTTCCCCTGTCTCCCTGAAGCCCAGGCTCTGGTACAGCTTGCGAGCGTTTTGGTTCTCCGGTTCGACTGATAGGCCAATGGACCTGCAGCCCATATCGTCGCGTACGAGCCTTATTATCTCCTCCATTGTTTGCCTGCCGTAGCCGCAGCCCTGGTACCGTTTGTCGATCATGATGCGCACCAGCCAGCCATCGGGGTCGAGATTGGGGTCTCGCTCGCCACGGTAGAGCACGAAGCCCACAAGCTCGTCTGCCTCGTTGTAGACCGCCCTGGGGGTGAGCATGGGTATGGCCTTGGACTGGGCGATGGAGTAGAGGTTGGAGCGGACAAAGCCCTGCTGATCCTCCGCGAGTTCAAGGCCAATCACCTGCTCGAAGTTGTCCCTCGTGATGTCTCTGAAGGTGACCGGCATTGCCAGGCTTCCCGATTGGAGTCGGCACATCCACCTGCCATCTCAGGGGAGGGCCGGAAGTGTGCCGCAGGTAGACATAAGTAGAACGCGTGTTCAACTCCT
>JAXDKH010000255.1:0-11253 GCA_034667185.1 Chloroflexia bacterium | reverse complement strand
TGCTGGCGAGGGGCACCAGTACGTTCCAGGCGACAAGGGTGCCGAGGTCCAATTGCCCCACGACGAGTAGCCCCAATATGCCGCCCACCGTTATTACAGCGTTCAGGACTCCTGCGATGCCCAAGCGCCCGAACAGCCCCAGCCCCAGCAGCACCATGCCGGGGTAGCTGCTGACTGAGAGACTGAGGAGCGTCAGGAAGGCGAGTTGCAAGTATGTCGTGAGGTCGGCGTGCCCTAGTACGGCGGAGGCAATGGGCGCAGACAGGAGCAGGCCAAGCAGGGTTATTATGATGCCGGAGATGGGGCGTAGCAGCAGGTACACCCTGGCTGCGGCGTGTTGGCTGTGGCTCTGCTGCGCACCGGCGACGTGTTTAATGGCCGCCTGGGTAAGCCCTATGTCGGACATGGTGCCGCAGATCATCACGGCGGCCATGACGATCCCGAACCTGCCGAAGTCGGTGGGGCCGAGAGCACGTGCCGACGCAATGTTGCCTACCAGCCCAAGCAACAACTGCACGCCGCGCCCTCCCGCTGTGACGGCCAGGTCTGCTACCGCCCGGCTGCGGGCAAACCCCTTCAGGTCGGGCAGGCCAGGTATGCTAGCCATCGGTCACGGGCCTTCCTTCGGATTGTTCGCCGGGTGCTGCCTGGACTTGAGATGGCAGCCTGTTCGGGCTAGGCAGCAACAAGCGCAGCCACGCGGAAGGGGCGCGGCGGTCGAGCGGCTTCAGTTGTGACATGGCCCACAGGTGCCGGCGTGCGGAGGCTCTATCGCCGAGTGCAAGGTAGAGGCGGGCGAGCTTATGGTGCACGTTCGCCATGCCTCGCCGCCCGCGTGCCTTCACGCGACGGGGGAGCCTCGGATGGTCCGACAGGAAGTCACTTACTATACGCAGGTAGTCGAGCATCGGCAGCTCCCGCCCCGCGAGCGTGGTGCGGCCCTCGTGCTCCCTCACCAGCACCAGCAGTTCCGGCACGTAACTGGCCCTGTAGCGGGCGGCCAGCCGCAACGTCAACTCGTAGTCCTCGTTCAGGCGCAGGTCGCGGAAGCCGCCCACTCGCTCGAACGCTTCTCGCTTCACCATGAGCGTGCTGCCGCCTGCCACAGGCTCCTCAAGCACGTCGCCCAGGATGTAGCCATCTCGCCGCGCGGTAGGTGACAGCCAGGGTGCGCCAAGGGGTCCACTTTCGTTGAAGCGGCGGGCGTTGCAGAAAGCGAACCCGGCTTCCGGCGCGCTAGCCCACTTCTGAAGTTGTCGCTCGATGCGGGTGGGCTGCCAGAGGTCATCGGAGTCGAGAAATGCCACGATCTGGCTGGTGGTGGCATTTACGCCTAGGTTGCGCATCGGCCCCCGCCGGTTCGAATGGGGCAACTCAAGGAAGGTGACAGTGGGGCCTGCGCCGGCAAATTCCCGCACCACCTGCGGCGTGTTGTCCGTAGAGCCGTCGTCCACGACCACTATCTCGGCTGGCATGACAGTCTGCGAGGTCACGCTCTTGAGCGTTTCCCGAAGCAGCGCAGCGCGGTTATAGGTCGGGATCACAACGCTTACGGCCGGTCTATCTTTCACGAACGGGTTCTACCCAGTGCTAGCTGCTTCATTCTCCTGCGTTCCTCGGCTCCCGCCGACCATGCCAGGCCGTCGCTGAGGGGGCGGAGCCGCATGCCTCTGTATTTGGCCGTGGTGCTTCCGCACTCCATCAACCTACAATAACTCTCCGGGTCCAACTCCCAGAAGACCTCCAGCGGGTGGCGCGAACGGTACAACCTGCGCAGGTACCTGCTCTGGCGGGGCACATGTCCCAAGGAGCCTTGTTGAGTCCTGTAGTCGGAGAGTGCCCGTGCTTTCTTCTTGGCTGCCGCGCCTCCCACCTCTACCGCAATGTTGGCGAGGATGGGTGTCAGGGGCACCTGTAGCTCGTATATCCTTATCTTTGGGCGCACCGAGCCTTCCAGCGAGCGCAACGCATCGGCCAGCACCCGCGCTACCTTTACATGCTCCGGGTGGAAATCGATGCAGGAAGGGGCGTAGACAAGCTGGGGTGCATGGCTTCGTAGCAACGCCACAAGATGCTCCAGGAGATCGCCGGGTGCCCAGCGCCCTTCCGGCAGGCCGAGTTGCACCAGGTCCACCGGACCCAGCGACCTAGCAGCCCTGGCTGTTTCCGTCGCTCGAAGTCGCCGTATCTCGTCACGCCCCAGGCCACCTGCACGCGAACCGCCGCCATCTGTCACGACCAGCACACAAACCTGGTCTCCTGCTTCCAGGTGCTGGGCGATAGTGCCCCCGCAGCCCAGCGTCTCATCGTCCGGGTGAGGGGCGACCACCAGCACGCGCTCGGAACCTGACGGTCTGCTAAGTGTCACCTTCGGGTGGAACAGCAAGCCCGCTAGCAGGAAGCCAAGCTCCCAGCCTCGCTCCAGCATGGGGAATACTACTTTGTGTGCCAGCCGTTTGAGACGGGGGCGGCCCTTGCCTGCTATTGCTGCCATCATATCACGTCGAAGTCCCCGGCTGTGAGGTGCCAGTCGCGCGGATTTGAGAGGCTGGCCGGGTCTACGTCAGGTTGCAGGGGCGCGATCTCGAAGTTGAAGGCGGACCGCCTGGCCGTTGGAAGAAAACCCAATCGCCTGAACAGTTGGTACAGCCTTGAACCAGGCGGGGCGGTAGCCAGCACCATACCTGCTCCTCTCAGCGATAGGTCATTCAGGGTGTGGCTCACCAGTGCGGAAGCGGTTGCCATGTCGTTTCTGCCCATGAATATGTCGGCAATGTAGCCGTTGGTGCGCTCTCCTGTCTTAGCAAGCCGGTACACTATATATCCGGAAGGTTCGCCGTCCCTGCGCGCTACCAGCACCCTGTACGAATACAGCGTAGACCTCATGAAGCGCCAGTTCACCCATTCGCCATCGCGCACAACGACATTCTCGTACTCGCCTGATAGCCTGGACCACAGGCGGTCAAAATCGTGCAGGCCCGAGGCTTCCCGCACGCTCACACCAGCTTTGCCCCACATGAGGGCGCGAAAGGCCGCACGCCACACGAGGGAGCCTGCCCCGGCTGCTAGGGCTGCCGGCCCAATGAGCGTTGAGGGTAGCTTCCGCGCGCGTGCTACCACACGCTCGAGGTGCAAGGGGAAACGCAACCACGCCAGGGGGAAGACGCGTCTGAAGCCGAGGGCATAGGTGCGGGTGCCCCATTGCTCGTTCGGGAGGGCCAGGGCAGCTGCATAACCGGCCTGGCCCCAGTTCCGGTGCGCGGTTGTGCCCAGCCCGGTGATTATCCCCTGCCTGCGGAAACTGGGGGCCGTGGCCGCCTCCACCGTGTTCACTGCCCGGCGCTCCTGTCCTCCGAGCTTCACCCTGAGCGGGATTCCCCCATACTGCCCAACTATGCGCTCATTGCCGTGGGTGGCAGCCCCCCACACGCAGGCCGGGGAGGCAGTGCGCTCCATAAGTTTACAACGCCACACTTCTTCGGGCCGTTCGCGGCCAACTACCTCTTCGTAGAGCGAGGCGAGCTGCGCCTCGTCGCCGGGTCTGTATGGCCGCACGTACCAGGTGGCAGGTCCAGCTTCCACTGATTGCAAAAGTGTTCTCCTGTCAGCCGAGTTTGCGCCTATGTCGGCACCCCCCTGTCGAGTTCGTTCTTCAGTATAGCGCACTGCTCCCATGCTCGTACTATGTCTACATTCGGAGTTACAAACTTGCCGTGCAAGGAAACGTGAGTGGGCATGCCCACATAGTAAGTCAGGAGCCGTTCGGGCTGTTTGGCTCCGCGCGCCAATAGAGTCGTTGCCGGGCAACATTTGATATGCCCCTTCGGGAATTTTGGCTGGTCAAGTAAACAAAAAGAGCAGCTTCGCTAGGAGGCTGCTCTTTATAGCTTGTACACTTATGTGAGTTATACGTGAGGCTTCCGTTCGCTGGTTGAACCTTTATCCCGCTCGCGCACGATTTGAACGGCAATCGCCAGAGTGATTGTGGTTGCGATTGCGCCAACAGCAGTAAGCAAGGCCAGCCATATCTCCTGGAAGCTAGACATTGTTTTTATCCTTTCGCTACAATTTTAGCTGCAATGCCTAAGAGACATGAGAATATCCATGAGACGGTGGAAGTCCAAGCCGCAAGCTCCAAGCCTTCTTTGATTACGTGGCCGATAAAGAGTGCTACGGTTGTTGTCATAGCGAGTAACCAAAGCACAATCAGACCCGCGCCCAGCAGCCGCCTTCCATGGAATTCTTTGCCTATCAGACTACCCGCGCCGTCCGCCACGATAGCGAGAGCGCCGACCATCAGCTCGCCGCCCCCAATCACACCGGGCCAAATTGTGCCCTCTGGATTTCCCAGCGTTATGAGTGCTCCGATCCCTGTTGGAAATACGCTTACTAAGATTACGAAGAGTATCCATCTTATTAAGAAATCCCACTCATCCGCTTGTCCCGTGTTCTTGGAATCGCCAACTGATAGTTGGTCTGGCATGCAACGCCCTCAAGATGCTGGAGTTGACCGATTGTTGACCGGGTGTGTATGAACACAGTGTATACAACAATCCACCGACTCCTGTCAATTTTATTAACGCAACTTGAGTGCCAACAGTTCCGATTCACGCTCAAAATTAGCAGTCTTTTGTCAGAGTGCTAAAGTGAGTGTATACAATAGTAGTTGTACATCCACATTGCAGTCGTGTCAATAGGATGCACGGGTAGGTTATGATAGGACAAAAGAACGAGCAGAACCTACAACTTGGCTTTCATGCGAAGCCATCGAAAGCAGTTCTTGCACGGTGATAACACATCACCACGGCGGCATTTAAGTATGGGTTCATATGCTTGAACACCTGCGAGCCCCCTAACCACCATATCTTCAGAGTAAATAAGCTAATAGAGACCCACGGCGTGATTGAGGGTCCAATTCTGCTATAATTCTAAACAGCACACACGTATTACACGGCGCGTTGAGCCTTTATGCGGGCAAATGGCAACGACCTACCACCCGGCGAGTATCAACGTTGCGCATTGCCAGTTGGTACACATGCTACTTTCCCCCTTAATGCCTATTCGATCCTGGAGCACGCTAAATGGGTGAAACCTTTCTATGGTGGTTGACGATACAGGTGCTTGGGCTGGCGGCGCTGCCCATCGCGGCGGTGCTGATGCGCGGAGTGTCCGACCGCGGGTACACAGCCGCCAAGCCGCTGGGCCTGCTGCTGGTGACGTGGCTGGCCTTCACCTTCTCGATGACAGGCGCTGTGCCGTTCGGGCGGGCGCTGCTCTTTGGGTGCCTGCTGCTGGTGGCGCTCCTGTCTGCCTGGCTCCTATTGCGCAACAACCGGGCTTTGCTGTGGGAACTGCGCGTACACTTCCGTACCCGGTCGTTCCTGAGGCATCTGCTGGCCGCCGAGGTGTTGTTCGCCGCGCTGTTTATCTTCTGGGCGTGGATGCGGTCTTTCTACCCCGACATCATCGACCAGGAGAAGTTCATGGACTTCGGCATCCTGAACTCCATCCTGCGCAGCGGCAGCCTGCCCCCGCCCGACATGTGGCTGGCCGGGCACTCGCTCAACTACTACTATTTCGGCTACATCCTCATGGCCGCGATGTCGAGCCTGAGCGGGGTCGCGCCTGCTATTAGCTTCAACCTGGCAAACGTCTTCCTGTTCGCGACTACGGGCTTGCTGACCTACGGCGTGGTGTATAACCTTATCGTGGGCACCATCCTCCGCAGGTCGGGGCGGCCCGCGCCGGTCGTGGCAACCACACCTCCGCCACCGGCACCTCCCGCAAGGGGTAGCGGCCGCCGGAGCACCAGGCCAGCCCCGTCACCCGCACAGCCTCTCCCCACTCGGCAGGCACAGACCCGCCAGTTCGCGCTGGCCGGGGCATGGCCGGGTTCCTATGCCACGGTCGTAGATGAAGAGGTAGCAGCGGCCCCGTTGCCCTCGCGGCGGCCCAGGGCGGGAGCGCAGCGCGAAGAGGTGGCTCTCGTTGAGACCGTGGAGGCGGGGGAGGGCACCGACGATCCCACCCGCCGCGTGCCGTTCTTCCTGTCGCCCATTCTGTATGGGGTGCTGGCGGCACTAATGGTGGTGGCGATGGGCAACCTCGCTGTGCCGTTTGCCAAAAAAGATGCGCCCGGCGGCCAGGCGAACGGCAACGGCTGGCGGTTCTGCTTCTTCTGCGAGAAGCAAGGCTACGGCTACTGGTGGGACCCCTCGCGCATCATCATGGACTACCGCACCGAGCAGCAGCCGGACGGTACTTTGCTCAAGTCGCAGGTCGGCTTCGAGACGATCAACGAGTTCCCGGCCTTCTCGTTCGTGCTGGCCGATATGCACCCGCACGCTATGGGCCTGCCTTTCGTGCTGCTGGCAGTGCTCGCCGCTTATGCTCTGGGCCGCCGCAAAGTGGCCCGCTCCAACCGCTGGCGCGATGGTCTGCCGCGTGGGTTGGGCGGCTGGCTCGGATTCCTCCTGTCCGCGCTCATCGTGGGCGCGCTCTACACTATAAACACCTGGGACTACCCAACGTACTTGCTTGTGATGCTGGGTGGGTTGGCGCTACCCTACATAGCGGCGGGGCACAAGGGTGAGGGGGGCGGCTGGCGTTGGGCGAGGCCGTTCATAGTGCACGCGGTGCTGCTCATAGTAGTAAGCCTGCTGGTCTACCTGCCGTTCCACCTCACCTTCAAGTCCTTCGCGGGGGGTGGGCCAGTGAGCCTGCCGGAGAACGTGGCGAACATACCGGTGCTGGGTGGCCTCTTGCAGCGACTCAGCGGCCTCTTCCTGCTCAACACGGCGGACAAGACGATAACCGGCTTCATGGTCATCTTCGGCATCTTCTTGATGTCACTGGTGGTGTGGGTGATTTACGAGTTCGCCACGTACATGCGCAAGCGCGCCCGCACCAACGACGAAGGGGTCAATACGCTGCTCATCTTCGGCATCTTGCTGATGGCAATCCTGTTGATAGCGGTGTGGACGCGCTTCCCGCTGTTCGCGTTCTTGCTGCCCCTTATCATCATGGCGGGCTACCTTATCTGGCAGGAGCCGCGCCGTACCGAGCGCAACCTGGCGCTGGGCATCTTCCTCATAGCAGCTACCATAGGCCTGGGTGTGGAAATCGTCTACTTGCACGACAACTTCGGCAACCGCATGAACACCCTGTTCAAGTTTTACTACCAGATGTGGGTGCTGTGGTCGCTGGCCGGGGCTTACGGCTTCTGGCGCACGTTGCAGGCGGCTTTCGGCAAGAACCGTCTGATGAGCAGCGGGCGTGGCCGAGAGCGTGTAGAGTGGGCGGTCAACGACACCCCCGGTGGCCTGAAGGTGCTCGCGGGTACGTGGGCGGCGGCCTTCCTGTTGCTGGTGCTGTCCGCGCTGCCCTACGCCTGGTTTGGCTCCCAACAGAGGAACATGGTCGATAACAAGGCACCCGTTGGCCTGGACGGCATGGACGCGTTGCGCAGGAGGAACCCCGGCGACTACGAGGCGGTGAAGTGGCTCAACGACAACGCCGGGCCGCGTGACGTGGTGCTGGAGTGCTGCCGCAACGAGTACGACTGGCCGGGGCGCATCTCGGCGTATACGGGCCTGGGGACGCTGGTGGCCTGGGACACTTCGCATGAGAAGCTGTGGCGTTCCAGCCAGGCTGAACTCTCATCGGAGGTGGACCGCAGGAGGCAGGTGGTAAACGCCATCTACCAGGGCACCGATCCGGATAATGGGGCTAGATTGACCCCGCAAAGGCTGCTCGACCTGCTCAACTCCTACGGCGTGGACTACGTGGTCGTCGGGGCGATAGAGCGCGGCGTCGTCGGCCCCAGGACTGCCGAGATCAGCGCCGCCGAGCGCATCACGCCATACGCAGAGAACGTGATGAAGGTGGCGCTTCCCAAGGTTTTCGGCTCCAGCGACGGCAACGCGGTGATTTATGGCGTGCAGGGGGCAAAGGTTGACCCCAACGCGGTGGTGCCAACGCCGCTGCCGGAGGGGCAGCAGGTCGATCCCAACGCACCGCCCCAGGCCCTCTTCGACCGCGCGGGTCCGGGCGCGAACCGGGGCCAGTTCAACCTGCCGCGGGCGATAGCACTGGACGCGGAGGGCAACTTCTACGTGTCCGACACGGAGAACAAGCGCATCCAGAAGTTCGACCCCTCCGGCAAGTGGCTGCTGGCGTTCGGGGCGAAGGGCAGCGCGGATGGGCAATTTGCTGAGATCAGCGAGGGCTCGGTGGGTACCGGACCGGGCGGCCTGGCGGTGGACAAGACAGGCAACATCTATGTGGCCGACACCTGGAACCACCGCATCCAGAAATTCGACTCGGAGGGGCATTTCCTGAAGACGTGGGGCTCGTTCATCAGCCTGGCCGACCCGGCTCTTGCTAACGCCCCTGATAAGGACAGCCGCTTCTACGGCCCGCGTGGTGTGGCAATCGGCCCGGACGGCAACGTCTACGTGACCGACACGGGCAACAAGCGCGTGCTCATCTTCAGCCCGGATGGGGCCTTCGTGAGCAAGATCGACTCAGGCATGAGCCCGACCAGGGTGGCACCGGCATACGCGTTCAACCAGCCCGGCGAATTGAACGAGCCTATCGGCATAGCAGTGGACGCACAAGGTAATGTGTACGTGGCCGATACCGGCAACAGGCGCATCCAGAAGTTCGACCCGTCAGGCAAGCCAATCGCGCAGTGGCCGGTGCCCTCCCCGAATTGGGACCCCGGGCCTTACCTTGAGCCGTTCCTCGCCATCGACGCCCAGGGCAACCTGTACGCCACCGCGCCGACCGGAAAGGCGGTGCTCAAGTTCGACGCGAGCGGCCAGGTGGCGGCCACCAAGAACACCAAAGGTGCTGTAACTCTCAACCTCCCCACCGGCCTTGCGCTTGGCCCCGCGGGGAACGTATACGTGGTGGACACCAACGGCAACAGCGTGGTGGACCTCGGCACCGTACCGTAAGAGACTTACAACCTGCGCGAGAGGGAAGTGGTAGTACACGTCATCGGTGAGTAACGGAGCAAACAAGTGTGGGTTGCCGTAAGATAAGCCGGCGATCGGAGGTAAAGAGCAAGAAACCGGAAGACTCCGTGCTCTGCCTCACGCTAGCATTGTCTATGGAGGGCGGTGTGGCCCGGGCCATGAGATGCAGACCGGTGTGCGCAGTTGAGAACTGCTACCCGAGGACGAGTTGCGTTACGGGGGTGAAGCGTTGGCAGAAATGAAGTTTGTGGTAGGAGAAGTCGAGACGCCGGTGGGGGTATTCGGGGCTGCGCTCACTTCGCGCGGGCTGGGCCGCCTGATATTCCCAGGAGAGCCGTTCGAGCAATGCGACGCCTGGGTAGCTCGCTGGGAGCCGAAGGCCGTGCCCTCGGACGACCAGGCCAGTTTGCAGCAACTTGGCGAGCAACTCACCGCGTACTTCGAGGGCACGCTACGGGAGTTCACTGTGCCCATCGATATGCGCGGTACTCCCTTTCAGTTGCGCGTGTGGTCGGCCCTGCAGGACGTGGGCTACGGCGAGCTACGCACTTACGCGCAGGTCGCGTCCGGTATAGGTGCGTCCCAGGCGGTGCGGGCGGTGGGCGCGGCGAACGGTGCCAACCCTGTGCCCATCATCGTGCCGTGCCACAGGATCATCGGGAGCAACGGGCGTTTGGTCGGCTACGGTGGTGGCCTCAACTTGAAACGCCGCTTGCTCGAACTGGAAGGGGTTATGAGCGCGTTCGAGCCTTCGCTACCGTTGGCTGCCGCTGCCCTGCCTGCCTAACTCGCACGCGTGGAAGTAAGCCTACCGCTGCCGCCGTTGTTCGACCCCGACCTATCACTGGTGAGCCTGCAACGGTCCTCCTTCGCCGTACCCTGCCACTTCAGCATGAAGAGGCGCGCTGTGCGGCGGCTGGTGGACCTGGATGGCGCTCTCTCCTTGGTCGAGTTTGAGTTCCCTGCGGGCGGGGCAGAACTTCACGTGCGGCTGTTGGCAAGTCGGACCGGCGAGGGTGGGGAGGCTGGCACTGTGTCCGCCGAACGACTGGGGCGGGTGGCCTATGCACTGTGGGGTCTGGGCGACGACTTGGCTGGTTGCTATGCCACGCTGGGTGACGACCCGCAACTGGCTCTCGTACTCTCGCGCTACCGAGGCATGAGGCTGTTCCGCGCACCCGACCTTTACGAGGCGCTGCTGGTGGCGATGCTTGGGCAGCAGATCAGCGTGCGCGCTGCAAACGCCTGCCGCGTGCGACTGATAGATGCTCTTGGCGAGCAGATGGAGGTGGCAGGGGTCACTTACGCCGCGTACCCGGCACCGGCACGGCTAATGTTAGCCACCGTGGAGGACCTGCGTTCTGTCGGCACGGGCGTGCAGAAGGCCCGTTATTTGCACGCGCTGGCGGAGGCGGCACTTTCAGGCAAACTCCAGCCGGAGGTCTTTGAGGACCTTTCCGTTGAGGAAGGCACAGCCCTGTTGTGCCGGGTACCCGGTGTGGGCAGGTGGACGGCGGAGGTGGCTTTGTTGCGCGGTTTGGGGCGGGTGGACGCTTTTCCCGCGGGAGACCTGGGGTTGCAGGTGGCGGTCCAGCGCGTATTTGGGCTGGAGCAACGCCCGTCAGAAAGCCAGCTTCGCGTGTTGGCTGAGCGCTGGAAGCCGTGGCGCGGCTATGTCGCACATTACCTGTGGAGCTACCTGCGCGACTCGACGTGATGCGGCTAGGGCGAGGTCACTCCAAGCTTGCGCAGCTTATCCGCGACCGCCTGCTTCATCGCCTGGTCGGGACTGACTTCCAGCACCTTGCGGTAATCAGCGATAGCTTGCGCCGTGTCGCCCTTGGCCTCGTAGGCCTCCCCTCGCCTGAAATAGGCAAGGTCGTAGTCGCTCCGGCCTATGATCGCCTCGTTGTATTCCAGGATGGCTTCGTCGTACTGCCCGGCGTCGTAGAGTCTGCTGCCTTCCTGCATGTGGCTGCGCACCAGGGCCGCCACGAACTTATCGGCTGAAGGCACCCTCAGCATGTAGAACAGTGAGGTGGCCCCGGCGCAGGCCAACGCCAGGATAACCGTAACGAAGACCGACTTCCAGCCCATGTTGGTAGGAGCCGAGCGCACCTGCGTGAGCACCATCTCGGAGTAGTTGATCTGGTTGCCGAGAGGGGCTATTGGGGCCTCTCTCTCGTGCACCTCTACAGGGCCGCGCCCCGGTTGTGTGTCTCTCTTGAGCATGTTCACGACTTCCCCACCCGCATGTACGCAATGCCGGGAG
>JAXDKH010000254.1:0-13790 GCA_034667185.1 Chloroflexia bacterium | reverse complement strand
ATGACAGGGGGGAGGATGGTCCCATGAGGCAACTATCTTGGCATTCACGTACCCTATGACACGAGCCGCATCACGCTTCACGTTTCACGTTTCAGAACTACGTTTCAGGTTCCAGACTCTCCCCATCGCTCGTAATAGACCTGCTACACTCAGAAGATAGGCACGCGGAGGCGATGGCCCATCTCAAGCAGGCAGTAGCTATTTATGCCGAGATAGGTGTGGAGGAGGGCGCAATCCAACCAGCTATTTGGAAGCTGTCTGAGTGGTGAGAGACCGTTCAAGTCCTCACCTAAGGCCCCAAAAGCTTTCAAGGGGCCAATCCTCTTCGCCTGACTCACCTGACGAGGTTCATAGACAATCCCTCAGCGCAGCCTTGGCAGAGTAGTACCCGCACATCCCATGCACACCACCTCCAGGCGGCGTAGAGGACGAGCAGAGGAAGATGCGCCGGTTGGCAGTTCTATAGGGGACGCGTTGGGGCAATGGTCTTGTAAAAAGCTGGCGCAGGTCCTGCACACCACCGTTTATATCTCCGCCTATATAGTTCGGGTTGTAGGCCTCCATTTGCCTCGGCCCCATAACGTGCTTCGCCAGGATTAGATCTCGAAAGCCGGGGGCAAATCGCTCTATCTGGGCCTCTATACGTTCGGTCATGTCAAAGGTGGACCCGCTAGGTACGTGGCAGTACGCCCACAGTGTGTGCATACCGCTGGGTGCGCGGGTTGTATCGAACAGGCTCTGCTGGCCGACAAGCACGAATGGCCGCTCTGGGGAACGTCCTTGCCAGACCGACTTCTCCGCCGCTGCGATTTCCTCAAACGTTCCGCCTACATGCACAGTAGCCGCTTGAGTACACTCCGGAGCACGCCACGGTACCGGACCGCTCAAGGCAAAGTCTACCTTGAATACACCGGAACCGTAGCGGTAGCGTCCCAGCCTGCGGCGGTACATTGCCGGGAGTTCTTCACCGGCAATTCGTGTTAACTGCCGCGGCGTTACATCAAAGAGCACCACACCCGCGGGAGGTAGTTCCGGAAGGGAGTGGACCTCGACACCCGTAACGACCTCACCGCCAAGGCTCTTCAGGTAGCTCGCCATGGAATCGACAATCGTTTGTGACCCACCAAGCGCCAGGGGCCACCCTACCGCGTGCGCCAGCAGAGCCAGTTGCAGTCCGGCAGCCCCGCTCGGGAACCGGTCGAGGGGCAGCATCGAATGGGCAGCCATACCGGCAAATACCGCGCGCCCTCTTTCGCCACGGAATACCAGGTTAGCCAGCGGCCGCGCCGGTAGAAGGGCAAGCGCTCCGAACCGGGTAAGAGCAAGCGGGTGGCGCAAGATTTGTGACGGCGAAAAGGGACCTAGCATGAATTCTTCTAAGGTTCGCCAGTCGCGTACCAGGGGGGTCATGAGCCTGGAATACGCTTTGGCATCTCTGCCCAGGTTTTCCGAGGTAGCTTCAATCGACCTGTACATTGCCACTGCCGTGCCATCATCCAGAGGGTGAGCAAGCTGCACAGGTGGCTCAATCCAGCTAAGTCCGTGTTCGTGGAGCGGTAGGCTACGGAAAAAGGGGGAGGCACGCGCCAGTGGGTGGATCGCCGAGCAGATATCGTGGACAAACCCGGGCAGGGTTAGCTCCGCCGACCTGCTACCCCCGCCGACTGTTTCTTTCGCCTCGATCACCAGCACCGACTTACCAGCCCTGGCTAACGTAATGGCAGCGGCAAGACCGTTCGGACCTGCGCCGACTATTACTGCATCATATTCTGAATCGTTATTGGTATATCGTGCCATAGTTGGGGCCTTGATCCGGCTCACCGGCCCGATCTTCGGCGCAGTAACCCCATAGGTGTGCCCGCCGTATAGATCATGGACCGCATTATCGGGTTGTGCTTGATGTTGCGTGCCTGCGACCATTGAATCTTGGGATCAACACAGACCGACCGCGCCTCTGCCTGGGCATCAACATTGAAATGCTTTGCGAGGGACTGGAGAGTAAGTATCCAGAACATATCCTCTTGCTTGTGTCCTCCCATGCGCAGACCCATCTCGATGACCGGGTCGGCCGCACGGAGCAGAGCTTGAGCCTGGGCCACTGTTATCCCATCCTCGTGGTACGCGGAAAAGGTTATCCAGGCGGAAAGCATATGTCCCTCTGGAGTCACGAAAGTAAAGGACTCTTCGTCCGCGTAGATCACCAGTATACCCGTGGAAAGCGTCATACCCTCGGTGCCGCAAGGTTGAGGACGGCCACGTCACCGGGAGCAATGCCTGCCAGGGGGCCGTAGAAGCGATTTCCCGCAGGCCGGAAGCTAGGAAAGTTTTGCTTCCAGATTTTTACACTTCAGCGGGAGTCGCGGACGCGCCCCTGAGGCGTATCCTGTAGGTCTTCTGCCACATAGGGCCGAACCCCTGCAATGGTCCCGTGAGTGATCGGCCTTCAAGCCTGGGGTCGATTGCGCCCGCTGGAACAGTGGACGTTCCGAACGTCCCGACAGGTTTCGCCCAGTTATCAATGTCACTGGGCATTTGTGAGGGGTCGTGCTCTCGTGTGGGCGTGGTTGGAGAATTAGCCATGTTGAAGCCTCCTGGTGCTGCATCTAATGGGTGGTAGTGGGCCTGCTGTCCAGATGCTAGGCAGCCGCTACTGCCTCCGCCTCTGTGTTGTATATCCCTATCGCCTCGTTGAGCCGGGTCAGCTCGAATATGTGCTGGTAATGTTCGCTCAGGCCGTAAGCGAGCAGCTTTTGTTTCTGGCGGTTGACGCGAATGAGCTGTGTATTGTGTCTATTCCATCAGGATGCTGGCGAGTAGTACCGTCAAAGATTTCGTGTGCTTAAGGGTTATACTGTTCAATGTCCGCATTGTTTCAGCCTCTGTGAGTATGGAGGAAGTGTAAGGCTAGTCATCGCAATGATGCAGTAGATGACGACCAGGTTGTACGCCGGGCGGATAAGAGGAAAAGCATGAACAAAAGAGGAGAGTGTAACCATGGAGTTCGATGTCGTTGTCCGCAAACGTCGTATGGTGCGACATTTCACACAGGAGCCCGTGGATCGCGCTGTCATAGAGCGCATGCTTGAGTTAACCAGGCACGCCCCTAGCGCGGGATTCACTCAAGGGCAGTCCTTCATAGTGGTGACACAGCCCGAACTTAAGGAGCAGATAGCCCGCCTTTGTGGTGAAGAGCACTATGTCGGCATGGGCTTCCATAGTTGGATCTCTGAGGCTCCTGTACTTTTCATCCCCTGCACGAGTGAAGAAGCATATCACCGCCGCTACCAGGAGCCTGACAAAGTAGGCGAGGATGGTTCGGAGATTGAGTGGCCGATTCCTTTCTGGTACATGGACGCCGGGTGTGCTGTCCAAATACTGCTGCTCGCTGCGGTAGACGAAGGACTGGGCGCGGGCTTTGCCGGCATCCACGATAACGATACCATGCGTACTCTGCTTGGGATCCCAGACGAAGTTACCCCAGTAGGCGTCATCCCCGTAGGCCACCGTGCCCCAGATGTGCCCTCCCCCTCGCTCAAGCGAGGACGCAAGCCCCAGGAGCAGTATGCACACTGGGAACGGTGGTAGGCGCTGATGCTCCCGTGTCACTAGTTCACCCTAAGTCTAGCCAGGGGCTGGTACGGGCAACGACACACTAAACGGGACGTGCAAAGTGTGTCTACTATGTTCATCTAATATCCATATGCCAGTATGGGACGGGCCACTCGATTTCTTGCCCGTCTGGCTCCATCTTGTCTGGCTCCCTGTAGCGGCGGTGGTAGGACTCCTCGCTGGTGCAGGGCACGATCACCACCGGCGCGCCTGAGATGAACGGGTGGAAGCCGCCGCTTACATAGTGTTCCTCCCCGCACAGGTCAGCCAGCGCCTTTTTAGTCTCGGAGTTAGTGACTACCACAAACGATTGCCCCTGTGTATATCCGGCACTTGGCGCGTGCTGGGCCAGTTCCAGTATCCTGCTGATGACCTGCGGGTCCACCGGCTCCGGCGAGAAATGCCTCACCATGCGGCGCTTGAGAACGACTTCGGCAAATTCCATAGTAGCTCCTTTGGCGATTTTAGGTTTTGGATTTTGAATTGAGTTCCTTAGCCACAGCCCAAATCTAAAATCAGAGATACCAACCCGATAACTGCAAATAGCACCTTTCCGCCACGTCGGCGTCCTGCGGTCTCCACCAACGGGCCAGTGACAGGCGGACCAGCGTATTGGCAGGTAGCAGGTCGGCTGGCGGGGCGTAGCCTACGTAGGGAAGCAGACACGCACCCTGAGCGCGGGGGTACCTGTAATATACCTTCTTATCTACCACTTTCTGCAATGGTTTGTCGGCAAGCCAGAACCCGGTGCTCCTGCCCGGCACGCCCATTATGTCGTTGATGTAGCCATGCCCGTGATAGGTGAAGCGCACGAGGCCCTCGAACGTCTGGTTGAGAGGACCACACCAGGGGAGATGCGCTCTAATAGGAAGCGCTTCATTTGCACCTCCTCACCTATCTTGCGCGCCTTGAGCACGTGAACGTCCTCGAAGTGAGGCGGGCGTATTTCTCCTGGCGTGTCGCATTCTAACTGCCAGAGGTCGCCCACTTCGTACCGGGTGTCGCCCGGCTGCGGCGAACAGTGAGCCTGCATCAGCCTGAGGCTGCGGTCGGGGTCCAATGAGATGCCACCGACACAGGCATGCCTCTGCATATGTGTCTTGGCGACGATGAGCACCCTCATACTTTGCGCGGTCCTCATACACCCTCCCGGCCCGGCTGTGGCTGCTACTGCGGCGGCCTTATATCCTCTACCTCCAGACTTAGCTCTTGCTTGAGTTTGGCGGCCAGCAGCGACCTGTGGCAGGCCTCCGGCGCTCCTTCTACGCAAAAGAGGCAGACCGTCCGAGCCTCCTCACCGATCTTCTCCATGAAGGAACCTGCGTCGAAACCGGCCAGGCGCTCCTGCTCGTAGCTCCGCACGAATTCCTCGCTCAACACCAGTCGCTTGCGCTTGGGGATGCCTGTAGTCTTGTCGGCCTGGTCCTGCATGGAGCGCACATCGCTACTTGGGGCTAGCTCCGGCATGTGCAGGTACCGAATGCCCATTTCGGCCAGGCGCTTTTGCAAGTAGGCGCTGTTGGCGAAGCGATAGAGAAGGCCCCGTAGGCCTCGCCGGGCACGCACATCGCAGAAGGTATCGACGCCTGCCGACATGAGCGCGCCGAAGAATTCCTCTTCCGAGAAGCCGTACACCCCGATGGTCACTATTTTAGGCCGCACCGTCCAGCCTCCTATACAATTATGTCTTGGCGTAGCCCTTTCGCGAAGTAGACGTACCAGGATTGTCCTCGAAGAAGGACAATTGGCCGTGGGTTATCTCGTCCAGGGCCTCGGCCTGTGTTTTTAGCTCGCCGCGCTCATCGATGTGGCGCACCTCGACGCCCAGTGCCTCCAGCGTCGCGCCTATCAGCTTGCTCCTGTGGCATTCCTGCGGCTTGCCTTCGCTGCACATGAGGGCCAGGGTAAGCCCCTTCCCCAGGGCGGCACGGAGTCGTGTTATCCCCTCCCTGTAGAAGGGAGCTTCGCGCAACTTCACGTAATCTACCTTGTCGCCGCTGTAATACTCCAGGTCTGAGGGCCTGCCGCCGAGCGTATCGCCCATGAACACGTAGCGCAGCCCGGCCTCACCCAGCGCCCGGTCGAGCGCTGCCTTCGTGTACTCCGGTTTGTGCCGCGAGTAAGGCTGGGAGCGCACGTCCACCAGGTACTCGATGTTGTAGCGGCGCAAGGTGGCTACGAGTTCGTCCAGGCTGCGCGCCCCATAGCCGATGGTGTAGATAACGCTATCGCTCAATACCTCTGCATCCTGTTCCGCCCTTGTTCCGGCCCTCATTGAGAGAACCGGCTACATGGCACCCCAACTGATGTGCACTTCGTTTCAACTGTAGCACACCCTGTCAACATACCAAAGCCGTGTCGAAGTTGGCATTATGGGTGGGAACAATTACTAGGTGCGAAGCAAAGTGGCTGCGCAAGTGAGCCGCAGGCGGTGAGCGTGTAGATAAGAGGATACGAGAGAGTAGAGTAGAGGAGGGCGCTAGAATGGCACTTGTACGCAGACATATCGGCCATATATCCGTGGAAAGTGGGCGGCTCGTGCTAGTAGACCCGATATTCCTGAAGCGCTGGCGGGCCGGGGAGTTCCAGCCGGAGGTGCCGGAGTTCTTGAACAGCTACGATGAGGCCCACAAGATTACCCTGAAGGAACCCTGGTACGGCTGGATGCTGGATGGCGAGGCGCTGGTGATATCCCCGCCCGACGGCGACGACCAGTACCCCGTGTACGGCTACTTCACCGACGAAGGCTATTGCGTGAAGCTGGACGTAGTCCTGAGCCTGGAAGCCGCCGACTGGAACGACCTGCTGGAGTGGGAATTCAGCCAGGTAAAGGGAGAGGCGAACGGAGACTAGGTAATTACGAATTACGAATTACGAGCTAGGTGTAGAATATTCTTGGACAACACGACGACTCATAGGATGTAGAGTCCTATGAGCCGCTTCATATGTAATTCGTAATTCGTAATCCGTAATTACCTAGTCTCCGCAGTCGGAGCCGTAGACTTCGCGGAGGAAGTTGCGGCCTGCTTCGAGGTCGAAGTCGAGGCTCAGTGTCGTCTGGCCGTTGTTGAAGCCGCGTAGGGAGCGATTTATGGCCTGATCGAGGCTGCCGGAATCGTAGCGGGCGGAGAGCGCATCGTCGCCATTGAGCAGCAGCCAGGAGGCCAGTCCGTTCAGGTATGCGCGTACCTCTTCCTCGACGCTGCAATTGGAACGGGCGGGAGCGACCTCTCCGATTACGTTGCCTGCGTGTGTGGCTTCGTGCGCGATTACGCTGGCGAGGGCTTCGGTCGAGGCATCGCGCTCGTTCTCGGGCACCAGGATCACGTACGGGCGGGTCTTACTGTAGGTGGCTACAAAGGCCCCGGCTACCCCTTCTTCAGTAATATCGGCGAACTCCACGAAAACCCTGTTCTGCACAATCATGGCGGGGACCCACTTGAATTGCGGGGTATGACCAAGGGCCTGCACCGCGGGCAGCAGGTCTTCGTCCACGAACTTGCCCAGGTCGGGCGAGTCGGTAAGGTCCGCGTCGCCCGGCACGGGGTAGGGTATGAGCACGCGGGTTAGCGGGTCGAGTTGGCGGGCGCGGGCATATTCCATGCCCAGTAGGCCCAGTAGGACGTTGGAGGTGGGCGGCTTTTCGGGGTGCCACTCGAAGCGGTTGCGCTCGAAATACTGCACGGTGTACTGGCGGCCGTCGGTGGGGCTGGTCTCCACTATCTCCTCTGAGATGGGGTAGCCAAACACCGCGAGGCCGCCGTTATTGAGCCAGAAGGTGAAGAAGGCGTTTGCTAGGTTGTGCCCGGTCTCCTCGAAGAAGTGCGAGGTGGACGTGTTGGTGCCGCCCGGCAGCCGGTCGAAGATGATGCCCCGCTGCCCGGTAGAGACGACCCCCAGGCGGGTGAGGAGCACCTGCTTGCGCCGGTCGGTAGAGACCTCCGGGTGCCACTCCAGACGGACGCGTTCCAGGTATTGCACCGCAAGCCCGTCCTCGACTATCGGCTCGGTGATCGGCAGGCCCAGTACGGGGGTTGCGCCATGCGTCTCCCAGTATTCGAAGAAGACACCACGGAGGAAGTGGCCGGTCTGTTGAAAGTAGCGGAACTTGCCCTGACTAACGGCGGCGGGTGCCGGTATAGGCCCATCCTGCCCGGTCTGTAGTGCGGCATTCTCGCCCGTGAGTGGGGCAGCGACCTCTGAGGTGAGGCCCGTAGGCTGCGCCGTCTGTCCGGGCTGCTCGGCCCAGGCATGGCGAATACCCCCTGGCAGCACGCCGCCGGAGAGCATAGCAAAGAGAGCAAGGGCAATAAAGAGCGTGCGCCACTTGCGTGGGATGTGTCTACCTGTGTGACTATGCATATAGTTCTGTTCCAGGGCCGGTTTGGATCGTCGCTGGTGATGAAAGGGCGTATGGGGAATTATAACAAAAGGGGAGTAGTACTGGCAGGAGGACGCGATAGAGCTATCAACCACGCATCCACGAGATCCCTCCACTGATAGGGCTGCTACGGGAACCCACATGCGCTTCTTTACCTATGCAGTTCCCCGCTCCGAAGTTTGGTAACTACCGCAGCAGAGCCGAAACCCTCCCCAAAGTTTCCGCGACGGTCTGCCGTGGCATCTCGCAGATATAATCTGCCCTGCGCACCCGCCAATCCAGGCTCTTGACGTGAGCAGACAGAATAACTCCAGTGACTCCGACGTTCTGAGGCACCTGGACTTCGAACTGATATCTTGGGGCTCTGTTCGTTATCGGGCATACCAAGAAAAGGCCGGTCCTCTCGTTGAACACACGAGGAGACAGAACAAGAGCAGGCCGTCTGCCAGCCTGCTCATGACCTGCTTGTGGATCGAAATCGAGCCATACCACATGGCCGCGTTCGGGCACATACTCCGTTACGCCAGCCATCTATTTACCAGACCTCATTGCCTACGGCGTGACCCGTGCTGATGTCTCCCTGTACTAGCTCCGGAGTTACCCCGACTAGCAGGTCGTCCAGGTTGTACATGGGGATGTCAATGGCCTCAACCGCCCGGAGTACGAGCTTACCGTCGACGACCTGAGCTTCAACTTCCGTTGTTTCGTTCCATTGAAGTTGTTCGGCAACTGACTTCGGCACACGATAGCCCAGACTGTTGCCCCACTTGCCGAGTGTCTGGCTCATATTGGCTCCTTCTCACTTTGGATATGCACCGGGTATCTGGATATATTGATACTAACAGCGTCCGATTTTACTGTCAATACATCGGCAAGCTAACATATCGTTTCACTTCTCAAAGCATTCCGGCCGGAGCACCGTTGCTTTCAACAGCGCCACCAATTCCTCATCCTCTGCCCGGTAGCCCGTCTGCTTCTTCAGTTCACGCCGCACACTCTCAAGGACCACCGGCGACAGTAGGACCTGTGCGAATGCCTTGGGAGATGTCGCACGCTTCGCTTTCCAGAGTTCATCAATATCGCGTCTCTTGAGAGATTCCTTGGTGAGATAGAAGAGTTGGTCTATTCTCTTGGATGGTGGGGTTGCGTCGAGCAAGCTTACTTCAAGGGCCAGGTCGATAATCATGGGTAGACCGCCTATAAGGTGGTAAATCTTCCACTGCTGGCCGTTGGTGAGAATGACCCATTCAATGCCTTCATTAACCGCATACATTTCTACCTGTCGCAGGTGCTTCACATCCAGCTTAGTAGTTGCCCGCTTCACCTCAACGAATGCCACAAGCTGTTTATCAATTCGCAGGCCGTAGTCGGCAAACTCGCCCTTTACCAGGTATTCGGTGGTCATGTCGGCGTATTTGTCGAAGCCGAGCGCTTCACAAAGGAAGTCCGTGACCAGGAGCCGGGTGTCGCCCTCGTTCGCGTCGCGCTGTACCATGTCCGACATGGGCTTGGTATACCTGGCGATGGCCTTCTTGAGACGTTCGCGGACTTCCTGCTCCCATTTTGGCATAACGCGGCCGGCAGTGGCTTTCTTCGGGTCCTTAGCTGGGTCTACAGGTGCTTGGTCCGGCACCACAACGGGTGTAACATTTGACTGATTAGTACCGCCGTTGTTGCTTACCATAGAGGCCTCCTGCATTCATGAGCACAAATCGACTCTTAGTATACAAGAGAGCGCAATAGAAAAGAGCGGCTCACTAAGAACCGCCCCTGTTAGCGTATTTCAGCCTACCCACCTCACTGCACTTGCAGGCTTGCCCCTTCGCGGCCACGCCCGCGGAACGCCCGTGCCACATTACCACTCAGGAGGTACACCGCCAAAGCAGCCCACACCACCAACAGCACCAGCACACCACCCGAAAACGGCTGGACCATGTTCGTTAGTATCAACACGGCCACCATCGCACCGGGCATCGCCATTGTCGCGATCCTGGCCCAGGGGCGCAGCCGCCACAGGCCGAGACCTACAACCGAAAAGACGACGGCCAGCGCGAGCGCAATTGCTATCTGGGTGGCTGTGGCTGCTTCCGCTGTTGGGTTTTGCGCGGTGCCCGAGAAGGCGCTGTAGCCGGGAGATGGTTTGCCTTGCACGTTCATGCCTGGGGTGAGGGGCACAAACGCCAGCAGGACGGCCAGCGCGAAAAAGCCTCCCAGCACCAGGAAAGTAACCGCGGTGACAGTCACCCCCGTAGGGCGCTTTGGCGCGTGGTACACGGCTATCGGTGTGTGCAAACCCCACCGGTGATGCTCGCCTGCCGGTAGATGCGGGTCATTAGCTTCCACGGTACCCTCCTATGCGGACGACAGGCCAACGACGGAGGCTGAACCGAGATGCTATCGTCCTCTATCCTGCGTCTATCGCCCGTTCAACAACGGCGTCACTTCGCGTGCTATGGCCTGCATCAGCCCTGTATGATATTCGGTTGGTAAGCCTATAACTACGTGGTCGATACCTATACGAACATAAGGCTCGATACGTTCCAACATGCCGTCTACTTCGCCGGGGTCTTTGAAGTAGAACTGCCAGGAGCGGCGGATTTCGGAGGGGTCTCGGCCTATCGCGGCGCAGTGCTCGTCCAGCACGCGGTTCTTGTGCTGCACGGCTTCGGGAGTATCGCCCGGTGAGTTGTAGATTTGAGCGTGCTTGGCCACCACCCGCAGCGTCAGCTTCTCGCCGCCCCCGCCTATCGTGAAGGGAGGGTGGGGCTGCTGCACCGGCTTGGGTTCGTGCCGCGCGGCGCTCAGCTTGTAGTAGCGGCCCTCGAAGTCAGCTAGCTCCTGCGTCCAGAGCAGCTTCATCACCTCGCAGGCCTCGTCTAGCTGGCGGATACGCTCGGCGGGAGGAGGGAACGGTATGCCGTACATGTTGTACTCAAGCTCGAACCAGCCCGCACCGAGACCCACGTCGAGCCGCCCGCCGCTTACCCGGTCAATCGTGGTGGCAATCTTGGCGAGCACCGCCGGGTGCCGGTAGCCGTTGCAGCCCACCATGAGCCCGAGCCGCAGACGCTTCGTGGCCGCCGCGAGCGCGCCCAGCAGCGTCCACCCGTCCATGCAGGGCCCTTCCACGTGCCCGTTGATGGGCACAAAGTGGTCGAACAGCCACCCACCGGTAAACGCCTCCTCAGCTTCCGCGTCCACCCAGTAGCGCAGCATGTTGTCCCAGTCGCGGTCGTGCTGGGCCGTTTTGAAGTCGATGCGGAGGGGGAACTTGGTTGAGGATTTGGAATTTGGGCTTTCGGATTGCGAATTTGTCATGCTAAGACCTCAGTCTCCTACTATCGTCCATCGAAGCCAGCCTGTCGAAGAAGCGTCCCCAGTAGCGGATGCCTTGCTTGAAGTGGTCCAGGCGGATCGATTCGTTGGGGGCGTGGGCGCGGGAGCCGGAGAAGCTTACACCCGCGGTGATGACCAGGGGTATGCCAAGCTCGTTGGAGATAAGAGAGGCCGGGCCGCTACCTCCGGTCATTGGAGCGATTACCACGTTCGCCTCTCCCAGGTCGTGCCAGACTTCCTCCGAGACCTTCACGAGCGGGCTGTCGATGGGGGTCTTGGCGGGTAGCAGGTCGCCCAGCTTGACTATCTCTATGTCGTCGTAGCCGCGCCTGTCGAGGTGGGCGCGCAGCAGGGCCAGCATCTTCTCGGGGGTCTGGCGGGGCACCAGGCGGAAGTCCATCTTGACCATCGCCTTGCTTGGCACTATCGTCTTGGCCCCTTCGCCGCCGTAGCCACTCACGAAGCCCGCGATGTTGGCGGTCGGCTCGAACTGCTCCACCAGCAAGACTTCCTGGCCGCTTATACCGCGCTGCCAGCCCTTGATGCCGTACAGGTCGAGCATCCCCTGCTCGTCGAAGGGCATGCGGTTGATCGCGTCTATCTCCGCCTGGGTGGGGCGGTCCACCAGGTCTTCCAGCCCGTCCATAACGAAGTTGCCGCGCTCGTCTCGCAGGGTGGCTAGCGCCATGACCAGCCGCCATGCCGGGTTGGGCATTATGCCGCCCGTGCCGGAATGCGCGTCGTAGGCGGGGCCGGTGGCGTGTAGCTCCACGTAGAGCATGCCTTTAAGGCCGCATATCACGTGCGGGTTGTCCTGCACGTCGCGCCACGAGCCTTCCCAGGCGCACCAGTCGGCCCTCAGCTCGTCCGCGTGCTCCAGCGCGACGGGGCCAAGATGGGGGCTGCCCACCTCTTCCTCGCCCTCTACCAGCCAACGGATGCGCAGCGGCAGGTCGCCTATCGTGGCCTGGTACGCGCGGATAGCCAGCACGCGCGACAGGAGGTCGCCCCGGTCGTCCGCCGCCCCGCGTGCGTAGAACCGGCCTTCGCGCACTTCACCGGCGTATGGTGGCGAGTCCCAAAGCTCCAACGGCTCCGGTGGCTGCACGTCATAGTGGTTGTACAGGAGCAGGGTGCGCTCGCCGCTGCCAAGCTCGGCCAGCACCACGGGCGGCGCGCCGTCAATGGGCACGACATTCACCCTGGCACCCAGCGGCTCCACTGCCTCGCGCACCAGCGCCACCCCTTCCTCCAGCCCGATACCCTGCCCCGCCAGTGTCGGCTGCGAGCAGAAATGCCGCAACTCCTCCACCATAGCATCGAAGTTCTGCTCTATGTAAGCATCATAAGCCGCGAAATTGGTACCTCCGGCCATATCCGCCTCCTAGTACGTAATAGAGCAGATTAGCACGAAAGTAGATAATCGTCAAAGCGAAGATCACAAACCGCGTATTAAGCAAAGAAGGAGCAGGGTACTCGATATGGTACCCTGCTCCCTTCCTGTTCTCTAAACCAGTCTTTCTTTTCGCCGCCTTTGCGATTTCGGGCCTTACTCGATTACCCCCTACTTGCTGATGCCGAGGAAGAGGACGGTGTGGTTGCGGCTGAGCTTACCGCTCTGGGGGACCTCGCTGGCGGAACCCATCACAAGGTACTTGAACGGGCGGACGAAGGGCGCGGCGGTCGTCTCATAGTCATTGAAGGCGGTATCGTCCAGTTTCCCCTCCGCAAGCTCACGAATGTTGCTGAGGTCGAGCCAGCCCAGTATGTTGCTGTTCTGCGGCAGGTGCTTGGCGGTATTTCTCCAGGTGTCGGTGGTGCCAACACCCTTGCCCAGGTTATCGGCTACGTCGGCTGCGGGCTGGTCGGCGGGCTGTCCGTTGAAGCTGATGGCGAGGATGGCGCGGTCGTTGGTAGTGCCCACTATGGAAGTGCCGTCGGGGCCAAGGGTGTGGAACGTGTTGCCGCTGACATCCACCGTCTGAGTGTCACCCTCGGTCGCACTCTGAGCCAACGACTCGATAATCTGCTGGGCCTTCTCCACATCGGCTGGCTTGAGCTTTAGTTGGAAGACGAGGCCACCCACGATGAAGGGCGAGTCGGGATCAGCCGTCACGCTCATCGCCCAGTCACCGCCCATGAGGGGGAGTATGTCCTGCTCCAGGTCCATACCGGTCTTGTCCTGAATCTGTGCGATGGTGTCGTCCAGGCCCGTAGCTGCGTCACCCCCCTGGCTGCGCAAGGCGTCGATACCGCCCTGGACGATGGACTTCAAGTCGGTACCGAGGAGAAAGCCGAGCGAGCCGGTGGGCACGTCGGATAGCGTGTTCACATCGGGCTTGGCGCCGGGGTTGATCTGCACGTTCACGGAAGGTCCGAGCACGTTGTTCTGGAAGTCAGCCTCGGAGGCCACGTCCACCCGTAGACCATCATTCTCGGCGCTCAGGGTGATGAGCATCGCGCC
>JAXDKH010000253.1:0-5781 GCA_034667185.1 Chloroflexia bacterium | reverse complement strand
AGTACTAGATGGTGCTTTGGCTACCTTCCGCGCGATCGAGGACTCCTGGGGCATCGAACAGACGCTGATCAATCTGGGCATTGCCGATTATCTCCGGGGTGAATATCCGCAATCAAGCGAGCGGTTCAAGGAGTGCTTGCTCAGGAAGTTGGGTAAGCGCCAGAGCCACCTTCACCACACTTATGACGACAAGCGCAGTATGGCCAGGTGTTTTGCAGAGCTTGGTTCAATTGCTCACAAGCAGGGCAGACCGGTCAGGGCTGCCCTGCTGTTAGGCGTGGCCAACGCCATACGTAAAGAGTTAGGGGTGAAACATGCCCGCGGCGATCTCTCGGAGTACAGGAAAACCACTCGAGAGTTGCGTGAAGCGCTCGGAAAGACCGGCAGGATGGCACTGTTCATCGCCGGAGATGCGATGCCCCTCGATCAGGCCGTCGCATACGTGACACTCGATAGCTTTGTATCATGGACCCCCAAAGAATACGAGGGCTTCGAGGAGCATATTGAGCAATTCCTGTGTGCCGTGGCTGGCATTCTCGGTCTCCGGGCTGTGGCCTTTACAATTCGGACGTACCGTGACAAGCCCTGCCGCTTATTAGTATATGCGTTGGGTGATTTCGACCAGCTGCGCGCGTCCGGTTCGGGCCTTGAAAGTGAGAGCTACAAGACCCATGCAGCGATAACTAAGGCGTACTCTACCCTGCGCCGGGCTATCCGCTCCCAAATACACGGGGTTTCATGCAGTTTGTGGTTTGTGGATACAACTGGCGAGCAAATCCTCGAGGTTCTTAGGAACCTCAAAGAGAAGTTGGTCGATGACGTTTCCGATATAGTTCCAGAATTCAAAGAGGAACCCCTTAACTCCCAGGACAATGAGGAAATGTTTACCGTCGCCCTTACTAGATAGTTCTCGTTCATAAACGAATGGAGTTTAATAGGTGTCAAGTTACGATGAGACGCAAGATACTAAACTTAGTGAACTGATACGCAAAGACATACGTGTGCTCTTTTGGCTTTTGGAACAAGGAGACCGGGAAGAGGGTAAGTGGGTTGATGGAGAGTTCGGTAATGCGGAAGGCTACTACCTTGTTGCGGATGGACTAGCCTCCTGTTCAGTTCCCGCTCGGTCCCGACTACCGAAAAACTGGCTCTACGACCTGCGCACTAATCTTGACCATAAAACCTTTGGCAGCTTATCCAAAGGATTCAGCTACCTGGAATATGGGTGTCACTACGCTCCCGCAGATACCAGTATTTCCTTTGAAGAAACTGACGTATCAGAACTGACCACTCCTTACCTCTCCCAGAGCAATACATCGGTTGTATGCGTCACATTCAGCCTAGCCGGCCCTCTTTTCATCCTGGGTATAGCTTCGGCTATCGCCAAGGAGGCGACAGCGGGTGAAACTCAGGGTGAAACTCAACTGCAAGCTATCAAAGAACTCATCCTTGTTCAACCTGCGATAAGGGTTCGTGATATCATCACTAGAGGAGTAGCGGCTTTCGTAGAGGAGAGAAAGGGTAACCAGAAGCTTATCGCTGTTCCGCTCTCGATCCAATCCCTCATGGATTCTGCAGATGCCATGGAGGATCGCATAAAAGATGCTCTTGCCTTAATCAGGCAACACGGAATTCCTGTGACAATGCTCTATTGGAAGGGTGACTACTTTCTGGAGTACTCTGACGATCTTCGACAGCTCGCTAACGACCTGGGAATAATATGCACGGAGGTAGTTATACCCCCCAATGAAACGCTAGGTCCCTTTCAGATGCACCGCGAGGTTGCTCGAAGCGACGAGATCGGTAAAGCCTTGATCCAACTGCTTCATACTTTTTGACGCATAGAATACAAACCGCCGCGCCTCCCGCCCGCGCAAGTATGGACCTTGGATCGTCAGGGTAGACGAACCACGGCGCCCGTGATTTCACACGACGGATGTGGAAAACTCTACGTGACATTGACTCGGCAGTGCACGACGGCTGATAATAGCCTCGTATGCCTTTGCCAGTCACAGTCAAACCTGCATCCCCCGACTCCTCTGGCGTAGGCGTGCTTGTAACCGTCGGTGGACTTGCTAGGGCGGTCATCGTCCGCCATCCGTACTTCCGCCACTCGACGCGGATCCGGATGTGCCGCGCTCGCTCTGGCGTACCCCGAGCGGCCTCAAGGCCCCGTGGTGCGGCAAGTCATACGCACCGCCCCACCCATCGTCTCCGCTACCTTCCAGGAACGGCGGGCTACTGCCGGGAGCTACCACGGGGCCCGTGGTCGGGCGTACGTTGGGGGTAGGCGGTGGCTGCTGAGGTTGAGGCTGGGGCTTAGGTCGTGGGCGTGGTGGAGAGCCTGTCGACGCCGGTCTGGGGGTGGGCTTCGGCACGGGCCTGGGTGTAGGTATGGGTGTAGGTTTAGATGTGGGTGCTGATGAGGCTGGGGGTATGGGCGTGGGTGGCGTCTGGGTTATGCCCAGGTACCTAGCGGCGTTCGTGCGGCTCCTGGCCTTCTTGGTCAGGAGGAACTCTCTGGAGACTATGGCCTGCCAGCGTGCCTTGGCGTCGAGTAGCGCCTGCTCGTCTACGCTGCCCCTGCGTGCGAGCACGTCGGCTCGTAACAGGCGGTGCTTCTAGAGGGAAAGTCCGTCGGCGTACTCCCACGCCAGTGCGGGGGTTTGGATCCACCCGCCGCCGGGGGCGGTCAGGTCCTCTACATATAGAATAGCGATGTTAGAGGGGTCGTACTTGATACGCACCCGCGTACCATCGGGCACAGTGGTACGCAGCCTGGCGAGCTGCGAGCTCTGGTAGCACAGGGACTCGAACTCGATGCCGGTGCGCTGGATGGTGCGCTGCTCCGTGCGGCCCAGTAGAATGCGCACGTCGTCCACGCTGTGGGGCAGGCTCGGCTGGTAGCCGCTCATCACGCTCTCCTGCCACATCCTGAACGGGGTATCCCACTTCCGATCGCCCCTGTGGATGCGCTGCGCGTACTCGTTCAGCAGGAAGGTATGGAGTATCTCGTGAAAGGCCGACAGGGTTATGGCGGCCTGCTTTCCGGGCTTGTCGTCCCCGAGCTGCGAGTGAGAGGAAAGTGTGGTCCCCGGCAGTTTGTGGACTATGCCGGTGTTCATGGTGCGAAACATCCGCTCCATCGCGCCCTTGAACCAGGGCGACCTTACGGGCGAGTAGACCAGTTCTATGCCCAGCGAGGCGCACGCGTCATCCAGGTCGCGTCCTATAAACTCCTTACCGTTATCTACCATCAGGGTTTCGGGAAGCCCGAACACCGGCCAGGGATTCTTCGTGCCGTACTCTTCCTGCACGTTCGGCTTGGGAAGGATGCCGTGCAAGAGGCACGACATGACGGTGTAATAGCTGGGGTCCTCGAAGCCTACTTAGAAGCCGTAGGGCATACCGCTATAGACGTCGAGCGCGAACGTGAGGGTGGGCCGGCCAATCGGCAGCCGATCCTGGTCGTCTACCAGGAACAGGTCCAGGGTGCTATGGTCTATCTCGACGCGCTCCAAAATGTGGGTATAACGGGGCCCTTCGTGTACGGAGCGTGCGGCCTGCTTCTCGATAACGCTGCGGGCGCGGCGGAGTATGGCTGCGGCCCCTGCCTGCTGTATGCGCCTGTGCACGGTCATGTGGGAGGGAACTTGCAGCTGGCTGTTCGCAGGCCTGAAGCGGTTTTCGTCGGCTATGCGGTTGGCTATCAGGGCTTGTACGTCGGACACTGTGCGAAACTTCGGTTTAGCGGCGCAATCTTTCAGCACGGCCTCTATGATCTCGTCTACCTGCGTGCCCAGGCGAGACTCGCCTCTGCCGCCTGCTCGTCTGGTCGCGGGGGCGAGGGCGCGAATATCCTGGCCGCTACGCTCGAACGCTCGCAGCCAGCGCTCTATGCTGGCGCGGCTCAGGGCATGGCCCACGTTGGTGCGAAGGCCGTGCTGCCGGCGTCTCGCCAGGTCTGCCTGCTCGTGAGGCAACAAGGCGCTTTCTACGCTCTGCTGTTCTATCTGCTGGGAGGCGTAGGCAGCTATGGCGTCTCGGGTGCGCTCCTCTGGCCGCAAGCGCAGCAGAGGAAGTATGAGCCGGTAGCGTCTCCATGCCTCGTCGCGCACCTCGGCGGGCAGGGCCTGTAGGTCGCTCAGGCTGTACTCGGTGGCTATCGGCCTGTCGGGGCTGGTGCGGGCCAGGTTGCCCGATACCTCGAAGCGTAGCGTGCCATTAGCCCATGCCTCGTTTAGCTCGTCTATAGAAACCTGCTCTCTCCCACCGAAGGACTGGTTCTCTACGTCGAGGCGTCCGTCGGCCAGGTTGCCGCGCACTATATATACTTGCTCGTTAAACTGGTAGCGTGTGCCTGCTGCGAACCTCAGTCGGGCCATAATCTGGTCTCCTTCTATGCTGTGCTGTTCGGCCCCTTATCTTTTCTGCTCTGTTTTGTTATCGGTTTTGTTGTCAATATCTTTATATAAGCCTGTGCGTCCGGTTAGTGCGTTGCTGAGTGTGTAGGTGGGCCCGCTCTAATCGGAAAGCGGATGGTGGGCGGCGGGTAAGATATGGCGATGGGCTGCTGGTGGGGCAGGTACACGGGCGTGGCGTCTGTGACGTGCTGGTCGGCTAACGGCAGTACGAACTCGCAGTGGTAGGCCAGGTGGTAGATAGCATGCCGGGCAGCGTCCTGGGAGGCGAAAGCCAGCGTCCGTACCAGCTCGCCTACGGTTATGGTAACGGGCGTGTGGGTAGGAGTAATCACGGAGCCCGTGGTTGGCGTGGGTGCAGCATCCAGTACGGAGTAGATGCGAGCGCGAATACCTGGCGGCAGGGTAGCGTGGGCGAAGGGGTTAGCAGCCTGATGTTATGCATGTAGTAGTTATGGTCGAGCTGGGTGCTGGTGAATACGATGTAGTCCAGCGTAGCTCGCGGGCCCGTTGTGGCGGTGGGGTGCTCGGCGGCCCATGCGTGTACCGCTTCGCGTATAAGGCTCTCGCCCTTACGGGTGTAGCGGTTAGTGGGTATGCAGTCCACGAGTGCCGTGTAGGAGTGGGTCTGCACCAGGTAGTCGGGCTGGTGGGTTACCTGTTGGTCTTGAAGAGTGTGGTTTATTAGCAACGTCTCATCCGTTTCTGAGTACCCAACAACGGCCGGGTCGGAGTCCAGCAACAGGAGGAGGTCGCGCTTGGCGGGCGAGTCATACGGTATGGCTCTCCCCATCTTCAGCGACAGGTGCATGCCCCTACGTGGCTGTGAGAGTGGCTGTATTGGTGGCTGTGGGGCTGCCTGCTCTTCCTCGTTGCGCTGGGCGCGGCTGCGCCGCCCGTGCTCATACGTAGTACCGTCCATGCCGCACTCCCCTACTATTTTCATGTGGTGGCGAGGTGTGGTAACACACGTGCCACTTCTACTCAGATAGGGGCTATTGTATGTCAGAATGGTGTAGTTGACAACTCTGGGCTGACCCATCAGGTCATGTTCTATTTGTTTCCTGGCCCAGCGTGAGCACGATGATAGATCACATGTGCTAATTTGTCAATAGTTTTATGGGGCAAAAGTTAACCCATAACCTCGAAGTGAGGAAATGGGTTTGTTCATTGGAAATGCTTCTGTTGGGTCGTGCAGCCGAGTAGGGTGACCCTTTGGCGACGCCGTCTCTCTACTTAGTAGTCTAGGGTGCAGCCCCAATCACGCAGCGGGTCAAAACTGTGGACGAGGTTCTTGGTGGTAAGGCTTGCCGAACTGCGTATAACCCTCTAGTATATCCCGCACCATGGATTCTTCTGG
>JAXDKH010000252.1:0-2638 GCA_034667185.1 Chloroflexia bacterium | reverse complement strand
TGACCGGGTGTATCCTGGCAACCCTCTCTGTTCATATCCACATTACAATTGATATTGATTACGGTAGTAGCTGTCTGCTACAATACGAACGGCTGCTTACTCATTCTTCTCTATCTTCCACCTCCATCGCCAGTCAAGTAGAAGCCTTACGCACGACCAGAATGGCTTTCGGTTTCGAGGGACAATGCCCGACTTCTCCTACCTTAATTTCGACATGCAGATACAGCGTGCAGGCGACGGTGGCTACCGAGTGGTTGTGGAGGCACCCTCCGGCGAGTCCATACGCGCGCCTTTCGAGGTGCCTTTTTCTGACATCGAGCTAGAGAACTTCATGCTCAAGGCGGGCCCTAGCCGGCGAGGAGTGCGGCGGGCCGAGACGTCCGAGGTGGACGCCGCAAAGCGCTTCGGGGAGAAGCTCTACGCCGCCCTGTTCACCGCGGACGTGCGTAGCGCCCTCCAGAGCAGCCTTGACCAGGCCCGCCAGCGAGGAGAAGCGGGTAGCGGACGTGGCGGGGTGCGGCTGCGCCTGCGGTTGGTCGAGGTGCCTGAGCTGGCGGGGGTGCCGTGGGAGTACATCTACAACCCGGCGCTGAACCGCTTCCTTGCCCTCTCCACCGAGACGCCCCTGGTGCGCTACCTCGACATGCCCGAACGCATCCGCCCTTTGCAGGTGGTCTCGCCGCTGCGGGTGCTGGTCATGGTGCCCGCGCCGAGCGATTATCCTGACCTCGACGCGCCCCAGGAGTGGCAGAACCTGAATGCCACAGTGGCCGACCTGCAGCAGGCGGGCCTCGTGCAACTGGACCTGCTGGAGGTGCCCACACTCACGGGCTTGCAACGGCAGTTGCGCCGTAGCGACTATCACATCTTCCACTTCATCGGGCACGGGGCCTTCGACCGCAACTCTGCCGATGGGCTGCTGATCCTGGAGGACGACGATGGCCGGGGCCGCGCGGTCAGCGGGCAGGACCTGGCGATGCTGCTGCACGACCACGCCTCCTTGCGGCTGGCGGTGCTCAACGCCTGCGAGGGTGCGCAGTCAGCTATGGACGATCCCTTCGCGGGTGTCGCCCAGAGCCTGGTGCAGGGTGGTCTGCCCGCGGTGATCGCAATGCAGTTCGAGATCACTGACCGCGCGGCCATCGTCTTCGCTCGCGAGTTCTACCGCGCCATGTCCGACGGCTACCCGGTAGACGCCGCGCTCACTGAGGCCCGCAAGGTGCTGCTCACCGAGAGCCGGGGCAGCGGCCTGGAGTGGGGCACCCCGGTGCTGTATATGCGCTCGCCCGATGGCCGCATCTTCGACCTGGAGAAGCGACAACAGCCCGTGACCACCGCCACCGCAACTCCCGCACGCCCGCAGGTAGAGACTCCCGGCGCTTATCAAGAGTCCGCAGGCATCTTTGGGAAGCAAGAGCCGGCAGAAGTGGCTGCTTCGGCCACACGAACGCGGGGAGAGGCACGAGGTGGAGATAGCCTGCCGGAGAGCGCCACAGTCGATACAAGGACCGAAAGTCCCCGTACGCGGGGGGCCGAGACGCCAACCGGCAAGCGAAGCAAGTTCGTGCTGCCTGTAGCGCTGGCCGTGGCGTTGGTCGTGGTTGCCGTTGCCGCGCTACTCATATTCGTGAGGGCAGGGAGCAGCACACCAACCGCGCCGGGCCAGGTGCCGCCGGAGGCCGCAACGCACTACCAGCAAGGGCTGGCTGCCTGGGACGTCACTGAGGTGGACAAGGCCATTGCGGAGTTCTCCGAGGCTATACGGCTCAAGCCCGATTACGCAGACGCCTACCTGAACCGGGCCAAGGTGTACAGTTACCAGGAGAAGTATACCCAGGCTATCGCCGACTTCACCAAAGTCATAGAACTTGTGCCGGACGATGGAAGCGTCTACCTTGAGAGGGGCGTCACCTATTCGTACATGAACAGCTACGAGAATGCCCTGACCGACCTTGCCCGTGCAAGCGAACTGCTGCCTAGCTCAGCAGACCCCTATTTCTACCAGGGTAGCATCTACCTGGAATCTGGGCAATTCGATAAGGCAATAGAGCAGTTGGATAAGACGCTTAAGTTAGACCCAGGGATGCGCGACGGCTATGAAAAGAGGGCCCAGGCGTATGTGGCCAAGGGAGATTACGACAGTGCCATAGGCGACTACACGCAAGCCATAGACCTGGCACCCAACGACTCCGCTTACTTCTATTACGAGCGTGGGGAGGTTTACCGCATCAAGGGTGACACGCTCGAGGCCATCGCAGACTACCGCGAAGCCCTAAAGCAGACGAAGGACGAGTACCTGCGCACCACCGTGACGGACCGTCTGAAGCTGCTTGAGTCGAAGTAACAACTCTCGCAACAGGCATGACTACGAAGAGGAAGGCCGTACACTGGCCTCCCTCTTCTCATATCCTGGTCTGCCATCCAGTGGTACCTTACTTCCTCGCCGGGGTCTCGCAGCCTGGGAAGAAGGTGTTGGCGACAATCTTGGCCGCCTGCCCTCTTGTCACGTCTGCGTTGGGGCGGAAGTAGGGCCTGTTGCCCTCCATGCAAGGCTCGCCAGGGCTGCCGCATGGATACCCTGACATTACGTCGAGAGAAGATAGGGTCTCGATGTAGTGGTAAAAAGGTGAGCTTGGCG
>JAXDKH010000251.1:0-23633 GCA_034667185.1 Chloroflexia bacterium | reverse complement strand
TTAGTGGTTATTGTTTAGAAAAGACCCACCAACAAATAACCACTCGCCACTAACCACTCGCCAATGGACCTAAACCTTATAGGCTCAATAGTCGGCGGGCTGCTGACACTGATGGTGTTCAGCTACTTGGTAGGGGCCAACCCCCTGTGGAGGGTGGCTCAGAGCCTGCTGGTGGGCGTGTCGGTCGGCTACGTGACGCTGGTGATACTCACGCAGGTGGTGGTGCCGCAGGTGGCCCGAATTATCCAGCCCGCGGCCTCTGCTCCACCCGCCGACAGGTGGCTTGCCGCCGTGCCCGTGGCGCTGGGGCTAATGCTGCTGATGCGTATAGCCTTCCCCGGCGCGTGGCCCGCATCGTTCGGGCTAAACCTGGTGGTGGTGGTCGGCTCTTCGCTTGCACTTGGCGGAGCCCTGGCGGGCACTATCGTCCCCCAGTCGCTCGACACCATGCGGCTCCTCGACCTCAACAACCCGTTGGCCCTGGTAGGCAATATCGTGCTCCTGCTGGGTGTAGTGTGCGCGCTAGCCTATTTCGCCTTTGGAGCCAGAGCCGATGGAGAGCGATCGCAGCCGGTCCGCGCCCTTGCCATGGTGGGACGGTGGGTACTGCTGGTGGCCTTCGGGGCCTTGCTAGGCTCCCTCTCCACCACCTTCTTCAGCGCCCTAATAGACCGGCTGCTGTCGCTGATAAACACGGTGCTTGATCTGATTGGATACTGAAACGAGAAATGTGAAACGTGATGATACAGCAAGCAACACGGCGACTATCCTAGGACCAAATACCACAAACCGCATCACGTTTCACGTTTCTCGTTTCAGAAACTAGGTTTCACCTTCTAAAAGCTATGTCAAACGTACAACCTCTAGACTCAGCAATGCTCGAAGACACAATACTCGCCCAGGTGGGGGCGGTGCTGGCGGTCGATATCGGGTCGCTCTACACGCGGGCGGCGCTGTTCGATGTGGTGGGTGACGAGTACCGCTTCATCGCCAGGGCCTCCGCTGTGACGACCTCCGAAGCGCCTTACAACGATGTGACTGCCGGGGTATACAACGCCATTTCGGACCTCGAGGGCGTTATTGGCCGAAAGCTGACCGACGGCACCCGCCTGCTTATGCCTCAGCGCCGCGACGGCAACGGCATAGACCTGTTCATCGCCACCTCCAGCGCCGCCCCGGCCCTGCGCTTAGTCGTGGCCGCCGTGAGCACCGATATTTCTGCCTCCAGCGCGATGCAGGCGGCGATGAGCACCTACACCAGTATCGTATCGCGCGTCACCTTGGACGAAGGCCTCCACCAGTTGCCCAACGAGGACGAAGCGGTGCTCAACAGTGCCGCTATAGCCTGGTCGCAGGAGCAGACCGACAAGTTGCTGGCGCTGCCTCCCGACGTGGTGCTGTTGTCCGGCGGAGTGGACGGCGGGCCTGTGTCTCCGTTGGTGAGGCTGGCGAAGGTGGTGGCTGTGACTGCGCGCGAGCAGAGCAGCCGTGCTGAGCTTGCCGCCCGCAAGGGCCAGGTAGCTCCCGGTATGCCCTTGCTCATATTCGCGGGCAACCAGGAGGCATTACAGGGTATCACAGAGGCGCTGGTGCCTATTGCCGAGATGCAGAGTGTGCCCAACGTGCGTCCCGACCTGCGGACGGAGCTGCCCGGCCCCGCAGCCGCGGCGATAGCCGGCATCTACACCGAGCGCCGGGTGCCCCAGATACCCGGTTACCACGTCCTATCCCGCTGGGTGGAAGGGCCTATCGTGCCGACCGCCGACTGCGAACGCCTGATCGCGCAGTACCTCCATAGGCAGTACGGGCGCGAGACGCTGGTGGTGGACGTGGGCGCGACCTCCACCGGGCTGTTCCTGGCAAACTCGCAAGCCGATCATGCGGCGGTAATGGGCGACATGGGGTTGGCTTACGGCTTGAGCAACCTGCTGGCTACGAGGGGCGCGGCGAACGTGCTGCGCTGGCTGCCGTTCGAGATGAGCGAGGACGAGCTCTGGGAATGGGCGCTCAACAAGGTCGCCCGCCCTCTCACCCTACCCCAGACACCCCGCGACCTGATGATAGAGCACGCCCTGGCGCGGGAAGCCCTGGTGCATGGCGCGCAGGCCCTGCAGAGCTACAACGGCGGCCGCCCGCCCCGCTACGACCTGCTTGTAGGCACCGGCGGCCTGCTGGCGCACACCCCCAGGCCCGGACAGGCAGCCCTCCTCCTGCTGGACGCGTTGCAGCCCGCCGCCGTGGAGCTTGGCTCGGTGGAGTTGGCGCTCGATACCACGCTGCTCATCCCGCCGGTGGGCAACCTGGCCCGGCACCAGGGAGCGGCCGCCGCCTACATCTTCGACCGAGACTGCCTGGTGTGGCTGGGCACGGCTATCGTGGTGCACAACGCCTGGCGGCAAGAGGCAAACGGCAAATCGCCCGCCGCCGTTCCAGGCAGCACCGTGGCAGTCAACGTCACAGTGGAGCGGCAGCAGGGCGGCACTGAGAACGTAGAAGTGCCCTATGGCACCATACGCATCGTGCCTTTGCGCCCAGGACAGCGGGCGGCCCTAACCGTCAAGCCGGGCGCTGGCTTCCGAGTGGGCAGTGGCGAGCCCGGTAAAGCACTCAAGACCCAGCCAGGCCAGGAGGTAAAGGGCGGGTTGGTGGGTCTGGTGATAGACGCCCGTGGCCGACCGCTCGATTTGCCGGAAGACGGCACCGTCCGCCGCACGCTGATACGCGGCTGGCTCACCGCTATGGACGCGATTGCCGAAAGCGGCACCGGGCAAGCGCCCGGCGCGAGAGGGCTGGAGATCGTGCCGCCTCTAGACGCGCAGGCAGAGGGCGAGGCTGAGCCGCAGGGTGAGGGCGGCGCGTAGTGTTGTCATGGCGCGAGGGCTTATAATGGAGGAAGCATTTCGCGATTAAGATCTGGTAGGAGGTGCTGGAATGCTTCAGACTGATGTGAGAGACGAGATTGTCAGTCACCTGGATAAGTTTACGGTAGAGCAACAGCAGAAGGTGTTGCAGATTGTGAGATCTATGGCCTCAGATGTACCGGTAGGAGTTCCAGGTAACAGGTTGCTGCATTATGCCGGTACGCTCTCCAAAGAGGAAGCCGAAGAGATGATGCGCGTCATTGAAGAAGAATGCGAGCGCATTGATCTTTCTGCCTGGTAGTTTCCTTGGCTGATTACTTGCTCGATACCAACGTGGTTATTGCCTTCTTCGTGGGTGATAGCGACGTACATTCTAAATTTGCTTCCGCGGATAAAGTTGCTATTCCTAGCATCGTTTTGGGTGAACTCTATTTCGGAGCAGAGAAATCGGAGCAAATGCAGCAGAATGTTGCACGCGCGGATAACTTTGCCAGGGAGATCGGAGTTTTAGCTTGCGACGCTGGAACTGCACGTTGGTATGGCTCCATCACTAACAGGTTAAAACTCAGGGGGCGGCCCATACCGGACAACGATATTTGGATTGCAGCCGTTGCGCTTCAACACAATCTGGTACTTGTTACTCGTGATGCGCATTTCAACGAAGTGCAAGACCTGAAGCTTGAGAGATGGTGACCAGTGGGTGAATAGTATGGCGCAAACTTCCGTGAAAGATGAGATTATTAGCCGACTCGATGGGTTTACATTGGAGGAACTGGAGAGGGTGTTGCAACTTGTGCAGACGATCTCCACATCTCACCTGCCTCCAGCTAAGCCGGTGGAGAACCTGCTGAAGTATGTAGGCTCCATACCTGCGGACGATCTACAAGCCATGTCAGCGGCTATAGAAGAATGCGAGCGCGTTGATCCATCCGAGTAATACATCTTGCCCAGATTTCTGGTATACACAAGCGCTGCTATTGAACTTGTCAAGAGAAATGGTAGCCCGCTTCTGAGGCAAGACAAAGGGAGACACAGGTGAGCCAGTATTACCCGACACCCCAACCCACAATAGCCACCAACATCCTCGTCAGGCGGGAGCGTCGCTTGCCGGTGCCGGGGGAGGTGGCGGTGCGGGCGGGGCAGAGGGTCGAGCCTTCCGATGTGATCGCCCAGAGCACGCTTTCCGCCGAGCCGGTGCAGGTAGGCATAGCCGCCGAGTTGGACCTATCGCCCGCGGCGGCGGCCAAGAGGTTGCGCGTGAGCAGCGGGCAGATGGTGGAGAAGGGGGCGATGCTGGCGCAGAAGGGCGGGCTTGGCTCGCGCGTGTCGCGGTCGCCCATCACCGGCACCTTCACCGGCTACGATGCGACTACCGGCGTCGGCCTCATCTCTCTGCCTTCCGAGACCGTGTCTGTGCATGCCCACCTGAAGGGCATCGTGACCGAGCTGATACCATACTACGGCGCGGTGATAGAGACCCCGGCCACCCTCATCCGGGGCATCTTCGGCGTGGGTGGGGAGCAGCACGGCGTGCTCAGGGTGCTCGTTGCGGGGAACGACGAGCCGGTGACGCCGGAACTGATAGACGCGAGGGTATCCTACTCGGTAGCCGTTGGCGGCTCCGAAGTGACGGTGGAGGCGCTGCGTAAGATGATCGAGCTTGGGGCGCGCGGCCTCATCACCGGCAGCATTCGGGCCGCGCAGCTTGCCGAGTTCCTGGGCTACACCAACCTCGAAGCGTGGCGGCTGGGGGCCACCAGCATGAGTGGCAACGGCTGGGACTTCCCGCCACCCTCGTCGGCAATCCCTTCACCCGTACCCCCGGATTTCGTGCTCATCATCACCGAAGGCTTCGGTCCTGTGCCGATGTCGCCACGCACGTTCGAGATGCTGGCGGCTTACGATGGTCAGGAGATAGCAATTGACGGTACCACCCGGCTGCGGGGCGGCCTCTCACGTCCCGAGATCGTGGTACCGCTGGCCCGCACCACAGCGGTACGCTGGCTGGAGGAGACCGGCCCCAAGGTGGAGGTCGGCAAGAACGTGCGCCTACTCGCCCAGTCCTACCTCGGCCAGATCGCCCAGGTGGTTAGCCTGCCGGTCGGCCCCCGCGCCTCGCAGTCGGGAGTGCTCACCACCGTGGCGGAGGTGCAGCTAGCCACCGGACAGCGGTTGCGAGTGCCCCTGGTGAACCTTGAGGTGGTGGAATAGGGTGGAAGAACAATAAACCGGCGAACAAAAGACGAAAACGCAAAGACGCAAAGAACGCAAAGGACGCGCAAAGTGGCTGATGGGCTGGGATGTGAGGGTGCATGGTTTGCCGTGCGCCTTTTGTTTTGGGTCAGAGTGCTCTTCTCAGGTGAGTCTGCCCCAGCATTTTGAGGACGGCTTTTATGGCATCGCTTACCTTGTAGGCATAAACTGAGTCAGTGGTAGCCAGGATGGGCACTAGCGTGTTGTGGATGTTGACGACGACGAAGTAGCCATAGGCCGCGTCTGCGGTGTACCAGTCTATGCGGCCAACGTGCACGTAAACTGCGCGTATGTTGTGCAATGGATAGCTCTCGCGGCCCACATGTACCACCTCTGAGGTGATCCACACGATGCCGTCCCTGAAGTAGGTCGCAGGCCCAATAGAAGTTGCGTTGCCACGTGGCGGCTCGAATAACGCTCTTCGCATGACGTTGTGGGGCGACTCCCCTTGCCTTTGGGCCTCGGCTGCTTCCACAATGAGGTCCGCCAACTTGTTTGTATGATCTTCGTCGAGGGACGTGAATACGATCTGCTTGAGCCTGCTGCTTTTCAACTTGATAACATATGTGGGCCGGAGCGTGAAGACCGGCTCCTGTGGCACTCTTGAACGGTGACGCCACAGGTAGATAAAAATGAGTAAAGTAGCTAGGCCGGCTAGAGTGAGTGGGACCGGGTTCGGGCCAATCCTGAGCATGACCACCACGGGTACAAAAGGGACAATTATCCAACCCCAATTGAAGCTCTGCCGCCTAGGATCCGCCCACTGCTTACCTGGGACTTCGCCAACCTCTACGATGTCTAGGTCGTCCAGCCAATAGGTCTTCTCGCCAACCACGAACCGCTGGCTGGTCACCCAGACAGCTCCATCGCCGTAGTACACCAATTCGGATGTGAGGGTTGTTTGCATGGCTGGAACGCTCGCCTCAAGTATAATACGCGGCGTCTAAATCCGGAGTTACGGGCTCACGGCGTCTTTCCCGCAGTTGCAATACCGTTAGCTATGAGCTACAATCGTGCACGTGGCTGACCGTGTAGCATGAACCCGTTACGTTCTGCCCTGTGCTCTCCGGCAGTTTGGTCGAGCAATTCACCTGACAATAGGAGATCGATGTGAGAAAGCAAGTCTTAGACAACATAATCGAGAGCAAATGCCTGCTGAAGCACCCGTTCTACCAGGCCTGGAACATGGGCACGCTGAGTAAAGCTGACCTGGCCGTCTACGCTACCCAATACGGCGAGTTCATAGATACCATCGCTACAGGCTGGGAAGCGGTAGGCGACGCGAATACAGCCGAAGAAGAGCGCGAGCACGCCGTCCTTTGGACCGACTTCGCCACCGCCCTGAACGCCCCTCGCCCCGCAACTAGCCGCTTGCCGGAGATAGCCGGCCTTGTAGAACTGGCCCATGCGACCTTCGGCAACAGACCGCAAGCGTTGGGTGCGCTTTACGCTTTCGAGCACCAGCAGCCCGCCACCGCCCACAGCAAGCTGGAGGGCCTGCGCAGGCACTACAACCTGTCTGCCTCAGCCGAGGTCTACTTCGACGTGCACAAGGACGACGAGGACGAGCCGCGCTGGCTGGCCGAACAGATGGATAGGCTGTCGGAGGAAGAGTTCGCGGTTGCTAGAGAGGCCTGCGAAAGCATGGCGGGGGCGCTCTGGAGAGGGTTAGATGGGGTGCTGCTGGAGATAGAGCGCTCCAGGAACTAACAATCTCCGCCCGGCGGTTGATAAGTGTTAGCAAATTACTCGCCATAGTAGCCAGCCAACGCCGGGCGTTGGCTGGCTACTATCTTGCTTCACACGTATCACGACTAATTTATTAATCTGCAAAAACGTCGCCGGGCGAACGGTTTCCTTGTCCCTCCGCCCGGCGACGTTTATAATTCGTCTATATCCCTACCAAAGACGAGATTATGCAAACTATAGATAACTCAGAAATTATGCACGCTTCTCCCTCCGGCGACCTACAGGCTTCTATCATCGAGGCGTTGCGGGAGGCCGTTCGCAGCCTCGGCTACGATGCTTCGGGGCTGGACCTGGCGCTCAAGCCGATACCGCTGGAGGGTGCCTGGGGCTTCGGCTCTACCGTGGCTTTCCAGATGCGTAAGCTGGGCGCTACGGGCAGTCCACAGGAGATCGCCCAGCGCATTAGAGAGGCGCTGCCCCCGCTGCCTGCCGTTGAAAGTGTGGAGGTGGTAAACGCCTACATCAACTTCTACATCGATAGAGACTGGTACGCCAACCGCGTAGTGGGACAGGTGCTCGCACAGGGCCAGGAGTATGGCTGCTGGCCGGACAAGGGCGAGCGAGTCATGGTGGAGTACGCCAACCTGAACACCCACAAGGCCATGCACGTCGGGCATTTGCGCAACGTGGTGCTCGGTGCGACCATCTACAACATACTCAAGTGCGCCGGGTTCGATGCCGTGAGCGCCACATATTTGGGCGACATCGGTATGCACGTCATCAGGGCGTTATGGGCCTACCAGCGCTTCTATGAGGGACAGGAGCCGGAGACGAACCGAGGCCAGTGGCTTGAAAAGCTCTACGTGGAGGCCACGGCGCGGTTGGAGTACCGCAACAACGTCACGGGCCTTATTGCCGACGCCGCCAAGGCCGACCCCGCGATTGCCGGGCAACTCACGCTGGTGCTGCGCTCGCTGGCCGAGAACGACCTTGAGAACGGCCCCTACGCCAACCAGATAGCCGAGACCCTCACTGCCCGCGAAGGCCCCGACTGGAAGCCGGTGCTGGCCGAGCGCGATCACATTGTGCTCAACCTATGGGACGCCCTTGGGCCGCTGCTCATCGGGCAGACCTCTACCCTAGACAGCACCAACCGCGACGAGGCCTACGCGCAGCCAACCGAGCCTGTAGTGCCTGAGTTCCTGATGGACAGCATGGGCGCTGAGGGCGACACAGACAATACCACGATTGAGACGAATCTGCCCCTCGATTCGGACCCCCTGAGCGGGCTGCGGGCCGAGTACGAACGGCTGGACGATCATAGGGAGTGGTGGGACGAGGTGCCGGGCTGGCGCGAGGAAATACGGCAGATGTTCGCCACCTGGGAGGCGCAGGAGCCGGAGCTTGTGCAGCTCTGGAACACCACCCGCGAGTGGAGCCTGGAGATGTTCAGGCGCATCTTCGGTGACCTGGGCGTGGACTTCCATGTCTGGTTCTTTGAGAGCGAGGTGGAGGAGCCGGGCAAGGACGTGGTGAAAGACCTCATAGCACGGGGCATCGCGGAGGATCTGCGCCCCGAAGGCCCGGTAATCGTGCGCGTGGACGAGCAGTTGCGGGCGCACTCCGAGCTGTCGCAGAAGTACGCGAAAGACCTCTGGAAGACCAACAAGGACGGTACGCGGGAGCCGAAGGAGACATGGCGCGTGCTGGTTGTGCTGCGCTCGGACGGTACTTCCCTATATGCCACGAAGGACCTTGAACTGGCCCGTCGCAAGTTCGACGATTGGCACGTGGACCGCTCGATCAACGTGATCGACAGCCTCCAGTCGCTCTACTTCCAGCAGGTGTTCCGGCTGCTGGAACTCTGGGTGTTCAAGCAGGCCGACAAATCGTTCCAGTTGTCCTACGAGTTCGTCAACACGCCGGAGGGTGCTATATCTTCGCGCAAGGGCGGGGCACCTCTGTACGAGGACCTGGAAGCCGAAGCGTTGGCCCGCGCCCGCAGCGTGGTGGACTCCAGGGAAGAGGAACACTCCCGTGACCTCAGTGAGGAGCAGCGGGATGCGATAGCCAGGGCGGTGGCGTACGGCGCGCTCAAGATGGGCATGCTCGACAAGGACAACAACAAGGTAATCACCTTCGTGTGGGAGCAGGCCCTCAACCCCGAAAGCCAGTCAGCCACCTATGTGCAGTACTCGCACGCCCGCGCTACCCGCGTGCTGGAGAAGGCGCCGCCTGAGTTGCTGCCGAAGCCAGGCCAGCACTTTAGCTTCAAGGACCTGGAGCTACAGGAAACGTCCCTGCTGGAGCTAATTGCCAAGTTCCCAGAGGAGGTAGCTCGGGCCGCCGAGGCGTACAAGCCTGTGATTATCGCCATGTACTGCTTCGAACTGGCCGATGCTTTCAACAACTTCTATCACAACTGCCCGGTCCTGCGCGCCGGTAGCGGGGAGAAGGTGTCGGCGAGGCTGGCCCTGACGGCTGCGGCCAAGCAGACGCTGGCGAATTCGCTGGGGTTATTGGGGATTGAAGCGCCTGAAATGATGTAAGATTGGCGTGGGCGTTAGATGGGGAGCACGGACGTCGGTTGGATATCTACCCCATATTCGTACCCTTGGCCGCATTCGGTTAGTGCTGGCTAATAGAAACCGTAACACCGCCACAATGATGTGGCTAGTAAGGTTGCAATGCTGCAAATCACCTCAGAATTTGGCCGCCTCCGAGAGGTAATCGTCCACCGCCCCGGCCAGGAGCTGGTGCGGATGACCCCTTCTACTCGCGATTACTTCCTTTTCGACGACCTCATCTACAACGAGCACGCCCGCCAGGAGCACGACTGGCTGATCGACCTGCTCCGCGACCACCTGGGCGTGCAGGTCCACTACTTCGAGGATATGCTGCACGAGGCGCTTTCGACAGCACCTCCTGAGCAGCGGGACGCCCTCTTGCGGCAGGTGTGCTCAATGGAGTCGGGCAGGCCGCCGGTGGAGCAGCGCATCGGCCAGCTTGAGGTGATGGTGCGCTGGTTCCGGGGGCGAGGCTGGGCACAGTACACCCAGGACCCCGAAGGCGACCCAATGTCAGGCGCTCCTGGCTCTTTGTCATCGTATCTCTCTCCTGTGCTTACGCGGACCCGCAACACTACGCCACTGAGCGCGGTGGACCTGGAGTCGTCCGACTACCTGGAGCGGCGGCTGGACGGGTGGTGCACGCAGGGCGACTACCGGGCGCTGGCCGAGGAGCTTGTGCAGGGCATCGAGTCGGGCGTGGCGGGCGCTTCTCCCACCGAGAGGCCGGGACCGCGCACCGGGCACAGCTACCACGGCCTCATGGACGCTGATAAGGATGCCCTGCGCGACTTCACGGAGGGGCGGCTCTTCTTCCTTACGCCGTTGCCCAACCTGATGTTTATGCGGGATGTCGGCACGGTGGTGGGCAAGCGGTTCTTGCTGTCGCGCATGGCAGCGCCCGGACGCGCCCGCGAGCCGCTTCTGCTCGACTTCGTGCAGCGGCATCACCCCCGCTTCCAGGGCACTACACGTTGGACCTGGGCCGATACCCGCATCAGCGACCCGGCGTGGCCTTTAGCGTCTTCGCCCAAGCTGCTGCTGGAATGTGGCAACGTGATGCAGCTTCGGGAAGACCTCATCGTGCTTGGCGTGAGCGAGCGCACCACGATGGACGCGATACAGCGGCTCTCCGACGCATGGCGGGAGCATGCCGCTTCGCACAACAACCGCATGGTGCTGTACGTGCTGCGCCTGCCCGCGGGGTTCAACCACCTCGACTCGGTGTTCGGCATGATAAGCGAGGACGAGTGCGTGATCTACCCGCCGGTGTTTGAGCCGTACGGGCCCGCTTCGGTGGACGTGGTGCGGGTGGAGCTTGGCAAGGAGCCGGTGCGCCCCACTCGCTCCGCCGACTTCTTCAGCAGCCTGCGGGAGGACGGCCTCGACCTGACGCCGATTTCGTGCGGTGGCGACAACCCGGTAGACCAGCAGCGCGAGCAGTGGTTCAGCGCCTCCAACCTGCTGGCGGTGGCCCCCGGCAAGGTGATCATCTATCGCTCGTCCGAGCAGACGGTGGAGGAACTCGCCCGGCGCGGCTACAGAGTGGTGGACATCAACGACGTACAGACCGGCGTCACGCGCCTGAGCCTGGACGATCCCGGCAAGTGGGTGCTGAAGATAAAGGGGTCGGAGTTGTCGCGGGGGCACGGTGGGCCGCACTCGCTGATGCTGCCGCTGGTGAGGGACTGAGGATGCTTTCCTCTTTGTCTATGAGTAGAAGGCTCGGTGTCGCATCATGGTCTCAGAGGGAGAAGCTTTTACTTCTTGCTGGGCTAGGCGTAAACTTGTTGTTCCTCATAGCACAGGCAGTGGCACTGGGCTACGCATTGGCCTTACTTGGTCGTGATGCTAAGCAGTCAGGTCTTGCCTTTACGCTATCGGCGGGCGCAGGCATGCTTTTCTTGCTGTCTTGCCTATTGCTGATATGGTACACGCGTCGACCTAAGCACCAATCGAATATGCCAGCTAAGATTCATCTACACATAGGTGACGTAGTTGCCTTGATAGAGGACCTTCCTCGCCAGGGCTTGCGTAGTGGGCAGGTAGGTACAATAGTTGAGATTCTTACCGATAGCGCTTATGAGGTGGAATTTAGCGATGATGAGGGCCACACGTATGCCACGCTTGCACTGACTGTTAAGCAATTGATGGTATTGCACTACGGCCCTGTTGAGGTGGCATAGTGTTGAAGGCACTTCTGCAGGGCTGAAGGTTGTGCAACAGGCTGCAGGTACAAGCGGGAGATATCCGCGGAGTAAAGTTACTGCGAGGAACAACGGTGAAGATAACGATAGACGTTCCTGATTATGCACCGGAAACTGGTCTTCGTATGACGTGGGAGTCGGGTTCCGTTATCAGTACAGAACTGCAACATGGTGTGCTGCATCTGATTGCTAATGAAGAAGGTCTAATCTCGCTGGCCCGGCTATTTCTTACATTGACACACCCAGATGTTCCATCAGGGAATCACTGGCATCTGGATGACTCGAATTCCTTAGAAGAGGGTTCGTTCGGAATGATCATTGAAAGGGCATAGTTAGGTTACTTGTACATATCATGCTAAACGTCACATCCGAAATCGGCACGCTGCGCAGGGTGGTGGTGCATACTCCGGGACAGGAGGTGCGCCAGATGACCCCTGCCCTGCGACATGACCTCCTCTTTGACGACATCCTCTACCACGAGCTAGCCAAGCACGAGCACGAAGCGTTCAAGCGGCTCATATCGGTGATCGTGCCGCCGGAGGAGGTGCTCGACTCGGCGGACATGCTGCGCGACATCCTGGAGGACGAGCAGACTCGCAACGCCCTGGTGCAGGCTATCTGCCAGATGGAGCTTGGGCCGCACATTGACGCGGAGAAGTTCTGCAACGACATGCTCTCTGCAGACCCTGGCGAGCTTGCCCGCTGGCTCATAGAGGGTAAGCCCGACCCCCACCGTGACACCGAGCTGACCTCGTTCCTGTCGGAGCTGCCCTACCAGCTCACCCCCATCCCGAACCTGCTGTTCATGCGCGACCCCTGCGCCGTGGTGAACGATGGCCTCGTCGTGGGGCACATGGCGAAGCCTGCCAGGAGACGCGAGTCGCTGCTGCTGCGCTACATCTACATGCTGCACCCAAAGGCTGGCGGGGGTAACGGCTCTCGCCCGCCGGTCTGGTTCGACAAGCTCACCCCCATGTCGCTCTCCAACCCCTCGCCCGTGGATGAAGCGGCCACGATTGAGGGTGGCGACGTGCTGGTGATACGGCCCGACCTGGTGCTGGTGGGCGTATCAGAGCGCACCTCGCCGGAGGGAGTTGATGCGCTCGCCAGGGGACTCGCCAGGGACAACTCGCGGGTGGAGACGATCTACGCCGTGATTATGCCCAAGCAGCGCTCTACCATGCACCTCGACACCATTTTCACCATGATGTCGCAGGACGACGTGCTGGTCTACCCGCCACTGATCCTGCCGGGCGGTGGTGAGCAGGTAGGCATTGTGCGCATCAAGGTCGGGCGCGACGGCACGACGCAGTTGCAGCCTATGAGGAAGTCGCTGGTGGACTGCCTGGAGGAAGAGCTTGGCAGGCCGCTCAACCCGGTCTTCTGCGGGGGCAACAGTCGCCTCTACCAGGAGCGCGAGCAGTGGACCGACGGCGCCAACTCGTTCTGCTTGCGTCCCGGCCTCATACTTGGCTACGAGCGCAACGAGCAGACCTACCGTGCGATGGAGGCTGCAGGCTACCGCATCATCTCCGAGGACGAGATCGTGAAGTGGCACGTAGCACCGGGTGCCGAGCGCGGCTGGGTGGTCAACCAACCCTTGGTGGACGAGATACGCCAGCACCCAGAGCGCAAGTACGCGATAAAGATCAGCGGCCTGGAGCTATCCAGGGCAAGAGGCGGCCCGCGTTGTATGACGATGCCGTTGATGCGGGACGATATTGCCTGGTGACGACGGACGAGGAGTGCGAAGCAAAAGGCTCGTGTGGTCGTCGCTCTTGATTCTTTTACCGCTGATTCTTCTCGCGGCATTTATCTTCAGACCTTCAACTCGCACTTACGGTCCTATCAACACCCTCCCAACCCGCGAGGTTCCACCTGTGGCACGTGACATCTTTGCGCAGACCCCCGTACCTGCCGAGCACCGCATCCCCTACGGCCCCAACGAATTCCAGTTCGGCGACCTCCGCCTCCCCTCAAATCCGAAATCCGAAATCCCAAATCCCAAATTCCCCATCGTCGTCTTCATCCACGGCGGGTTCTGGCGCTCGCAGTACGACCTGACGCATGCCGGGCACGCGGCAAACGCACTCACCGAAGCGGGCCTTGCGACCTGGAGCATCGAGTACAGGCGCATAGGGCAGCCCGGTGGCGGTTGGCCCGGTACGTTCCAGGACGTGGGTGCGGCGGTGGACTACCTGCGAGTGCTGGCACCCCAATACAACCTGGATCTCAGCCGCGTAGTAGTGGTGGGGCATTCAGCGGGCGGGCACCTTGCCGCCTGGGTGGCTTCACGGCACCGCATTCCCGCAGGCGACCCACTTTACACAGCGGATCCGCTACCCGTGAAGGCGGCTGTGCCCCTCGCAGGCGTGGTGGACCTGCGTAGAGCATGGGAGTTGAAGTTGAGCAACGGGGTAGTGGAAGACTTCATGGGCGGCTCGCCAGATGCCGTCCCGGAGCGATACGCTAGCGCCTCGCCTATCGAAATGCTGCCATCCGGAGTGCCCATGCGTCTTATCCACGGCACCGACGACGGCATTGTGCCTATTGAGATCAGCGAGCGCTACGTACAGGCGGCCCAACAGCGAGGCGATGATGTAAAGCTGGTCACCCTGGAAGGCGCAGAGCATTTCGAGCTGATAAACCCTGATACTAAGGAGTGGCAGGTGGTGGTCAGCACCATCCTGGAGTTGATGCAGAAGTAAGTAGAGATGGCGCGGCACCCTGGCTGCTACAGCCGCACAAGCCATCAATCTTAGCGCGTCCTTTGTGGTTTTGTCTCCTACCACCGTCCATCGTCCAACAGAGGTTCCAATGTCTGAAGAAAGCTGGCACGTGCTCGGCAGCGAGCCTGTGATTGACCACCCGTTCTTGAAGGTGAGCATGCAGCAGGTACGCCTACCTGACGGACGGGTTATTTCCGATTGGCCCATCGTGCATACGCGAGAGTATGTGAACGCGTTCGTGTTGAACGAGGCGGGCGAGGCTCTTATCCTTGAAGGATACAAGCACGGCCTTGGACGCTCTAGCTGGCAGATGGTAGGAGGCTACCTCGAGAAGGGGGAGGACCCGTTGCTTGCCGCCCAACGCGAGATGCTAGAGGAGACCGGCCATGCCAGCGACGACTGGCAGCACCTGGGTAGCTTCGTAATAGATGCCAATCGGCACGTTGGCACAGGGCATTTTTACCTGGCCCGCGCTGCCCGCTCCGTTGCCCCAGCCGACCATGCAGACCTGGAGGGCTTCGAGATCAGATGGATGTCGCTTGAGGAAGTAGGCGAGGCGTTGCGCGACGGCAGGGTAGCTATCATCAGCTACGCGGTGAATATTGCCCTCGCGCTGCTGGCATTGAAGAGCCAGGTTTAAGCCTCGGCCTCTGTCTTTTCTCCATTCACGGCTGCGTGCGAGCCGTTCCTCTCGTTGTTCTCCTCGGCGGCGCGGTGGGTTGGGGCCATGATGGGCGAGCGGGTGAAGCCGGACTGGCTCTCCCAGCCGCTGCGCGCGGTGTCGCCCTGCTCTCCCTGCGGGCCCGGTAGCAGGCGCACGGCGAGCTGCAGGCTCCTGGCGAAGAGGCCGGGGAAGAGCGTGCTGGCGACTATGGCGAGGCGGGCCTGCACTGTGGTCGTCAATTCGGGGCTGCCGTTGCGGCAGGCCTCAATTATCTGGCGGGCGGCCCTTTGCGCGCTCATAGCGGTGAGGGGCAGGGTGCCCAGGAGCATGAACAGGCTGAACTCCTTCTCCCGGTCGCCCTTGAAGAACGCATTGTAAGGGGAGCCTGTACGCATGAGGCCGGGTGCTACCGTGGTCACCTGGATGTTGTCCTTAGCAAGCTCCGCCCGCATGCCGTCGGACAGGCCCGCGAGTGCGAACTTGCTGGCGACGTAGGGCAGCAGGTGGGGCACGGCGATCTTGCCGCCAATCGAAGAGATGTTGACGATGCGCCCGCCACCTTCCCGCTTCATGTGCGGGATGATCGCCTGCATCGCGTAAAGCGGTCCCCACATGTGCACGTTCATCGCGTCATCGAAGTCCTGTAGCTGCATGTGCTCCACCGGGCCGACCTGGATGATGCCCGCGTTGTTGATGAGCGCGTCAATGCGCCCGCGATGCTCTATGACGCGGTGCAGGGTGTTCTCTACCTGCTGCCGGTCCGTCACGTCGCAGCGGAAGGTCAGCACGTCGGCCCCAGCCAGCGAGATGTCCTGCGCGGCCCGGTCAAGTTCCTCCTGGTTGCGGGCGAGGAGGGTCACTCGCGCCCCCTCGTCTGCCAGCAGCCGGGCCATAATCAGACCCAGCCCTCGCGACCCGCCGGTGATGACCACCGACTTGTCCATAAAGGTGTACTGGCTGCCCTTCTTCCTAATGTTCGCTGCGACCGCCGCACCCGCACCCGCCGCCAGCGCCGTCGCCAGAATCGTGCCTTTCATCGCTCCATCTCCGTTTCTGAAAGTGGTCTACATCAATGCAGAATCATGAGCAGGAATCGTGCTAGCCTGCGTGTTGTACGGGCGCTATGGATGGTATTCCCGTGTAGCTGCCATGCTTGCTGTGGAAGAACCAAGCCCCACCCTGTCATCCTGAGCGCAGTGAAGGATCAGGTGCTGTAGTTTGACTCTTACGTTTGGGGGACTCTGCTGTTAATGTAACGCGGTGGCTGAGCGTTGGGATTGCCCAACAGGGGCCGCTGATCCTTCACTGCGTTCAGGATGACAGGGTGGGGCTTTGGTCTCCATGTTCAACAGAGGGGTTGGACGACCACGGGCACGATGCATCGTGCCCCTACGATGGGATGTGGGGGAGGAAGGCGCGGCGGACTTCGGAGGCACCTGTCAGGCTGGGTTCGATGGTGTAGGCGTACCAGTTGGGGTCGCCCTTGAGGAAGTGGGCGTGCAGGTCCACCAGTGCGCCGTACTTGTCGCCCATCTCGGCCAGGATGGAGTTTACGCGGCGGTGATTCTCGCGGGCCGTCTTTGGGTCCACGCCGAGGAAGTTGCGGCTGTCGTCGCCGAAGCTGGGGTCGTAGACGTCACCTACCAGCACCGGGCGGATGGGCAACAGCTTGAGGAAGGCCTCAAGCGTCTGCTCGAACTGGCGAATACCCGGCCCGTTGTCGGTGACCAGACCCCCTAGCAGGTCGTTGCCTCCGATGGTCAGCATGGCTACAGCTGGTCCGTCCACGCTGAGGCCGCGCGCCTGCGATTGCAATCCTGGGGCCCTAGCGCCGTCAACGGCCCTGTGCTCCAGGCGGGCCTCCCGGTGCGAAGTCAGGTCGTTGCCTTTGAACTCAGGGAAGAGCCTGTCGTCGTTGCGCACTATAAGCTGGCCGGGGTGCACGCCGTACTGGTTGTAATGCCCGCAATCAAGAATAGAGTCGCCAAACGTGACTACCGTGAGCATGTCGTCCCTTTCGCATTCTGTGGAACTATTCTATTTATTCCAAGTGCCGCGGCTCCCAGGCCCGCCGCACCCAGGCCCGCAAGCCCTAGCAACTCGCGTCTGGTAATCCTTCTCTCCGGCATCATTAGCCCCCTCCGTACTGCTGCCTGAGCCGGAAGACGCCCAGCAGCGACAGCAAGACGTTGTTAGGCGGCGGGTTCTCAGGGTGCCACTCGAACACAGCCCTTTCGAAGTACTGCACCGTGTAAGGCTTGCCGTCGGTCTCGCTGATCTCGGTGAACTCGTCGGAGATAGGGAAGCCTTGCTGCGCCAAGCCTCCGTTCTGCTGCCAGTACTGCAAGAAGGTGCCGCCTACGCGCTTGCCCGTCTCCGGGAAAGGAGCCACTGCGTCCATGTTGGGCCGCTGGTTGAGCGCGCCGTTGGGGTACTTCTTGCGGTAGGTAAACGTGCCAAGCTGCGAGAGGAGCACCTGGCTCACCGCCGGGTTCTCCGGGTGGTACTCGAACACGGCGCGCTCGAAATACTGCATCAGGTATGACTTGCCGTCTAGGGGCGAGGTCTCGCGCACGATGTTGGAGATAGGGAAGCCCTGCTGCCGCAGCCCCCCGTGCGAGTTCCAGTAGTCGAGGAAGACGCCCGTGACGGCATAGCCGGTCTCAGGGAAGGTGCGGCTGCCGTTGCCGGGCACCTTCTCGTTAGACGGTGGTATTTTTGGAGCGGGTGTCGGAGGGGGCGGGGGCGTGCTAACTTGCAAGTAGGTGTAGTAGTTGTCCTTTTCGGGGTCGTCGCGGGTGCTGCCGAAGGCCAGGTGCAGGTAACCGGGGCTGTAGGCGAGCGACATGTCCTTGATAGGCTCCCCCCGCGACCAGTCAGCAAACGGGGTGATGGGCGCGCTGAAATGGTCGCCTCTGCCGCTGGCGTAATAGAGGGTGTAGTGAAAGCGCAGGGTGTCGGCCCAGACAATGTGGGCGGTGCCCGCTGGATCAACCACTATAGCGATATTGTAGGTATTGCCGGGGGTGCGCTGCAGACGCACAGGGGCTAGAGCGTTCCAGCCGGTCGCAGGCTCCCACTCGCGATAGTACGGTTCGCGCAACGTGGGTTCGGGGTTGCGAGGGTCGCAACGCTCGTCCTCCCACACCAGGCGCATACCGCCCGTCGGGTCCGAGGCGAGCGCCGGCTCATCAGTAATAGAGTTGCCTTCGCAGCCCGGTGTCAGCGTGTGCGACACGTTCTCCACCTGCCACTTGCCGGGGGCCTGCCTCACGCCCGTATAAATATCGCTGAAGTCGCCCGGTGCCTTGTCCTTCCAGGCGGCGATCACGACACCTTGCGTGGTCACACCCAACGTCGGAGCTTCGGGGATAGTGGTGCCGCCTACCCTCTCGGCCTGCACCGTCCAGCCAGAGTCGGCACGCACCCAGTAGAAGAGGCTTTGCAGGTTCTGGCCGAAGAGCATGTGCGCGTTGTTGTCAGGGCCGATTGCGAGCGCGGTGTTCTTGTAATTGTGCCCGCACGTGCCCGGTACCTGTTCCTTGACGGAGGTAGGGCCGTCGGCTTCGATGCGGACATAGTAGTCGCACACGCCGTTGCCTTCGTACTGCCACCAGACGATGTGTTTGCGGCCCAGCGCATCCAGCTTCACGATGGCCCCGCCGCTGGATTTCTGCGGCGTGCTCTCGGATAGCTGCTCCACCTGGAACTTGCCGCCCAGGGAGGAGTTGCGGGCTTGCAGCAGCAGGTTAGCGTTGGGGTTGGCCGCCTGGCTGCGCATCCAGATGATGCTCACAGCGCCGTTGGGCGAGGCGGCGATGGAAGGGGTGTTGTCGTACTGCTTGCCGTTGGAGATGTTTACGGGGGCGCTCCAGCCTTCCATGCCTGCGGAGTCGACAGGGGCATATTGGGGCGTAGCTCCCGCCGAGAGAACAGGCAGCACGGCTAACAGCAGCGAGGCCAGGATCGCCAGGAATCGTTTACCAAACAAGGGGTGGGAAGTCCTTCTAGAAAGCTCTGTTTAGTGTGGTCTTCACTGTGAACAGATAGGTGACTGTATCGTTGCAATTGTACCAGGAAGCGGTGTGCCTTCGCTTTGTTGCGGCTGGATGGCCGGAGGCTAGTAGCCAGACATCGCAAAGCCCCATGACTACGCAGGCCGGATGCGGTATAGTGGGCTATCACACGATGCAAGGAGACGACCATATGCCTTCTGTTGGCGAGACTGCCCCCGATTTTGAGTTGCCGAGCGACACGGGCGAATCCGTGAAGCTGTCCGACTTTCGCGGCAAGAACGTAGTGCTCTACTTCTACCCCGCCGACTTCACCAGCGGCTGTGAGCTGCAAGCCTGCGCCTTTCGGGACTCCTACGACGACCTCCAGCAAAAAGACACCGTGGTGATCGGCGTTAGCCCCGACAGCGTCGAGAGCCACAAGAAGTTCCGCGAGGCACTCAACCTGCCCTTTACCCTGCTGGCGGATACGAACTTCGAGGTGTCAGAGGCCTGGAACAGCCTGGGCACCAAGACGCGGGAGGACGGCAGCATCAGGAAGAACGTGGTGCGGGGCCAGTACGTCATCGACCGGGAGGGCAAGATCGTGGACGCTCACGCCCCCGTGAAAGCGGCTGAGAGCAGGCGGCTGGCGCTTGAAGCACTGGAGCAGCTGAGCTAAGTGTTCCCAGGATAAGCTAAACGCACCACGCCAAGAGTATTGAATTTGCTTTGATACGAACAGACGAAGAGGGGAGCGGCCAGCGTCGCTCCCCTCTTCGTGCCTGTGGTTGTGCGTTACCAGTTAGTTAGTCCAGCTACCTCGGCCCGTAACGAGGTCCAGGCCAGCCGTGCAGTTTGCTCCGTTGTTGCCGGAGGTGATGTCGCGATAAGTGATGGAGCTGCCGTAGACGTAGGCCGAGTTCACCACCACGCCTGCAACCGCCGCGCGGGCCGCTATCATGGGCGAACTGGCGCTGGTGCCGCCGATTGTGAACCAGCCCTGCTGGCCCTGGTAGCGGGTGCTGTCGTAGATGGACACACCCGAGGCGGGGTCGGCGTCGAGGGAGAGGTCGGGGGTAGCCCGCTTGCCCGCGCAGTTCACCTGACCGTACTGGCTGAAGCTAGACTGGGCGCTGGTGGCCGTCTCGTAAGCGCTGCAGCCACCGCCGCTGCCACTCCAGCCCGTCTCGCTCGACAGCGCCCCACTGCTAGTTAACTTGAGGGTGGTGCCGCCAACCGAGACAACATTGGGTGAGGAGGAAGGGTACTCCGCGGGGGTGCCGTTGTCGCCCGAGGAGACGAAGAAGCTAACGCCCGACTGCACGAAGTGGGAGTCGTTGCTGCTCTCTCCCGAGAACTCGGGCCCGCCCCAACTGTTCGATACGTACTGCACGTGGGTCCTGGCGTAGTCCTCTGCCGCCAGCAGGTTGGTGAAGCTATTGGTCTTTGCCTCTACCAGCAGGATTTTGGCACCCGGCGCTATCGCGTGCGCCCACTGGATGTCCAGCGAAATCTCAAGCGCCCAGCCGCTGTCGGTGCGTGGGTAGTTGGTTCCGCCGTTCTGGTCGACCTTCTGGAAGCAGCCGTTGGCGGTGGTGCAGGCGGACAGGCCGTACTGCTGGCTGAAGACGTTCAGGTCGCTCTCGGCGGTGGGGTTATCATACGCATCGACAATCGCAATCGTCTTGCCTGCGCCCGCCGTCACGCTGGTGGGGAAGTTGTAGACCGACTTGATGGTGGCGGGGCTGAGGCCGGTGGGGCTGGTGGCCGCATAGTTGCCAACATGGTCGTTGGCGGCCACACGGTATGCCTGGCCGCTGGCGTGATCGAGCACCCACGAATACTAGTGGGCTAGCGGGGTTACGGGTGCAGCGGTGGTGTACCCTGCGGGTGCGGATACAGCCAATAGCATGCCGAGGGCGGATGCCCAGGCGGGCCAACGGATCGACGCGCGCTTCATGTAAATCTTCCGTGTTCTCTTTTGATGAACGTATCTGTGTAGCAGAGATCAACCACCTGCCGGGTACACCCCCAATGCAAAGTAAGGGTGTCGAGTAGAACCCGGACCCTGGACTGCGGCGCCCCGAAGCAAAACAGGCATGACCCCCTACTTCAGCACAGCTTGAGCAGGTGGTGTGTTGCAAATGATACGACTCCCCGATGCCAGAGTTAAGAGCACCAGGCAGCTTTTAGTACCTTTGGCGGGTCTGGAGCAGTTAGTGCACGTCATTGGCATTGCTAAACTGCTTCCTGCGAGAGGGAACCTTTGCCTAACCGGGCAGGGTGTAACGTCTCTTGCATCCCCGGTAGATATCATATGTACATTTTTGACTTACTGACCATCGTACGCTTATAATTGTCTTCGCGCGTAGACAGAGCGTGGACTCTCTACGTGTTCAAGCAAAATTTGATTTCTCATCTTATCCCAACTATCTATGAAGGACGGTCCTGTTGTGTTGCATACCATGAACTCGACATTAACAACTCGCCCGCGCAGGACGGTTGTGTTTTCCTCAAGTATGCTTCTCCCACTGTTTGGCGCTCTGTTGCTCCTGGCCCCTTTTGGCGTCCCAATAGCGGCTAGTCGAAACGTGCCTAATGTAGCTGCCTCTGCTCCGTGCTATGCGTGGAGCGTGCCTCAGGTCCCGGCTTTTCCGGGGCAGCAAGTCACCGTCATGTCGGTATCGGCCTCTTCTGCGGAGGACATATGGGCCGTGGGCTACATTGGCGGCAAGGAGGACACGCGGAATCTCGCCATACACTGGGACGGCAAGGCGTGGCAGATTGTGACTACGCCGAACCCGAACCTCGGCGCGAATTACCTGGAAAGCGTAGTTGCCCTTGCTCCTGATAACGCCTGGGCCGTGGGCGATTCAAGTTACGAGCAAAAGCTCAACGCTATCATACTCCATTGGGACGGCGAGACCTGGACGCCCATGAGTCTCGGCTTCCTGGAGGACATACCTAACCCAAGCCTGTATTCAATCTCGGCGTCTTCAGCTACTGACCTGTGGGCCGCAGGGGTCATGGGCGGCAATAGGGACGCCGCTTCGCTTATCATCCACGGTGACGGTGCAAATTGGAGCGTACACAAGACCGGCTCCGGCACCCGTATGGCGGTGGATCAGACAAGCATCCGGCACGAAAACATCCTGTACAGCATAAAGGCACGCTCCGCTAAGGATGTATGGGCAGTAGGTGAACAGGTCGGTACCTCAGCTAACGCCAGGGTAAGAGATGTGCAACTGCATTGGAACGGGCAGAACTGGCAGGACGAGGCCTTACCGGCCAGCCGTAACCTATTCCTCACCGAGGCCACCGATGTGGCCCTGCCCCCTGGCAATAGTAGGTTCGTTGTCGGCAACTTCAAGGAGGAGCCAGGTATTCTCCACTCCAACGGCGAGAAGACGGAGATGAGCGGCACCGACATGCGCGTTCTCAACTCCAATTATCTGACCGGCATCGTGGCCTTTAGCGACACAGATGCCTGGGTGGTGGGTTATGGTGAGAGCCGCGAGGGTGTAGACCTGCGTCCTTTGATAGGCCGCACCGTCGACGGTCACACATGGTCTGTCGTGGGCGATGCGCCCCTGCCGGATGCCGGCAACCTCAACGATGTAGCTGGCATACCAGGCACAGCAGGCGACGTGGTAATGGTGGGAAGCACCAATGGCGCGCCCCTGGTGATCATGCACCGCGATATGTGCGCCGCCCCTCCTTCGACTCCTGCGTCTCCCGCCACGCCTGTCACTCCCGTAGCAGCCACCCCATCAGCCGCACCCACTTTCAGCCCCACACCTATACCGGGCGAAACCGAAAGCACTCGCACCTTCCCCGAGACGGGTAAGAGCGTGAAGGGTATCTTCCTCGACTACTGGGACAAGCACGGGGGGCTCGCGCAGCAAGGCTTCCCCATCTCCGAGATGTTCACTGAGGTGTCTACACTTGATAGTAAGTCATACACGGTGCAGTACTTCGAGCGTGCGGTGTTCGAGTACCACCCTGAAAACCAGCCTCCATACAACGTACTCTTGTCGCAGTTAGGCACTTTCCGCTATAGGCAAAAGTACCCCAATGGTGCTCCAGGCCAGCAACCTAATACCTCCACAGGTTCGGTGCTGTTCCCTGAGACGGGTAAGCGTGTAGGAGGCAAGTTCCTGGAGTACTGGCAGAAGAACGGTGGGTTGGCGCAACAAGGCTACCCCGTAAGCGAGGAATTCACGGAAAAGTCAGAGCTTGATGGCAAAGAGTACCGGGTACAATACTTCGAGCGCGCCGTGTTCGAGCTACACCCCGAGAACCAGGCTCCTTATGATGTGCTCCTATCTCAGCTAGGCACGTTCCAATATAAGCAGAAGTACGGGGGTAGATGACCGTGCGATTACAGGTCGCCTGCTCTACGACTGAACCGCGCCCGGTCGCTGATAGTAGTACAATTGCGCTATGCTTATGTACTCAGTCAGCCGACTTCGCTCTCCTGGCCCAGGGCTCGCCTGCTTTGTGCTTGTGCTTGTGTTGCTGGTGGGGTGCGGCGGCCCTTCGGGGCCTGTTACGCACCTGAGCTACGAAGGGGTGCAGGTGGACCTGCCGGGTCTGGGCTGGACGAGCGATGCAGTGAGAGAGAAGGATGGCATAACGACTCAGGCCTGGCGCAACCCCGATGGGAGT
>JAXDKH010000250.1:0-4072 GCA_034667185.1 Chloroflexia bacterium | reverse complement strand
CGACCTGAAGGACACCTTCTCCAAGGTGCCGGAGTCGTGGCCCAGCATGCTCAACTACCTGCTGTGGGCGCGAGCGATTGGCCCCCGCATACCCCGCTTCCTCTACTTCGACGATTATTACCTGCTGCCGGGCAAGATCAACCTGCCCACCTTGCAGCAGCACATCGAGCGGCAGACGGTGGCCGAGGAAGACAAAACGGTGCTGAGCCTCCTGCGTATGGCGGGGGTGGAACTGAGCCAGCTCATGGTGGCTAACGGCTACGAGAGCGTCAAGGCCAAGCTGGAGGCTATTTCCAACTCGATCACCGATAAGGTGTTTGACTACTGGAAGCAGAACCAGGAGCTTGAGGTCGAGTTCGACATCAGGGAAGACCCACACGACGCGCCGCCCTTCAACCAGGGCAACAACCTCTACATCCGCATCCGCGACCGCCGCCATCGCGTAAGCGTGCCGTTCAGCCAGCGGTCGAGGGGCTTCGTCTGGTTCTTCAGCTTCATCGTCTGGTTCGACTCGATCAAGCAGCATCTTGGCACCAACGCCGACCTGATCCTGCTCCTGGACGAGCCGGGCCTGAACCTGCACGCGCTCGCCCAGGCCGACTTCCTGCGCTACATCGAGGATCTGGCGCGAGACCACCAGATCATGTACACCACCCACTCGCCCTTCATGGTGCCCACAAAGCGGCTCTACCAGGTCCGCACGGTGGAGGCGAGAGGGGAAGGCTCGGTTATCTCCAACAAGATCGGCGATTCGGAGAGCAAGACCCTCTACCCGCTGCAGGTGGCGCTCGGCTACAGGCTGACCGAGAACCTGTTCACCGCGAACCGCAACCTGCTGGTGGAAAGCCCCGCCGATATGCTCTACCTGAAGTTCTTCTCGGCCCTCCTCGACAAGCAGCGCAGGACCCCCCTCCGCAACGACGTCACGGTGGTGCCGATGGGCGGCCTGGGCAGGCTTTCGACCTTCATGGCCCTGCTGAGCGCCGGGGAGTCCGAATTGGCCGTGCTGTCGAGCAACACGGACCACGTCAGCGCGAACGCCAATGGCAACGGCGATACGGTAGGTGGCGATCATGCCATGTCGGATAGTCTCACCGAGCGGCGAGTGATCAGCTACGCGATGTTCCGGCATGAGCAGAAGGCCGACAGCAAGGGGGGCGGGAGCAACGGCAACGGGAATGGTGTGAGCGCGACTGCCGTGGCTTCGACTACCAGCGTCGAGGACCTGCTGTCTCCAAACCTCTACCTGAAGCTGTTCAACGCGGCCTACAAGGAGGAGCTTGGCGGGCAGACGGTAGACGAGCGCGACCTGCCCCCCGGCGAGGGCATCAGGACCCGCCTCGCGCAGTACGTGCTGGAGAAGGGGTTGCAACTCAGCCAGTCGGGCATCTACGACCCCTACGTGGTCGCCAGCTACCTGGTCTCCAACCCCCTGCCGCCCAGCAAGATCGACCCGGGCACGCTCAACCGCTTCGAGCAACTGTTCCAGGCGGTGAACGATCTCTACTCCACGCCTGCGGCACGCTAACAAGCGCCCCAACCGAGTAGCGAGAGGCCACGATGGGAATTGTACCCATCGTGGCCTTTTTGTATTTGTATTCGTAGATACGAAAGGTAAATAGAACTCCCGGTTAGTTTGGTACCTGATATTTCCACGTTGATTAGGTGGACTCACCACAGTTTGCTGATATTGCCTATTGACAGTTTACCGCAATACTTATATTATGTGCCATACAAGTGAATTACTTGTGGTCATATATGTGACCGCAATACAGCTCCCTGTGCATCATTGAACACCTTTGGACGTTCTGAAAGAGGATCAACCCTGCCCGATTAGCCGCTGTGCAGGAAAAGGAGCAGTCTGTGTTGGTAATACTTCGGGCCTTGGGCATGTTACTCGGGTTGGCACTGCTGACCGTTGCTTTCTCCAGCGCAGAATTGGAACACACTGTATCTGCCCACCCAGAGGGCCAGTGCGCCAGTTTCAGTGACTATACATCCCACAAATATAATTGTTATCAAGTTGCATGGATGGTATCCAGGGGCTACATAGGTGGCTATGGTGAAACCTCCAAGTGCGGCAGTTACGTCCCTCCTTGTTTCCTCCCGTATACCGGGGTCACGCGTGCACAGATTAGTAAGATTATCGTCAATACCTTCGGGTGGCCACAGTACAATCCTAATACTCCAACTTTCACGGACGTGCCTTGGGGTTCACAGTTCTACACGTATATTGAAACGATGAATCAGCGCCAGATTGCTGGGGGGTATAGCGATCCGGCTCGTTGCTACCCATCTGGAACGCCATGCTTCCTTCCTGACAACTCGGTCACGAGAGGACAAATGGCGAAGATGACATCTAACTCTGCAGGTTATACAGATGTTGTCGCTAGCAGGCAATCCTACTCTGATGTGCCTACTAATGATCCATTCTATCTCTATGTTGAACGGCTGGTGATGAACAACAGTAATCCTCCTTATCCTTTTGACATAGACCAACCTACTTGTGGCTCAACAACGAAGCCCTGTTTTTATCCATCCCTGAACGCTCCACGCGTAGATGCAGTTACGGCAGTCTATTTAGCTCAGCAAAACCAGAGTCAGACCAGATTCGGACAGATAATAGGATACAGGTTAGGTAAGTATCAAAACATCCAATCTTTCGTAATCTCACCGGGCTCACAAAATCCAGCGCCAGGTAACGGCAATCAATACCAAAGTCCTGTAGCCCTCGCGGACAATCAAAACAGGCATTTTGTGGAGGGCGGCTTCCTCTATGCCTGCAACAGTAGTGGTACATGTGGGCTAAGTCCATATAGTACCTGGGGCACTGGAGTACAAAATGAACCTTCTCATCTTGTATGGAATACCGCCATCACCCTAGATCCTGGAGTGGGTTACACTTACCGTACGGATTATGCAACTGGAAATAAAACAGCCGGGAATAAATGGACTGTATATTGGTGCAACAGTAGCTCTTGCTTTGCTTTGGACACTACAGGAGATATGGGCAAAGATTACTTCACGCTTGCAGGAGTTGGTGGCGAAGTTTACCCGATCAGTCAGAAGTTCAACACTTTGTACTTCTATAATACGTACGCTGCTTCCCAAGCACCAACAGGAGGTTACTACTTTAATCCGTGGTGTCCGGATACAAAACAATATCCTGTTACGGTTCGCAACGCGAAAATCAATGCGTGTGATAGCACTGGGAATTTTTCGGTCACCTATTAGAATTAAGTTCTAGATAGGTAACAAGGAGTCCGACGATGGAAACTAAGCCAAAACAAATAAGCAGCATACTCATACCCATTGTTCTGCTCGCATCATTACTGATCGCGCTGTTTGCATTTTCGTCCAGAAATCGCACTCCCCTAACCGTAACTGGAGCCCCTGGCTCCCGATCAGCCAGCCAAGTAACCGATGCCAGCAAGGAGAAACCAAACCGGTTTCCCTATGGTGTGCCGAACCTCAAGGGTGCGTCATCAGAAGAAGTAGGGAGCTATGCTCAGGAATATGCTAAGGTGACTGGCCTTGTTCGGTCCGGAACCCCTACCGTATTGTTGTCGATCCCAATTACACGAGAAAAATACACAGCCCTGGGACTTGGCTGCCTGCCCGATTTTGGGACTATCGAAGAACCACCATTAACTCTGGTGATCCTTAAGGGTGATCTACAGTTTTCGCGCGCCAGCATCCTTCCCAACGATAGTGAATCCTTACTTGCCCCTGGCGGCTATGCTGCCTACGTATTCGATATGTGGGCAGCCCGCCCTGTGGCTCTGGATGGCACGCTAACTGGAGGTAGCTTCCGAAAAGCATTGAATGATCCAACACTGCCTACCAACGAAAACTGGAACCCAGGCGTTTGTCCCACACCACTACCGGCATCAAAGAAGACAATGCACTACGGCGATGTTGCACCTGGGCTTACTGCGCCACCGCCCCTGCCGGAAGACGTCACCTCCCGCCTGGCGCCAGCTACAACATCCACACCAGCAAGCGCACCTCCGCCGATAGCCACCGAGACAGTCAGATAGCGCCCGCCTATAAACCAGACGGGCGGGAAGGA
>JAXDKH010000249.1:0-4730 GCA_034667185.1 Chloroflexia bacterium | reverse complement strand
TTAGTGGTTGGTGGCTAGCAGAGAACTTCTAACCACTAACCACTAGCCACTAGCCACTAGCCACTAGCCACTAGCCACTCGTCAGCCCGGAGGGCACAATGGGTATCAACGTGTACGGGAACCTGCTGGCGGGGCTTGAGGATCGCCTCCATAGGATCGAGCACCCACCCGTGATCACCCTTACGACCGATTTCGGTACTCACGACGGCTATGTGGGGGCGATGCGGGGCGTCATCCATACGTTGCTGCCCGACGCCAAGGTGGTCGATATTAGCCACGACGTTACGCCGCAACAGATACAGGAAGGGGCCTTTATCCTGTACAGGGCGTACAGGTACTTTCCGGCTAGCGCGGTACACATCGCGGTGGTGGACCCCGGCGTGGGTAGCTCGCGGCGGTCTATCGTGTTGAGCACCCGGCATGGTACGTTTGTCGGCCCGGATAATGGCATCTTCACGTATGTGCTCAGGGCGGAGCAAGCCCCGGTGCAGAACGCCGAAGTGGACAGGATGCCCTGGATAGGCGGCATGTGGGGGGTTGCACCCAATTGGGAGGGCGAGATCGATCTTGAAGAAGAGGGTGGGGCAGACGGAGATGCCGTGGTGGGCGAAGTGCTCGAGGACGACCCCTACGCCCACTTCAGCGAGCAACCTCGTGCTTACCACCTCGATAACCCTGACTACTGGCTGGCTAACGTCAGCAACACCTTCCACGGTCGCGACGTGTTCGCCCCGGTAGCCGCCCATCTCGCCAGTGGCGCGCACCCAGACCGCATGGCTTCCCAGGTCAACCTTAGCACGCTGGTAACGCTGCCCGACGCCTCGCCCAGGGTGCAGAAGTCGCGCCAGGGTACCACCATCGTCGGCCAGGTGATCCACATCGACCGCTTCGGTAACATCATCACCAACCTGCCGGACAGGCTGCTGGAACCGCTGCTGGAAGATACCAGCGCGACCGCAGTCATCGAAATCGCGGGCTACAGCATCAAGGGCCTGGGCCATTCGTACGCGGACGTGCGGCGTGGGCAGGCGTTGGCCCTCATCGGCTCCGAGCGCCTGCTGGAAGTGGCCGTGCGCAACGCCAGCGCCGCTCAGCGCATGAAGATCAGCGTGGGCGACCAGGTGCGCATCGTGGTGAAGGCTGCTTCTTAGAACGCACTTCAGAACGCCGGGGCAAACCTGCCGGCAACCGGCTTTGCTCTATTTAGCGGACGTTCGAATGAGGCATTGGAGGTGCTTGACTTGGGTACTATGCACAACAAGCAACAGATACTGGCCGCGCTGAGAGAGCAATTCAACAGTTGGGAGGAACTACTGGCAGCCCTGAGCGAAGATCAGGCTACTGCTCCGTACACTTCTTCCAACTGGTCCATCAAAGATGAGATTGTCCACCTGTGGGCGTGGCAGCAGCGTTCCGTCGCACGGGCGGAGGCTGCTCTGCGTAATGTCGAACCTGACTACCCCAGGTGGCCGGAAACTTTGGGTCCCGATCTGGAAGAGGACGTAGATCAAACTAATGCCTGGATTGACGAGACGTACAAGGGAAAATCCTGGTCGAGCGTGTATGCAGACTGGCGAGCACAGTTTCTGCGTTTCCTGACACTGTCTCAGGCGATACCGGAAAGAGACCTGCTGGACCCTGGGAGATATGCATGGATGGAAGGCAATGCCCTCGCTCAGAGCCACTTAGGCTCATACGAGCACCACAAAGAACATCTTGAAGAGCTGCTTGCTCGTCGTGATCAGACCGGGAGCGCGAACGTAGAAACGTAGCTGGATGCCCTGTAAACCACCATGAAGTTCCTGTAGGGCTTGTGGGGTGGTACTACTCCCGCGAGAGCGTGGAAACCAGGTGGAAACCGCAATTTGTGTTCTGATCCTGTTGTGGGTATTTCCTCCATGTCTTCCACAAACCTTAATTTACGCCCGGCCTATCTCTTTTCCTTCACATAATGCGCTACGTAATTAAGCGTACTTTTGCTGTATAGTAGTAGCCCTTGCAGGGTTGCGTTCTTGACATCGCTTTTGTACGGCTGGTATCATAGCCCTTGCGCCTACGGGAACGTAGGTGTTTTGCCCCTCTTGTAATCGGGGGCGTCATGGGCGCATGACAATATTGCATAGTGGCTCTGTGCCACCCATCATTGCCAGTCCTGCACCCATAGAGGTCGCCTATACGGCCTCTGTTTTGGCTTTATACAGGAGGATACCGCTACATGTCACGAAACCTGTCCTACAAGGGCAAGGGTCAGGACACTGGGCCGGTGGCTCTTCCGGTCGGAGATGCCCTACGGGACACTCCCCGCGCCAAGCGCAACGGGAAGTCCGCCAGCCGCCTTTCACTCAGCACCACCTCTGCGAAGCGCACCAACCGGGCTATCGACGATGCCCAGAGTAGCCTCGAATCCCTAATCAAAGGTTCGCATGACGCGGACCGCTCGTTGCCGCAGATCATTTCTGCCTCGGGCCGCATCCGCAACGAGACCAGGGGCCGCGTAGCCGCTCCCGCTTCTCTCACTAACCAGACTCATTCCAACGTCAAAACCGCACGGCCCCTGTACATACTAGGGGAAGGCCTCGATGGTGACGACGAGAAGGGGCTGGCTATCGTCCCCGGCACCGTGCCCCTGTACGGGCCTGACGGGGAGACGCGTGAGGTACCGAACACCGCGCTCGGCAGGGGCATGGCGCTCGCCACGGGCACACTGCAGACAGCCAGAGAGCATGCCGGGCTGTTGCTCGGCACAATGGACCACCCAAACGGGCTGGGTCTCAGTGACGCAGAGACGCTACACACCTCCCGCCGGGCCGCTTCGCAGTGGGCCACCCGCTACGCCACTCACCTGGTAGTGCTGCTGGTGGTGGGTATGCTGGTAGCGCTTGGCGGGCTGAGGGCGCTCACCACGCAGGGCGCCTACTCGTCTGACCTGCATTCCGCCGAAGCCCTGGGCACCGACCACTTCGATGACGCCGAAGCCGAATTTGGAGGACAGCCTATAGACGATAGCGACTTCCAGCTCGCCCTGCCGCGCACCGAACTCGGTGGTACCGATGCCGCAGCCAATTCCATCGTAGCGCCCCTGGCTCCTTCCGGCGAGCAGTCGCAGGTGCCGCCGCAGCCGCAGGGCCAGACATCGCCCTCTAACCTGGTGAAGGTGACCGAGTACACCGTGGTCGCCGGGGACACCGTCGGGTCCATTGCCGCCAAGTTCAACTTGATGCCTGAGACCGTTATGGGCTCCAATGGCATCTATGATACAGAGGAAGTGCTCGCGGCGGGTCGCGTGCTCATGATCCCGCCGTTTGACGGCATGACCTACGTCGCTAAAGAGGGCGACACGGTACAGAGCATTGCCGAACGGTTCCAGGTCGATCCCGAAGTGATTACCTCCTTCGCGGGCAATAACCTGGCGAACGGCACCGTGGCTGCCGGGCAGACAGTGATCGTGCCGGGCGGCATGATGCCTCCCCGCGACGTAGCGGTGACCTATACAGTGCGTAAGGGGGACACCCTCAAGCGAGTGGCGGCACGCTACGGCATCGACGTGCCGACCATCATCAACGCCAACGACATATCCGACCCCGACAACCTGACGATCGGCTCCGAGTTGCGCCTGCTGCCGCTGCCCGGCATGGAGTACGAGATAAAGAAGGGCGACACCATCTTCTCCATCGCGGACAAGTTGGGCGTCAGCGCCGAGATGATCCTGGACTACCCGCCGAACGGCCTCAAGGCAGACAGCGTGCTGCAAATCGGCCAGACGATCATGGTGCCGGGTGGCAATCCGCCGGTGATCATGGCAGCCCGCGTGGCCCCACCCGACAGCAGGGAAGCGCCCGCACCTCAGCCCCCGGCGAAGGAAAAGCCGGTCGAGAGCAAGGCCGCAGCCAAGCCCGCCGCGCCCGTGAAGCCGCCGACCAAGCCCGAACCTAAGCCCGCGCCCCAGCCCCCGGCATCGAACAAGCCCAGGGTAGGCACCGGCAACATGATATGGCCCGTGCATGGCACGATCACCCAGTATTTCAGCAGCCGGCACAACGGCCTGGACATCGCTATCAGGGCCGGCACGCCCATTCACGCCGCCGACTCGGGCAAGGTTATCTGGTCAGGTTGGCGCACCGATGGTCTGGGCTATTGCGTGATAATCGACCACATGAACGGCCTCAGCACGATCTACGGCCACATGATCCGGCAGCCTGCGGTGCGCGTCGGTCAATACGTCGACCGCAACCAGGTGATCGGCTACATCGGCTCCACTGGGCATTCGACAGGCCCTCACGTCCACTTCATGGTGAAGGTGGGCACGGGGAGGAACTACAGGAACCCGCTGGCGTATTTGGGGAAGTGATGCTGAAACGTGAAACGTGAAACGTGATGCGGTGAGTGTTATCAGGTACAGACAATAAACAGAGGCGGCTCAACTTACATGAGCCGCCTCTGTTTATTTATAGCACTATGTTTCTACTACCTCATCACGTTTCACGTTTCAGAATCACTTCACCAGCTTCGCCAAATCCGGTTCCACCTGGTCCAGCGTGAGGCCGCCCTCGAAGCGAGAGGCTACTTTGCCCTGGTTGTCCAGGAGGAATATCCACGGTTCGCTCTGCAGGCCCCACTCGGTCATCGTCGGGATGTCGGGGAGGAGAACGCCATAGTGGCCGGGGTTCTGGCGGTGGTTAGGCTCGACGGGCAGTGTATGCCTGTGGTCCTGTATGGTGTTGGGCGTTTCT
>JAXDKH010000248.1:0-7902 GCA_034667185.1 Chloroflexia bacterium | reverse complement strand
GGACGAGATTTCTCACTGCGTTCGAAATGACAGGGGCGAGCTAGGGTGCAGTCGAAGAGGCTATCAAGAACGGGTTACTGATCCTTCGCTGCGCTCAGGATGACAATGGGGTGCAGGGTCCATTAGGCCGAGCCCTTCCACCTTCATGTACCATCTTTAGCAAGCCCCATCACGTTTCACGTTTCACGTTTCACGTTTCACGTTTCAGCCCATTACTTCTTCTTCACCGTCACCGTATAACTCGCCTGCTCGGTGGTCTTGGGGGCTTGCGGGGAGATTACCAGGATGGCGTCGCGGGTCTGGGTGCCACGACCGAGGCCGGTTAGGGTTATGCTGCCGCTGCCGCTGGCATCGACGGGTATCACGCGCACGCGGTTGGTGCTGCCTCGCTCGATAAGGGCTACGAACCATTTCTCAGGCAACTGGCTGCTGATGCGAACGAAGCCCTGTGCAACCCAGCCGTTGTCGGCTTCGGCGCTGTCCGAGTAGCTGATTTCGGGGATGCTGATGTCGTCCACGAGGAAGCCGGGGCGGTTGTACCCTTCGTCGGTCACGTACTCAAAACGGATTAGCACCTTCTTGCCCGCGTAGGCGCTGAGGTCCACCGATTCCTGCACCCATTTCGGCGTGGCGCTGGAGGTGGCTGCGATGCCACTCTTGCCGGTCCAGGCGTGGCCGTAGCTATGCCCGTTGGGGTTGTCCTGGGTGGTGTACTTGCCCTTCAGCGTGGTCCATGATTTGCCCCCGTCAGCAGAGACTTCCGCGTACGCATAGTCGAACAGGTTCTCGATGTCGTACCAGGTCCAGAACTGCAAGGTGGCCCTTCTCACCCTGGTAAGGTCGAACTCGCGGGTGAGCGTGGCGTCGGCTGAGTCCTGGCGGTTCGCGTACCAGTCGTACTGTCCGCTGTGGGGCTTTGCCGCTACCACTGGGACTGTTGAGTTGCCCTTGAAGGAGACGGTCAGCGCCCCGCTGTTGCCCGCGAGGGAGATGTAGTCGGCGGCGTACTGGTGCACGGTCTCGCTACGGGTGGCGGGGTACTGGCTCAAGATGCGGCCCGGCTTCACCCTACCGCCCTCGCTGTAGCTGTAACGGCCCCGGTCCAGCTTCTTATCGTTGAGCGCATTCGCTATCGTCCAGTCCTGGAAAGCGCCTTCAAAACCCGCGGAGTTGCCTCCCTCTTTGATTGCGGCGTCCAGCCCTTCGGTGCCGGGCAGGTCGTGCTTCAGCAAGGTCGCCATGAAGCTCTCGCCGCCGTAGCGGTCCATCAGGTAGCGCAGGAACATATACGAGGCCCCGTAATGGGCCGAACTTCGCCCCGGCTCGTCCCAGGCGTTGAGCTGGGTGTCAGGAGCGCCCGTGAAAGAGTAATCGAGGCCGCCCGCGCTGTAGCCGTTCACCCACTGGGCGACGACAGACGCGCCTTCGTCCAGCCAGATGTCTCGCTGGCGGTGCACGTTCCACTGGATCATGTGCTGGAACTCGTGGGCCAGGGTGCTCTCGAAGTAGTTGCCGGGGTCGCCGCTTTTACCGCCCGGCAGGCTCGACATATAGATCATGTCGCGCTGGTTGCTGAAGGGGTTGACTATCCTGGGGAAGGCGTCAGAAGCCGAGAAGTAGCCTCCCACCCCAGGCACCGGCGTGATAAGCACCGTGATGTGCTCGTCGTTGTCCACCCCCGGCGACACCTCATGCCCGAACACCTGCCGGTTCTTTGTGTAGATTTTGGACTCGAACAGGTCGGCGGAGGCGCGCAGGCTCGCCATGTTCACGTTCATTCCGTCGCGCACGTACCAGTAGGCATGGGAGGTGACATATCGCACGGTGGCCGTCACAGTGAAGATGTTGCGATCGGTGACGTTGGCGACGTAGAACTCGTGCCTGGTGCCCACCGCATAGTTGGGTGGGATATTGTTCACCACCGCCGGCACGTTGCCGTTACCTCCGAGTCTCAGCCGCAGGGTGAGCGCCACCAGGTCGCGAGGAGGGGAAGAGGTGCCAGCGAGAGCTGCGGCTGTTTGTTCGAGGGGACTCGGTGCGTACTTGGGAGAAGCCGCCCCGGCCCGCGTTTGAACCTGGGAGAGCGCCACGACCAGACCGACTAGCAGGAAAATCGCGGCAAGCGTGGAGAAGAAGCGAGTGCGGTGCATAAGTCATTATACATCGCTGGACCCGGTGACACAGCATGAGCAGCATGCTATAATGTTGCGGCGGCAATGTGTGTATATGAGGTCCCGTATTTTGTGACATAGTTGGGGTTAGCTCTATGATAAGCGGCTCTCCTTCCGAAATTTTAGCCATGGCCCTGCCGGTCGTGCTCGCCATAGTACTGGGCATTCTCGGCGCGGTGCGGGGCTTCCGGCGCGAGGCAATCGTCTCCGGCTCCATCGTGCTCGGTGCACTTATCGTGCAGCAGTGGGCCTCGCTCTGGTCCGACGACCTGTACGGCATGTACACCGGCATGTCCCGCGAGATGTTGCAGGTTGTGCTCAGCGGGTTGCTGCTGTCATTGATCGTGCTGGTGCTCGGATACGGGCTGGGCAGCCTCGTGCGCAGAGGTCCGGTGACCGGCGGCTCGCGGGCGGGTGGTCTGTTGCTGGGGCTGGCGAACGGCTCGGCCATAGGCGCTTGGATACTGCGCTACATTTACACCAGCCTGGATGGCGCGCAGCCTTCGAGTATCCTTTACCAGAACAGTGTTACCCAAAGCTTCATGATCTGGGCGGGCTGGTTCCCCGTCGCGCTGGCGGTGCTCGGCGCGATTGTAGCACTGGTGGCCCCGTTCCGCAGATCGGAAGTTGAGGTCACGCAGGCGGTGGCAGCAGCGCCCGCGACGGCTCCTGTCTGGACGCCACCACCTCCCGCGCCTGCTTACACCGCTACGAACACGACCACTACAACCGCGGCCTACGGGGCTCCTCCGTATGGCGCTCCCCAGCAGCCGAGCAGGATGTCGGGTCCGGTGGGCGCTGCTACACCTTACGACCGCACCGTAGCCAATCTCAGCCCTTACGCCACGCCGGAAGTGCGTCCGCAGGGGCCCTACGATGCCCCGGCTACTCGCACTTTCGGCGGGATGGACGTGCCACCCCCTGCTCCGGCACAGAACCAGTACAACCCCGGTGCCTACAGCGCAGGCCAGTACGACACATCGACCCGCAACTTCCCACCTGCACCGAGGGACGTGGGCGCCGCGCCATCCACTGATGTGCTCTCCGGTGGCTACCAGGGTGGTGCTTACAACCGGGCCCCGGTCTACAGGTCTGCATTCGGAGAGAAGGCCGATACGGGTGATACGGGTGACGCGGCGGCAGCCAGTGCAGAAGGCACGGAGCACGTAGCAGAAGCAGAAGATTCCGCCCCTGAAAGTACGCAAGAGTCGCGGCCCACGCCAGATTGGCTTGCCGCGTCCACGGTAGCTGCTCAACCTGAGAGCCTAGCGGCACCTGAGCCTGACGAAGTGGAGGCGCGCGACGCTGTTGAGGCGGCGGACCGGCAGGAGGAAGCTACCCACGAGCCTCCATCCCTAGAAGCCGAGCCCTCTGGCACGACGCCTGCCTTAGACGCAGTAGAGGCTGTAACTGAACCCGGTGAAGAGCCGGTGGCTGCGACGGAAACGACGAATGTCCCTGCGGAAGTTATCTGCACCAACTGCGGGGCGACTGTGCTCAACAACGCGAAGTTCTGCACCGAATGCGGCACCCCTGTCCTACGAGCGTAACGCGAGGAAGAGGGAGCGAGAGGACGTAAATGCAGGGTAATCGCTGGTTACAGACACTCATAGTGCTGCTGGTGATTATCGCATCTGCCTGGCTTGCGGGGCAGGTGTGGACTTTCCTCATGCAGTTCTCCAGCATCCTGTTGCTCTTCTTCCTAGCCTGGTTGCTGGCTTTCGTGCTCAGCCCTGTCGCCAGGGCGTTGCAGCGGCGTGGCGTGCCCAAGACGCTGGCTGTCGGCGTAGTCTATCTTGTACTGGCGCTGCTGGCAGTGCTTTCGGTCTGGTGGCTGGTGCCTCCCATAACAGCGCAGGTGGGCCAGTTGCAGGCGGGCATCCAGAACGGCAGCTACATGACGACTTTCAACCAGTTCTACAAGGACGTTGAGAACACGTTGAAGGGATTTGGCCTCGCAAGCAACGACCTTGAGCGGCTTTACAACGAAATCACTGCACAGGCTCAAAACGTAGTCCTCAATATAGTCTCCAACACGTTCCAAATGCTCCAGGGCGTGGCGACGTTTGCCTTGCAGTTTATCCTGGTCTTGATCCTGTCCTTCTACTTTATGAACGACAGCGAGCGCTTGTTCAATGGCATTGTCGAACTGTTGCCGCCGAGATGGCAGGACGAAGCCCGGCTGGTCGGCATGAGCATCGAGAAGAGCTTTGGCGGCTTCATACGCGGCCAACTGGTGTTCGCGCTGGTCTATGCCGTCTTCACCGCGATCATCATGATAATGCCGCCCTTCCAACTCGACTTCGTGATAATCGCGTCCATCGTGGCCGGGCTGTGCATGATCATCCCCCTTGTGGGCAACTTCCTGGCATTCTTACCCGCTATCATGGTGGCGCTCGTCACTGGCCGCACCGACATCTGGCTGTGGCTGCTTCTCGTAGAGTTCATCATGCAGTCGTTCATGATGAACGTGCTGGGGCCGCGCATCATGTCGAGCGCGATAGGCATACACCCGCTGTACGTTGTGGCTGCTATGCTGGTTGGCGGGCAGGTGGCGGGGCTGTGGGGCGCGCTCTTCGGCATACCGGTAGCGGGGGCCATAAACCTGATAGGCCGTCCCGTGATGCGGCGCATCCGCTACCAGACGAACCTCTACAAAGACCCGGAGTTGCCCACGCTGCCCACCAGCGCCTTTCTGACCGGGCCGCTGGCGCTCTCAATGGTCCAGATGCAGGCCAACCCCACAGTCAGGCCGCGCGGGGCTCCCCCGGAGCAGGGCAACGATGAAGTGCTCATGGGCGCGTCGCAGGCTCTCCCAGCCGCCCCGCCCTCCAGTCCGCCACCTCCGGCCTCTACAGGGGCGACTGCAGGCTCGAACCCACGCACCAGCGGACCCCTCACCCAGGGCATGATGACGCAGCGCACGTCCACCGATCCGCAGACCACTGGCGGGCTTGGCAGGACCAACATGCTCGCTCAGCCCGCGCCCGACGTAGAGGAACTTTATATGGTGCCGCGCAGTCCCACGCTCAGCATGCGAATGTGGCGGCTCCTCTTCTCGGCGGCTGGCAAGGCCCGTTCTTGGGCCGGGAAGCGGGCGGAGGCGAGGTTGCACCGGCAGTAATGGCCGTTCAAACTACTCGCCCTCCTTCCACGCAGGCCGTGCGCGCCCCGGACACAGTAGCTACCCCCATGAAATCCCGCGCCGTGTGGCAGCACCTGCTCGTGCTCGGCGGCTTTGTCGTGCTCACTATCGGCATGACCTGGCCCGTAGCCTCTCGGCTGTTCACCGAGGTGCCTGGGGGCGGTGACGCCTGGCAGCACATCTGGAACCTCTGGTGGGTCAAGCAGGCGCTGCTTGTGGAGCACACCAATCCCTACCACACCAACCTGCTCTATTACCCTGAGGGCGTCAGCCTCTACTTCCACACGCTAGTGCTCACGGCGGGCCTGGTGGGCATACCCCTCCAACTGCTGGGGTTCAACCTGGTCGCTACGTACAACCTGGTGCTGCTGAGCACTTTTGTGCTTGCGGGCTACGGCATGTACCTACTTTGCATGTATCTCACCCGGCATAGCTGGGCCTCGTTCGTGGGCGGCATCGTGTTCGCCTTCTCCCCGTACCACCTGGCGCACACCTCCGGCCATATGAACCTGGCCTCTTTACAATGGCTTCCCTTCTATGTGCTTGCCTTGCTCAAGGCGTTCGAGCCGGGAGCAATCTGGAACCATCGCAAGGTAGTGGAGAATGCAGCCGATACCCCCGATGTCGTCAGCACCACGCAGGCAAGGTCGAAGCTCATTTGGTCAGGCGTCGCCGGTGCGCTGCTGGCGCTGAACGCGTACACGGACTGGCTGTACCTCATCTTCCTGGTGCTGTTCACGGGCCTCTTTGCCGCCTGGAAGTTGTTTGTGCCTTCGGAACGGCGGTCTTTGGGTCGGGGCATCTGGTCATGGGCCGAGGCGGGCACTCGGTTCGCCGTGATGGGTGTTGTGTTCCTGGTTCTGAGCGCGCCCATTTTCTTCCCCACGCTCGCTGAGGCTACCAGGGGCTACGCACAACAGCCTCCATTCGAGGTGCTGGTCTATTCGGCTGACTTTACCTCAGCCATCACACCCTCCGAGCTACACCCAATCTGGGGAGCTGCCATCAAGGAGCAGATGAACCACACCGGCCCCTACCTTCCGATCAAGAACCCTAGCGAGCGCGTGTTGTTCCTCGGCTTCTCGGTGCTGGCGCTGGCGGTGATTGGGCTATGGCGCGGGCGACGTTCGTTGCAGGTACGCTTCTGGGCGTTCGCCGCCTTTACGACGTGGGTGCTGAGCCTGGGTCCTTTGCTCCAGTACATGGGCAAGACCACGTTCACCCTGTTCGAGGTGAATGTTCCGCTACCGTACCTGCTGCTCTACCGGTTGCCCCTGCTCAGCATCATGCGCACGCCCGCCCGCCTGACGGTACTTACAATGCTGGCGCTGGGGGTGCTGGTGGCGTTCGCGCTTGCCGGTTTGCTGGGCAGAGGCTACCTGGATCGGCAGCGTATTCTCACTTTCCGCAGCGCTGTGTGGGGCCTCGTGCTTCCCGCCGTAATCGTGTTCGAGTTCCTCGCCGCGCCGTTCCCCACGGTGCCGCCAGGTTGGAACGTCCCGATCTACCGCCAGATTGCCACCGAGCCCGGTAACTATGCCATCCTGGAGCTTCCCATCAGGCCCTTCGGTGACTACATGGCCTACCAGACCGTGCACGGCAAACCCATCGTCGGTGGCTACCTTTCCAGGCAGCCACCATACGCCACCCTCGCCCAAACCCCCGCGCTACATTACCTGGAGGATACTGTGACGCCGGACGATGCTGCTGCGGCGCAGGTGACGGGTGGGCGCGGAGCAACAATGCTGAAGCAGTTAGGTATTCGATACGTCATCATTCACTGGTGGGCCTTTACGCCGGAGCAGAAGCAGGCGATGCAGGCGAAACTTGGCAACCTGCTGGCGAGGACGCCCGACTACTCTTATCCGTCCGATCAGGTGGACGTGTGGGAGCTTAAATAGAAAGAGGGAGTTGGATTGCGGCCAATTCCCTCTTTCGTGTTGTAGGCGGGTCTATGGTTCAGCGGTAGGCTGCACGTTAGGCTGCGCGCCACCTGTGTTCTGCGTCGTAGCGCCCCCGGTGGTCTGCGAGCCTGCTGTGCCAGGGGTTGTGTTCAGCGCCGAGGGCGTACCCCCGCTTAGCGAGGCGTGGTACACTTTGTTGCCACTTACCAGGTACATCTCGCCTTTGGCCTCATCGACCGTGAAGCCGCTGAACTGAACGGCGTTGGCACCAGCGGGGCCCATGAACGTCGCGAGCGTCTGGCCGTCCTTGCCGACGCGGGTAACGGCACCACCTGCGCTCTTCAGCACGTAGAGGTCGTGGGTCTCGGGGCTGGTGAAGAGGTCCGTCGGTGGGGCGGCTGATGGCCCCGGCTTGGGAGTTACGCTGCCCGTTATCTTCCCGCCTTGCATCACCAGGATTTTGCCGTCCGCGAGCAGCACGTAGATAGAGCCGTCGATGGCAATCGCGACCGGGTTAGTGAGTTGCTCTGCGGTAGCTGGGTCCTTGATCCAATCGTCTGATGGATCGCCGTACTTACCCGTGAAGAACTTGGATACCTGGCCGGGCTTTGAGCCGAGGAGGTACAGGTTGCCGTCGTATGTGGCGATGTCTTTCGGCACGCCGGCTTTGCCCGCGTCTCCC
>JAXDKH010000247.1:0-2921 GCA_034667185.1 Chloroflexia bacterium | reverse complement strand
CGCTGTCGGTGTAGGGGCGAGTATCCGGCATCTGGCTGAAGGCGTACTTCACCGCGTCGCGCATGACAATGGCACAGTCAATCGTGTTCTCGGGGTTGTCCACCAAGCCAAACTCGTAGACGTGGGTGCTGGCGAAATCCAGCTCAGGGTGCCGGAAGACCAGGTCACCGTAGCCTTCCTCCGGCTTGGCACCGAAGATGGACACCGTTAGCAGGTGCCGCTTGCCCCACCTCTCAAGCTCGCAGTTGCGGGTGAAGCGGGCTATCTCGCTAAGCCACCGAGCCTGCTCTTCCGGCGTGCCGCCCCAGTATGGGTGTATCTCGTTCAACAGATCGTACGCGAATATGGCCGGAGAATTGCCCCAGCGGTCGATGAAGAATGCGATACGGCGCTTCTGGGCCTCCAGCGCGGTATGCGAGGTGCAGAAGCTTCCCGGACCATCGAAGCCGCTGCCCGGTGCGCTGTAGGGGTGGTACTCCCAGCGCCTCGACATGAAAAAGGTGTCCCAAAACTGCACCAGCAACCTGATCTTGTACCGCTCGCACAAACCCACCAGGTTGTCCCAGTACTGCACGGTGCTAGGTACCGGCCTACCTTGCGCGTCTTCAAAGAACCACTGCTCGTCCTCGCAATATTCCAGCATGATACGCACGACCGTGACGCCGTGCTCCGCCATCATCTTGATATAGCCCTCGACGGTCGCGATGTCGCGCTCGTCCTGCATGTGGTACATGCGGGGCCAGGGCAGCGCTTCGTTGTGCCCTATCACCAGGAACGGCTTGCCGTCTTCCGTCATAAAGTATCGCCCGCCGGGGGCTAACGTCACGTAGGGCATGCTGTTCGGATCGCGCGGGATAGCGGCCTTCCTGAACGGGGAGGCGTGTTCCTCCACTTGCGTAATCATACCTTGGTCTCTTTCTGTAGCTAGGATGGGTCTTGCCTTAGCCGCCCCGTCGCGGATAGGAACTCGTCTTTGTTCCAGGTGGTCATGCACGAGGGGCGCTCATGGTCGGGTTCGGCCAGGTAGATTTCGTGCCCCAGCCGCTCGGTGACGCGCATGCCGCTCGCCCGCAGCATCGCCTCTACGCCAGCGTGGTTGGGCGCCCACCAGTTGGTCGGGTCGTTCGCCAGGCGGTGCTCGATGAAGGCCATCTTCGGCCAACCCGGCTCCAGCATCGGCGTGCGGTCTTCAATGCCAAGCTGGTCGGTCTGCTCGTACACGTCGAGGCCCGGCATCGTCAGGGTCTGGAAAACCATCAGCCGTTTCACTTTCTGCGTAACGATGTCCAGTCCCAGCATCGGGTAGCGCAGGTGGTAGAGCACGCCCATGAAGATCACCAGGTCGTACTGCTCATCGTTATGCGCGAGATCGTACACCTGCATCTGCTTCAGGGTGACGCGGTCCGCAAGCCCGAACTGCCGGGCGGCCCACGCTGCCTGGTCGAGGTAGTGCTGGTCTATGTCTATACCCGTGACATGTGCACCACGCCTGGCTAGCTCGAACGTGTAGAAGCCCGCGTTGCAGCCGATGTCGAGGGCTGTCCAGCCGTTCAGGTTTGTGGGCAGGTGCGGAGCCAGTTTGCCCCACTTGTAAGAGGGGAAGTCCCCAAGGGGGTGCTCCGGTGCGGTCTGCGTGCCGTCGGGCAGGTGCAGGTTGTGGAACCACGGCCCCAGCGCGTCTATCTCGCTCTGCAATTCGCTAGCTGAATCTTTTACATGCTGGTCTAATGTCATAACGCCCACCACATCGAAGTAAGATTGTGTTTGTAGGGCCAGCAGCCCTGCCGGACGGCTTCATTTAGCAATGTAGGGCATCTATGGGCGCGTCAGGCACGAGCCGCTTTCCGAGCAATTCCATCGCGTACGCCTCAAGCTCAGCCGCCCGGTGCGCCGAAGTGTGATGCCGCAACACCCGCTGCCGCGCCCGCCCACCAATAGCCTGGCGCTCTTCCCCAGAGATGTCCCGCAGGTAAGACAGCGTATCTTCCGGCGAGCGCGCCACCAGTATCTCGGTGCCGAGCTCAAAGATGGTGTCCAGTCCGTCCCAGTAGTCGCTGATGATCGGCACGCCGCAAGCCGCCGCCTCGAACAACCGCACGCTGGGCGAATACCCTGCCTTCACCATGTCCGCACGCGTGATATTCAACGTAAACCGCTGGGCATTGTAGAACTCCCGGTGCTCGGCAGGCGGCAAATGCTCCACCCGGCGCACGTTCGGCGGCCAGACTATATGATCCGGGTACTGCGGCCCCGCCACAACGAACCTACCCTCCGCCCACCGCCGCGCAGGCGCCAACATCAGCAAATCAAGCGGCGGCTGCCGGTCGTCGCTGTAGGTGCCCATGTAGCCAAGGTCGTAGGATTTGGGAATTGGGAATTGGGAATTCGGATTTGCTTCGATATTTACTAAATCCGAATTCCCAATTCCCAATTCCCAAATGGGATAGTACAGTTCCGGGTCTACGGAGCAGTAGAGGGCGCGGGCCATGGGGGAGCCGTAATGCCGCTGTATGCGGTCGAGGGTTGGGCCGCCTGTGAAGGATAAGTACATGCCGTAGCGGGGGATGAGGTGGGGGGCCAGATACTCGGTGTCGCCACGCTCGAGCTTTGCCAGCGTGACGGGGGTGTCGATGTCGTAGAAGGCGGTGGCTCGACGAGCGGTTTGGGTCACCCACTCGCCCACCTCCACGCCCTCAGGGACGTAGGAGCCAACTATCACCAGGTCGGCCTCGCGCACATGTCTGGTGAAGCGGGCTTTAAGGTCGTCCAGGCTGTCATATAGCTCGGTGCGGCCCCATGGTGGGTCGGGCATGTCGCGATTGGAGGCGTACCAGGGCTTGTCGCGCTCCAGGAAGAGCACGTCGTGACCGCACCGCGTAAGCTCGCGCACCAGGCCGCGGTAGGTGGTGGCGTGACCGTTG
>JAXDKH010000246.1:0-14455 GCA_034667185.1 Chloroflexia bacterium | reverse complement strand
AGATCCTGGAGCACTTCAAGCTGCGACGCTGGCTGTTCCTGGATAGCGCACGGCTGGGCGACCAATCAGCATTGTGGGGGAAAGAGATCGTGGACCGGCTGCAACTCGGCGAAAACTCGCAGATAGGTTCTTTCCAACTGGTAGACAGCGGCGACCCACTTCACGACCCCTTCTATTACTACGCTCACCAGTTCACCGTCTTCGTGCCGCTTCCGTCCGGCGGTACCGACACTCAGAAGCATACTCTGCGGCGCATCGTGGAGATGGCGAAGCCGGCCCATGCTCTTGGGAACTTGCAATTGTATGAGCCTCGCTTCCGGGTAGGGCACGCTTTCGTGGGCGTGGACACGATTGTCTCGCAATACCCCGAAGGCGTAGTTGAGAGCGAGGGGAAACTTGGGTTCGACACGGTGCTTGGCCCTTCGACAGATGAGGGAGCACCGCCTACCATGCGCGTGGGAGTGCGTGCACGGATCGGCTCCAGCACATTGATTGACTAGTAAAAGCGAGGGCAATCATGGCAAATTGTAATGGAAGCTGCGGCGAACAGACCTGCGTAGGGTGCGACGTGCCGCAAATGGCTCGCAACCACTATTTCAACGGCAAGTTGCTGGTGGAGCGAGACTTCAACGACGAGCAGCTCTTCCTGATAGGTAAGAACTTGCGGCACAACCAGCGTCTGCATGGTTGGGGGACGGTGTGCGGCCTGCGAGTAAAACAGCATCCGAACCCTGCCTGCCAGGACCGCTACGTGCTCATAGAGCCGGGCATGGCGATAGATTGCTGCGGGCACGAGATACTGGTCAACCGAGAGGAAACGTTCGATTTCCGAGAGCAGTTGCTGTACAACTGGCGGAAGACCTACGGCCCGCAAGCCGAGCTCGACAACCTGCCTCACACCCTCCAGTTCTGCGTTCGCTACAAGGAATGTCCCACCGAGGAGGTGCCCGCCCTCTTCGACGAGTGCGGCTGCGACGATACCGCCTGCCAGCCTAACCGGATACTGGAGAGCTATGAATTTGACGTGCTCATCGACGCGCCCCTGGAGCACAAGGACCCCGTTGGCGTGCTACTCGACTGGTACGCCACCAAGGAGATCGCGCGGGCGCACAGGGTCGCCGTTGACGACAAGCACAAGACCTTCTACGTGCTCAGCTCCCTCGACCCCTCGACGCTGTACCTCTTCGATGCAGACAACCAGGCCCTCTTGCGCTCCTTCCAATTAGATGGACTTGGTATGGACCTGGCGCTGTCGGCGGATGGCACCCGCGCCTACGTATCGGTCCGTACCACCAATGCAGCCAACCCGCTACAGGTGCACGTGCTCCCAGCAGGCCTGGATGCGCCGGTGATCAACCGCCTGCCCATACCCAACTCGAACGCGCAAGACGTGCGGCTGGCGGTAGCTCCCAACGCAAGACTGTACGCCCTCAACATCAACGACCGCAAGGTCTACGTTTGGGACAATCCCGACACCGATACGCCGGCCGAGCGCCAGGAAACCGGGCAGGTAGGTGTCGATCCCTGGGGTATCACAACTTCACCTGATGGCAGCCGGGTCTTTGTCGCCAACGGCGGCTCGGCCAGCATCAGCGCAATCCTCGCGGCAGACCTGAGCATGTCGGATATCAATATGCCCGGCGCGGCCCCGTTCGCCCTGGCAAGTGCGACCACAACGGCAGGCGACAGGCTGTTCGTTGCCGACAAGGCGAACAAGACCGTCAGCATCGTGGGCATACCCGCGGGGCCACTAGACCCGTTCCCGGCCCCTAGTGCGGCTCTGGCTTTGCCCAACAGCCCTATTGACCTGGTCTCTTCCCCCGCGGGACGGTGGATTTACCTCTTTGTGGAGGACGCGGCAGGGGCGGGTTCGGTGCTGGTGGTCGATGCGCACAAGGTCGAGCTGGGCCAGCCCGGTGCGATTGGCGCCTCTGTCCTGGTGGGCGACGTGCCTCACGACCTGGCTATATCAGGGGATGGCAAACGCCTGTACCTGGCCTATAACGGCCCCGCGGCTGACAACAAGGCGGGCGGTGTGGCGTTCGTAGACGCTGCCCAGGACCCATGCGGCGACATTTTCAACCGGGTGCTGGACCCCTGCCCTAATTGCCAGGACCCCAACTGCGTAGTGCTCGCCACCATTATTGACTACATAGCGGGCCAGCCGGCCACCGATGCGCGTATCGACAACATGCTTGGTCGCCATCTTCTGCCCAGCACCGACCTCATCACAGAAGTAGTCATGTGCCTGCTGGAGAAGGGAGGCGGTACCGGGGAGCGTGGGGAGCAAGGCCCCGTAGGACCGGCAGGACCAACCGGCCCTACGGGGCCCACTGGACCAACCGGACCCACCGGTCCTACGGGACCTACCGGGCCCACTGGACCGACCGGACCAACTGGGCCAACTGGGCCAACCGGCCCTACGGGACCTACGGGGCCAACCGGTCCGGCGGGTCCGAAGGGCGAAGGCCTGAACCCGGACCTGACGCATATATGCTCCATAAACTGGGTACACGGGAGGCGTAATCCATTCGGCTTACTCCAGGAACGCGGGCTGGTGGTGGCCTTTGATAAGCCCGTGCGCAACGGAGATATTCACAGGCACAGCTTCAGGGTCCTGGTGGAGAGCCCGGAAAACGATGATACGCTGTTTTGCTGGTGTGAGATGCGGCCCAAGCTGCTGACCGGAGGCAATTTGGAAATACCATGTGATGCTTCAAGCCAGTTCCAGGTAGCAAATGGCGCGAACACTATGGTAAACGCCGCGCAATTTATACCGGCGACTGGCTTCAACATGAAGTTTGAGTACCGGGTGGTCGTCCAGGGCGACTTCATCAGGGACGAAAATAAGCAGGCCGTGGACGGGGACCACCTCCCGCCGTGGTTGCCTAATAGGCGTACGGGCGACGGAATAGAGGGTGGCACGTTCGAGAGCTGGTTCAGCCTCGCGCAAGGTTAGTTCGGGGACATCTGCCGGATCAATTGGAGGACAATCATGGCATCACCTACAGTGGGCAACAGCAGGGGTAACGGCAAGACTTACACCAGCGCACATAAAACGGATGGCTCAGCTTGCTATTGCCCGGCATGCCAGGGGCTGAACTGTGCCGAAAGGCCCCGCTTCTTCGCCGGCCAGCTTTTGACCGAGGCTGAGCTGAACAGCGAGCAGGCCTACGTGCTAGCAAAGAACCGTCTGCACAACCGCTACTTGCACGGCTGGGGCGTGGTCTGCGGGCTTGAAGTCGTGTGCCACGACTGCGAAGGCTGGGTCACGGTCAGGGAGGGGTACGCTTTAGATGCCTGTGGCAACGATATTGTCGTCTGCCAGGACACCGATTTCAACGTGATCAAAGCGATAGAGGACCTCTGCAACACCCGGCGTAGAAAGAGCTACGCCGACTGCCAGCCCATGGACCCCGGCCTGCAAAAGAGTTGCAACGACCTGGACGAGCGTTGGTGCATCACATTGACTTACGAGGAGAAGGAGACCCGCCCCACCACAGCCCTGAGGAGGCCGGGGAAAGGTACCTGCTCGTGCGGGTGTGGGTCCAACTGCGGCAACGGCTGCGGCTGCGGCTGCAACGGCAGTAATGGCAAATCCAACGGCAAAAGCGGCGGGTGCGGGTGCGGCTCCAACGGCTCGAAAGCTACCAACGCCTCATATACGCAGGCAGGCTCCGGCTCCACCTATTCAAGCGCGGCAACAGCGGTGCGTAGCGGCGTCGGCACTGTGATCGCACCCTGCGAGCCGACCCGCATTCTGGAAAGCTACCGCCTCGGCGTCTGTGAGGCCGATTGCTGCTGCAATGATGAAACGCCGACCCAGCTTGATCCTGAGCTGCGCCGCAAGCTTGAGTTCCTGGGTAAGTACCTGCCTCCCCAGTACGGCCTTATCGTGAGCGCCCTGATACGCTACGCCCCCAAGGACACTCTGCTGGTCAGGATATTGAACTGCCTCGCGGTTGCCGGTGAGTTCATGGTCAAGCGGGTGCCGGTGCAATCCTGGTCGGTGCTTGCCCCTGTTCTTGTGGCCCCCAAGTCAGGGCAGGGCCTTAACATCATACAGGATGTGGAGACTCGTGCGGCAGACCAGTACGAAGCCTTCTGTCGCTACTATGTGGCCGTGCGCGACCTGTATGTCAGAAACCCGAACAACGTTAGATGTGCCACAGTAGCGCAACTGAACAAGATTGATTGCCCTCCTCCTATGCTCGAGGAATCACCCCAGCTTTACGCCGGGAGGGTCCAGGAGCCACTTCAGCAGACGACCAGCCTGCTCCTCCGCTACATACTCGACTGCATATGCGAGGCGCTGTTGCCCCCATGCTCGGCGGACCCCTCCGACACGAAGCTGGTCCTGGCGTGCGTGACGATGCGCGACGGCAAGATAATCGACATCTGCAACTTCTCGTGCCGCCGGTACGCAGGCTCCTTCCCCGCGACCTCTTACTGGCTTTCGCTTGTCCCTGTGCTGCCCATGCTTGCGCGCCTCATAGAGCGCCTGTGCTGCGACACCGATATACTCCGGTGGTTTGCTCCCCGAGAGTTCCAGCGCGAGGGTCCCGGCATGTGGCGCATGATGATGACGCATGGCAACTTTGCCTTTCCCAAGATGTACATCTCAAGGTTAGCCCAGATGTTCGGCAAGATCATACCCTCAGGCGTGGCGGAACGGATAACACCCGAAGCCATAGTCCTGACCGGAATGGTCGCCCGGCCGTTCAAGGAAGTGCAGACCGGGCTTACCAACAAGGGCATCGCCGTGATCGAACGCCAGGTGAACTCGGAGGCGGAAGTCCCGGTGCGTGGCCTGAAAGAGACGGCAGAGGGTGCCTTCGCCCTCCCTGGCGAGCGCGTGGTGCTTTACACGATGGGCGATAAGGTGGTTGGGGCCGAGAGAATCATGGCCCCAGGGAAGCCTGAGGAGGTAGGAGGCACTGAAGAGCCGTCTGCTTCAGCATTGGACGCCATGAGAGCAGAGTTGGCAGCGTTGAGGAGAGAAGTGGCGGACCTTAAGAAGAAGAGTTAAGGCCACGTAAAGATACCCCGGCAGGGAGAACGCCCATGGCTACAGACCAGATAGAACGCTTGAGATATTTTCAGCACCAGTACCTGGGAGCGGTGGACTTCGAGGACCAGCAAATATACCACCGGGACATGCGCCGACGACACAACCTGGGGCAACATACCTGGGGCATCATTACCGGGCTGGAACTGGTGGAACAGCCGCAGCCTGGGCCCAACGCCCCGGTAGACGTCTATGTGTTGCCGGGCATGGCTGTGGACGGCTTCGGACGCGAGATAATAGTACCTCAACCGACGCTGCTCGACCCTCTACTGTTTGATTCCTTCGGCAACCTGGGGCACCGCGCCGTTTGGATCGCGTACGACGAGGAGCGCGCGCGCCGCCCCGCCCCCGGCTACGAGCAATGCGACGTGGCAGACCAGTTCGGGCGGGTGCTTGAGAGCTTCCGCTTCGACGTTGAGCCGAAGAAGCCCACGCACGACCCGGTCATGGTGGGGGGCAAGGCCGTGCAAACTCCCATATCGCCTCCACCTGCTCCCCCGGCGGTGCCGCCCGCGACCGTAGACCTGACCATACCCTACGATGAATCGGTGCCTTACCAGGAGTTCCCCGACGACGATACCAGCCCCCGCTGGTTGGTGAGGTTGGGTAGCGTCAACTGGGATGGGGTAAACATCCAGTTTATGCCCGCCGCGGCCGGGAAGCTATCAGAGGGGAGGTGCTATGCCGGCGCGGTGGCTGCCGAGGTGTTGGCCCCGGCGGGTAGCTTGCTCCTGAAGGACAGGGGTTCGAATAGTCCCCTCGCGGCGGCAGCGCCCGGAGTAACGGTCACCGTGGAAGGCTCGGTCCACGTAAAGCGGGATGTGCAGATCCACGGGGGCAAATTGGACTTTCGGGATGCGACGGGCGGGGGTGGCGAGATGTTCACCGCGAGCCGCCGAGAAGCGGGTGGGGCGGGCGGCATCGACCTGCGTGTCAAACTTGGAGATGCCACCGACGGCAAGAACCGCCTGGTGGTCGGCTCCGGGGCGACAGACGACAAGGTGCTCATCGCGGATAACGGCGACACCGACGTCCGCGGAAACCTGAGCGTCCGCACGAGTAAGAATCTGCTGGTTGACGGCGGCCAGCTAAGAATCCAGAAGCTAGGCGAGGGTTCGGCTGACTGGGGACTCAAGGTGAACCAGGAGGACTTGCAGTTCATCGAGCCTGACGACGGCGACCGGGTCGTCTTCGAGGTGCTTGACGTCGGCGACGATCTGAGCGCCCCGGTGCTACGCTTGCACGGGCAGCCAAACGCTACTCTCAGCTCGAACCAATTGGTAGACCTGACCGACGGGGGGATCACCACCCTGCACACGCACGTGACGGCAACGACCACGCAGCGCGGCATGGTGGAGATAGCGGAGAACGCGGAAGTGGCGGGGTTAGGCGACAGCGGCGCCCGCCTCGTAGTAGCCGCCGACGACACGCGCCTTCTCACACAGGGGCAAAAGAACGAGCTTACCAATGGGGTATTGACGTCGCTGCACCACCACCCCAACGGCATCCTCAACAACGTGCGTATTGAGCTACTATTCGCGGACAATGGCACCTCAATAACCACCATTAATCTGGGCAGCGTAAAGCGAGTGGTCGCGTTCATATACCTGAGCGCGATGGACCCACGTGCCGACTTCGACTCAGGCGACGGCTTCTTTGCCGACATATTCAAGGTAGACGGCGCTACCCCCCCCGGCATAAGTTGGAATGGCGGTGCTCACCTGGGCGCGGCAGGTTCCGACTCCAACCTGTTCGTAAATGCCTATGCTGGTACCGCCCAATCGCTCACCTTCCGCCTGCGCAGCACCGAGGACGCTTCCGTCTGGGCTGCTGCCGTCGTCCACTTTGAGAACTTATAAGGGGAGGCATGGCAATGGCTGACATTCCGGCTCAAGGCGACCAGGACTCCTTTGTGCACGTGGTCTACGATAACTCCACCGGGCGCATCTTAGGCACGTACCGGCACTATAACCTGGACGAAAACCGCTACGAGGAACATGACACCGAAGAGGTGCTGGCGCTGTTTCGTGGCGACGAGCGCGTCCTGCGGCAAGTTACCGATAACGAAGCAGAAAACCTGGCTTTGTTGAGCAGCAAATTGCCGAAGAACGCCGTTCTGCACAATATGCAGGTATCGGCCAAGCGGCAGCACCTCGTCAGCAGGCCCCAACTACGCCTGCGCGCCGACCGCGACAGCCTGGAAGGTGACGGCCAGGACTCGCTCACCATTCAGATAGATGTCCTGGACGGCAAGGGCAAAGTGATGGGTGACTACAAAGGGGAAGTGCATATCAGCACGTCGCGGGGCAAGCTATCGGCGCGCCGGGGCCAGGTGGCCCTGGAAGGGGGCAGAGGCAGTACAAATCTCGTCTCCGTCCGAGAGACCGTAGACAAAGTATACGTGAAGGTTGAAGACCCTACCGGCATGGCACAGTCCGACATATTGGTGCTCGCCTTCGAATGAAGGGCAACCTGTACATCGACCGCCTCAACGCAACCTACATGGTGCCGCGTGACGTAGCTGATTGGGGCGCTATAACTCATCGCCTGGATGCCAGTCTCAGCAAAGACGTGGGCCTGGCCTGCGCGCAGGTGCTGTCGCGAGCAGTGCCGCCGAACAGCAATGCCGTGTGGTTGATTCGCGCCATTGATCTCGACCTGTTGGTCGACGTAGGAGCGGCCACCGACGGCGACATAGCTACGCTGTGGGGCCGCAACCTCGGCAGCAGCATTGCGCTGGCCCTGGCGCAGGGACCCGATGGTGAAAACGTGCTCTGCTTCCGCGACCGGGCGGATTACCTGGCGCAATTCCTGAGGGACCTGTCGAGCGGGGGCGCGTGGAGCAAGTGGTACTATAGCTCCTTCGACTCCCTACGCATCTTACCCACGGGGGCAGTGGCACGCGAGGCGTTGCTCCGAGAGCCTGGTGAGGTCGTTCCGGTGTTGCTCCAACTGCACCAGTCGGGGCATATGGAACAACTGCTGAACGTGCTGGGAGATAACTACGCACAGGGTGTGTACGAGGCGGCTCTGGACGGCATGACCGGTACCGGAGGAATGCCGCTTCGCGACCTGGTTGAGGTGCTGGTTAATCTATGGCATGAAACCGGCGTGCGTGAGGGCCCTTCCGGCTTCGCCACGGCCACCAACGCATTGCGCCTGGTAATCGGCACCTGGCAGAACCTCTCAACTATGGCCGATACGAGGGGTATGAGAGAGGCGGTAGGCCACTTGCTGAGGCTGGCGGACCTGCTTGCCACGCGAGGTGGGGAGTCTGAGTCGCTGGCGTCTCGGCTGATGTGGGGCGACATGCACTCTGCCCTGGAGTTGGTACGAGCGCACGGCCCGAGAGAGCACGTGGAAACGCTGGCGTTCTTCGCCGGGCTATCCGGGGGTGACAACCTATGGGTAGCGCAGGTGGCGCAAGCGGTGGGCGACCTGGGGGCGATGGGTATAAATAAGACGCCCCAGGATGGCCCAGATAGGCTGCTGAGCACGCGTTTTGGAGGTGTTTTCCTGCTGTTGCCCTCCTTGTTGGAAGCGGGAATTGAGGAGCTTTTCAGCGAAGTGTCCGGTACGCCAGACGACCAGCAGGGCGACGTGGCTTGCCTGCGAGCGTGGGTACTGGCTAAGTGCCTTGGGCATACGAGAGCCACCGATGCATTGCACGATTCGGCTGTCAGGTTGGTCGCAGGCGTTGTGGGGCACATACCGGAAAGATGCAAGCTCCTTGAGGGCGCCGGGGCAACGGCCAGCTTTTCGCGGGCCTTGTCTGAGCTGCTCGTGCAGAGGGGATATGCGGACGGACGCTACATCGTGGCGGACCTGGCAGACACTCCCGCAGGGAGGGTGGTCGTGTTGCGCGACGTGCGGCACGATGCCTGGCTCCACGCGAGTTTTGTAGAGGAAGACGCTTCCCATGAACGAGCTATTGTGACCGCTCTTATGGAAAGCATAAGGGAGGTAGTAGAGGCCACGGGGATAGCCCCTGAATATATCGTGCTTGGAGACACCCTGAGCGAGCGGATTGACGTGGACCTTCTCCCTGGCGGACAACCCGGCTATTTTGCGCGTGCAATCCGGCCGGCTGAAGGTCTGGACAGCTTGCCCGGTGAGACTCGCGACCTCGTGGACACGTTCATGAGCCGGGCCAAACCTGTGGATGACGAGCTGAGTTACCTGCTGCTCGGCGGCCTGGACCTGCCTGTAGCCCTGAGCGGTGAGGCCGATCTGTGTCTTGCTATGTTGGCCCACGCTCTCCTCCGGCGCTTCTCCGCGCACCTGCTCGGCTTTGGCTGGAGCCGCGCGGAGCACATCTACAGCAATTTCCTGACGTCGGAGGCCACAATTAGCGAGAGCAGCGCGCGGCTGGACGTGCGCCTCTCCCGCTGCCCGTTACACGTGGTCTTGAGCCTGGCCGGGCTGGACGAACAAAGCTATGAATTACCGTGGCTCGGCGGGCGCGAGGTGCATCTAGCAATGCAGGATTGACCCGAAGAGGAGAAAATGTGACAGACCAGGCGGTACTACCGTATGCGAGCGCGATGGAGCATTTGCTGGCCCAATTTGGCCGGCTCGAACTCCTGCTGCGCCGTGAAGTAATGCGGCTAAGGGCCGCTAATCTCCTCACGCAAGACGAGTTTCGCGGCCTGTACATCCCCGATCCTGTAGTGGATGCTTTGCTTCATCGCGCCGGGCGCACACCCTCCGGCCTGCCTCACGAGGCTGCCGAGGCTTACTCCATCCAGGAGCTAACCAGCTCAATAACCACAATGGAGGAAACGGACAGGTGGAGGTTGGATGCCATGCGCGAGCATGGAACGGACCTGCCTCTCGTCCGCCTGGGTGAATTGTTCGACCTGACAGCATTCGAGCTGGATGTGTTGCTGGTGTGTGCCGCGCCGGGAATTGATCTCGGCTACGAGACCGTCTATTCCTACATCCAGAACGACGTCACAAAAAAGCAGCCCACTGTGGACCTGGTGCTAAGGGTCCTGTGCGCTGGTTACGAGGAGCAGTTTGATCGCCGCGCCACCTTTCACCCATCGGGGGCGCTCTTTCGCAACCACCTGCTGCAAGTGCTGGAAGACCCTCACCAACCCAATCCTTCCTTCCTGGCTCGGCAGCTAAAGACCAGCGATCGCGTGGTGGCCTTCTTGTTGTCCCGCGATACGATAGACGACGCACTTTATCCCTTTACCCGGTGCGTAAGACCTTCCTTCTGCATAAGCGAGCTGGCTTTACCCGAGGCCATGAAGGAACAACTGGCATACGCCGCGCACTCGTTCGCGCGCAATGGGGGTGTTTTCCGCTTTACGGGACCAGGTGGCTCGGGCAAGCGCGCCGCTGCCGAAGCTGTATGCGCCACGCTGGGTATCGGCCTGGTAGCGGCGGACCTGTCGGCTGTAGACGTCTCGGTACGGCCCCTCCACCAGGTGCTGGCACTGCTCAGGAGAGAAGCAATGCTGCGCGGGGCCGGGTTGTACGTCGGCCTGGGCAGTAGCGAATCGCTAGCCAACTGGTGCGAGCATAGAACACGCCCGCCCGGCCTGTCTGAGCTTTCTCTGCCCGGCCTGCCCACCTTTATCGGAACGGAAGCGCCTGTGCGCCTTGAGGAAATTTGGCCTGGCGAAGCTATCCTGGACTTTGATTTGCCCCTGCCCTCGTACCCGTTGCGTTTGCAGTTATGGCGCAAGGCGTTGAACGGCAGTGGGCGGGACCAGGCGAACGCATTGGACGTGAGCGCGGTCAGCGATAAGTTCGCGCTCAGCCCGGGCCAGATAGAAGCCGCCGCCCGCAAGGCCCATCTCCTCACCGAGTTGCGCCCCCCGGAGCTGCAGCAAATAACGCTGGACGACCTGCACCAGGCGGCTCGCTCAAGCTCCCACCAGGGCCTGCAACGACTTGCCCAGCAAGTGCCGGTCAAACACAGCTGGCAAGATATAGTGCTCCCCACGCGTGCTATGCAAGGGTTGAGGGAAGTGTGCGCGTCCGTGAAGTACCGGCACGTTGTCTACTCGGCCTGGGGGTTTGACGGCAAACTCGCGCTGGGCAAAGGCCTGAACGTGCTCTTCATGGGGAGTAGCGGTACCGGCAAGACTATGGCCGCGCAGGTGGTCGCGGGCGACCTGGGCCTCGACCTGTTCAAAATAGACCTCTCAAGCGTCGTCAGCAAGTACATCGGAGAGACCGAAAAGAACTTGAACTCTATCTTCCGGGAGGCACGAACGAGCAACGCCATCCTCTTTTTCGACGAGGCAGACGCCCTATTCGGCAAGCGCTCCGAGATCAAGGACGCTCACGACCGCTACGCTAACATAGAGGTGGCATATCTACTACAGAAGATGGAGGAGTCGGAGGGGATTGTCATCCTCGCCACCAACCTGACCAAGAACATAGACGACGCCTTCGCACGGAGGATGCATCACACAATAGAGTTCCCGTCGCCGGACGCAGCTCAACGCGAGCGCATCTGGCGGGGGATATTCCCGGCCGAAGCCCCGGTTGCGAGCGACGTCGATTACGGTTTCCTGGCGCGCCAGTTCGAGTTGTCCGGCGGCAACATACGCAACGTAGCCCTGGCAGCGGCATTCCTGGCTAGCGAAGAAGGTAGCTCCATCGGCATGGCGCACCTGGTACGCTCTGTGGCTCGCGAGCTACAAAAGATAGGCAAACTACCCTCCAAGGCTGATTTTCGCGAGTATTACGAGCTGATACGTGCGCGGCTGCAGAGCGCGGATTAAAGGACAGGACTGAGAGCATGGCCCCACAAAAAGCCACCAGCACACAAACGGCAGAACCCGCGACGCTAAGTAAGGCCGCCGCGCCCGCCAGGCAGACCGCCCACTCGCGGGTGGGTTCCATGACGCGGTTGCAACAGGGAGCGGGTAACCAGGCTGTGCAACGTCTTGTGCAGGCCCGTCTTAGCATGAGCCAACCCGGAGATAGCCAGGAGCAAGAGGCGGAGCAACTGGCGGAGCGCGTGGTCTCAGGGGAGGGACAGTCGCCGCCAACCAACGGGCACACCCCGTCCAGCCCACCCGGTGCGGGCGCAAACGCTCGCGCATCGTTGCTCAGGGATATCAGCCCAGGCACGTATCTCGACCCGGCCACTCGCCTGTTCATGGAGGCTCGGCTTGGCATCGACTTGAGCCAGGTCCGAGTGCATACGGACCGCGACATGGCAGACTCGGCGCGGGTCGTCAACGCTGATGCCTATACGGTTGGCTCCGACGTCGTGTTCGGCAATGTGGGTTACGACCCCACCAGCATGTCAGGCAGAAGGCTCCTCGCCCACGAGTTGGCGCACGTAGCACAGCAGGCGAACGGACGCGCGCTCAGGTTGCAGCGCCAGCAAGTAAGTTCTCAATCACCTCCCAACTACACCCCGGCGGCTCCTCCGCCCGAACGCAACTACACACCGGCTTCGCTGCCTGGCGACACGCCCCAGGTGGAGGGCCCTCCCACCTTCGACCCCCAGGCCGCCAACGTGGTGGGCTACACGAACGAAATGCTGAGCGCGGAGATCACCAGGGTACGTAACTGGCTCTCGACGCACACCGCGATGGAGGTGGACTACTCTCCGTACACGATATTGGGGAGGCGTCTCGGCGAGGAGCGCACCCGCCGCATAGGTATGGGCTACGTTTGGCTGCGCGATGACCTTAGCACCCTGCCGACTTCCTTGATCTCCATGTCCAGGCAGGGCCGTTCCATTGCGGTCATCCAGGTTGACCCGGCGACAGGGTTTGGGGCCCCACTCGACGTCAGACGCTCGCCCGTCATGAGCAACAGGCAGTTCCAGGCCTTTCTGGCTGCCTCTGGCATTCGTACCATGACGCCCGAAGAGTACGCAGCCCAGGCAGCCCTATCTCGCCGCCAACGAAACCAGGGCCCAGACTGGACGGGGGCCTCGATGGGCGGCAGTATGGGCAGCTTCGGCTATCTAAGCGGGCCTTCAAGCTACATGCCGGGGGCTTTCGCGGGCGACTTGAACAACCCGGCGGGCTGGCGTGGCAACCTGGGAGAGCTTGCCTTCCAGCGCAGCTCAATGCGAGGTCTCATGATGCAAGACCTCAACCTACTCCGTTGGACGAACTTCAATGCACCAACCTTCAACCCGGCCAGTCCAACCACGACCACCGGTAGCTTCCCCACTTACGACTTTCAGTTCCGCCTCGGCGGTTACCTGGTACAGGTAAAGACCAGCGTGAGTGCTACTCCGGGGGCGCGCTATGGTGTTTTCCTGGACGGCTTCGCGGACGCGCTGGGAACGGGCCAGCAGCCACAATTCAGAAGCGCGGTCAGCAATCTTATTCCCGAGGCGGGTAACACCACCGGCACTCCCTCCCCCGCCGCACGCAGCCAGGCAGCAGGTCGAGCCATAATTGCCGTCAACGCTGATGATGTGACGGGCCTGCAGGAGGCTCTGCGAGACCCCGCGCGCTACAGCACCGTACGCTACCAGCGCGTCCTGACCGGGTTGCTGGGGGCAGAACCCGCACAGATCAACGGAGTCGCTTACAACAGCTATACAGCCCTCGAGGCAGCGCGCCAGAGCAACACCATCACGCAACAGCAATACGACGGCACCCTGAGGACCTACGGTGAGCGCGCTGCGCAACGGGTAGTCAGCAATGGCCTCACGTTAGACCAATTAACCAACTTACAGAACTTCCGCACTCAAGTCGCCGCCCGGCAGGCCGCTAACCCCGCCCTTACTGAAGAGGCTGTAGGCCGCATGGCTTATCCTGAGCTACTTGAATCGGTACAGAATCGCGGCAACCCGCGGGCACAGATGAGCAGTTGGGGCGGCACCGTGGGGCGGGGAGGTGCTATGGGAGGAGGCTTCGCCGTGGTTACCGAAGCGGGCGTCATCCTCCTGAACCCGGACGAGCACCCGGAGGCCCTGCGCGACCTGGCGGTCAGCGGAGGTTCCGGTTTCACCGGCGGTGTCGCGGGCGCGGCGACTGAAAGATATGCGGCAGGGCGGGTTTCTCAATACCTTATCACCCAGGAGCTAACGCAGACCTGGATGACCACGGGCGGGCGCAGTCTTGCAGGCGGTATTGGCGGCGGGGTAGCGGCTCCCGTAATGACTACGGTTGGGATGCTCCTCGACGATCAAGAGCACACCGGAACGGACTATGCTGCCCGTAACACACGGGCCTTTGTGTCAGGTGGGCTGAGTGCCGCCTTGTCCGCCGGTGTGGTGGGCGCAATATGGGGGTCCGAGGTGCCTATCGCCGGCAACATAGTCGGTTTCGTGGTGGGGTTTGGGGGCTATCTCCTCGTTGATTGGCTGGTCGGGGAAGACGTGGAGCAGGGTGTCCGTAGTGCGCTAGACGATAACCCCAGGCCCTCGCCTTCAACATCTTCCTCAACGCC
>JAXDKH010000245.1:0-3594 GCA_034667185.1 Chloroflexia bacterium | reverse complement strand
CGACGGGGGTCCAATCGGGGCCAAGCAGGCGATAGGCGAGGCTGTGGATATTAGGCGTGGTGATCGAAAGCATACCGCCGGGCCGGAGTAGGGCGGCGATTTGCTGCAGGTAGCCGCGGGGGTCTTGCAGGTGCTCTATCACGTCCCACATCGTGATTACATCGAAGTGGGCATGAGGGAAAGTGGCTGTTTCGAGGGTGCCCGCGTGCACGATAGCCCCTGCCAGGCGCTCGGCCTGGGCAGCAGCGGGAGGTGAGGTCTCCACGCCGTAGACTTCCCAATCACGCGTTTTGGCGGCCAGCAGGAACTCGCCGGTGGCGCAGCCCACGTCGAGCAGGCGGTTGTGCAGGCGAACGGGGTCGTGCACGGCAAGGAAGGGCAGCCAGCGGGCGTAATTGGCCTGCTCGTCCACGGAGGTGTCGCGTATCGTCCCGGCGTACTGCTCCCAGTACTCGGCTGTGTATCGCCCGAACAGCTCCGAGGCTTTCCAGCGGGGGTTGGCGTAGAGCAGACCGCACTCGCGGCAGCGCACGACCGGAGTACCGTACTTCCAGAAGAGCGTTTTCTGCCCGCGGGAGGGAGCGCCACAGACGACGCATGCAGCCACGCGCTCGTAGCGGTCATCCACCAGCTCAAGGGGCGCTCTGCCACAAGGCCTGATGAGGCCCTTGTCCACCAGCGCGACGACGGCAGAATGGGCCTCCTCGTACGAGCCGTCCTTTATCGAGGGTACCTGCTCAGCGATCTGCGAAATGGTAACGCCTGGGTGCGCTCCAACGTAACGTGATATGGCAAGCTGGGTGGCAGTGAGGCCCGGCTTCTGGGTGGCTAAGCGGTCCCGCGTCGTGCAGAAGCGCAGGGGGGAACGATGCAGACCTCGGAGCAGGAAGTCGGTATCGGTGTCTTTGTTCCAGGTACGGTTGGAGGACCGCCTGCGGAGGAAGGCCCTGGTTAAACGGCGGGCGATGGGTTTGCGTCTTAGCGTCATTGCGAGGTCAATTGTATAGGTTGTGGGTGAGGAGGGCAAGCCGAAAGGGTGGCGGTGGATAACGCCACTTTAGCTATAGGATGAGGAGAGCCACTCTTTGGCGGGAGTGGCTCTCTTGGCTGCTCAATGGTGGTTAGCGTTGGTCGCGGCGCTCCAGGTCGGGAGCAGGGTGAGCCACGTTAGGCTCATTGGCGGGGCGACGGCGCAGGAAAGGCACAGCAATGGCGATGAGGACGATGGGTATGATAATGAGCCACCAGGAGAAGGGGTTGCCAGTGCCCGCTGCACCGCCAGTGTTGCCCGCCGGGTTGCCGCCGTTGGTGCTACCGCCCTGGAGGGCGTCCTGCGGCGGGTTTTGCTCATTGGCGTTGGAGTTGCCGGTGCTGCCGGAGTTGCTATCGTTTTCGGTGCTGCCACCGTTCAACGGCTGGTCCTGCCCTGTGCCGCCCTGCTGGTTGGTCACGTCGGTCTGGGCGGTGGGTAGGGCTCGCGTAGGGTCTGCCTGCTGGAAGAACATGGGGCTCCCAAGGGACGAGGGCGAAGCAGCTTGTGTGGCAGCGGGCAGCGCGGCTACGGCGATGAGGACCATCGCCAGGATGGCCTCAGGCATGCCGAAAGCCAGGGAAAAGCGAACGCTGCCGCGGGGGTTAGTTGTCGCACCGTGTGGCGCAGTGTGGTTCTTCATGCCGGTGCCTCCGATTCGCTTGAATGTGCAGCCTGTTGCGTATTGCCCCCCGCGATGCAACAAGCAATGGTTATGCCAGGTGGGCGATGTACAAGAAGAGACGGAAACACAAAGACGCAAAGAACGCAAAGGACGCGCAAAGTGGATTATGGTTGGAGAGGGACGTGCGGGCATTATGCATCGTGCCCGTACAACATCCCCTTCTTTTGCCCAGTCCTCAGCCGCCTATCGTCCATCATCTGCAGGATTGTGGGAGTTCAGGAAATTGGGTCTGAAAGTTGGAAAGGCGAGCGTGGGCGGTGTATACTATAGGCAGCGGCAAGGGATGAAGTCTATACGGGGTGCGTAGTAAACGCTACGAGAGGCCCGCGACGGAGCTTATCTATGGCAATGAACACTATCGAACGAGAGGCCAAGAAGGTGCTGGCGACCGGCACCGTGTCGGCGGTGTGCTACAGCCCGGAGCTAATCAACGGGGTGGGCAAGGAAGCGCACGAGTCGGCGCAGGTGACGAAGTGGGGCATACCGGGCGACCGGCATTATGGCGAGACGCGCATCAGCAGGGGCCGCGAGATACCGAACAACAGGCCAATCACGGTTGTGGGCGCTGACGCCACGCGGGCAGCCTGCGACAAGTTGGGAGTGCCCAACGTTCCGGCGGGCGGCCTGGGAGAGAACATCCTGGCCGAGGGGCTGGGCGACCTGGGCGAGATGACCGACGGGGACGAGATCCACGTGCTGGACGCGCACGGCGAGCCAAAGGTGATACTGCGCGTGTGGCAGCAGAACGACCCCTGCTCGAACTTGAGGATCTACCACAAGCAGATGGTCAAGGAGCTAATGGGCAAGCGCGGGGTGCTGTGCACGGTGCTGCTGGAAGGCGACGTACGCGTGGGCGATGGGATTGCCTGGGTGCGCTAGGTTGTCGTGACGAAAACGCAAATACGCAAGGGGCGCGTAGAGATAGAACAATGTTCTAAGCTAAGGGACCAGGGTACGACATGATGTACCCTGGTCCCTTTGTTAATGAAAAGCTTGGCAGTCTTTTGGCGGTTGTGCCGCGCCAGCTCAATTGGGTTTGCCTCTAGACCCTGCTTCTGCGTAGTGACTGCTTGAGGAAGACCCAGGCTGCAAGCAGTGCCAGGAGCAGCACCGCACCCGCCCATTCCGGCAATAAGTCGTAATGTGCCAGCCTGACTATGACGACGGTGCCCAGTACGAAGAGGAGGTTGCGAGGAACTTCGCGGGCCAGGCGCTTCCCAAGTTGGATTTCGGCTTGTCTTAGTTCGGGAGTCCAAGCTGTAGCCCTGGTGGCTGTCTTGACGTGCAAAGCCAGGCTTCCTGAGGCGAGCGCGAGTAGCACCATTACTGCCCAGGGGATCCATGCGCCGCCTAGGTCGGTTACTGCCCAGAAAGCCCAGACGAACAAGGCCACGGCGGACACGAGCACGGCGAAATAGAACCAGATGTCACGATCTGTTTCCATCGCTCCCTCCAGGCACGGTGACTCTGTCCCGCGAGGTAAATATAGCTGCGGCTTTATGCCTCTAGTGCTGGGCGATGGGTGAAGGGTGGCGGGTGGGTGGGACGAGGGTGCCGAAGCGGCTCATTATGCCTGCGCCCAGGCCCAGGCACGCCGCCAGGTAGACGAGCAGCCAGAGAATGGAGCTAATCCATCCGGGGAGCAAGAGGGTCGGGAAGAGGGTGGCAGCGAGGACGACACCCAGGCCCAGCAGGGTCTCGAACATGACGCGCTGGTGGGCGTGCAGGGGGCGGGTCTCGTGTCGCACCGATTCGTAGACGCGCCTGCCGAGCCAGAGGCTGACGTTGGCAAGCCCGAACACGAGGGCTAGCGCCACCACTATGCCGAGTACCGGCACCAGGACGATGCCCACCACGGTTAAGGTGAGGACCATACCCA
>JAXDKH010000244.1:0-6365 GCA_034667185.1 Chloroflexia bacterium | reverse complement strand
GACTTCAGTCGACGGGCCGCTCTCGCGCCACCTCTAACATTCCTGGCGTCCACATCACTGAATCTCACCTGCCAAGAATGACTACACCGTGCCGCAAGTAATGATGGATATCGAGCCTTAGCGGTGGGAAAGCACTAACACCTTGGCTAGCTGTGCGCGGGTGGCGAATTCGTCGGGGCGGAAGCAGCCGTCGCCGTAGCCTGTGAAGATGCCATGCCCTATCGCGACCTGGATGTAAAGGTAAGCCCAATGGGAGGACGGTACGTCGCAGAGAGTGGCGGTCGTCGTAGGCAAATGCAGGTCCCAGCCGCGCGCCTTCACCACTATCTTAGCGACCTGGGCGCGGCTTACGGGCGCATCAGGACGGAACGAGCCGTCGCCGTAACCGCCTATCAGGTGGTGGCTCGCGGCGGTCTCCACGAAGCGGTAGAAGGTATGGGTCGAGCCCACATCGGTGAATGTAGGCACAGGAGGAGATTCTAGCTCGATGCCTTGAAGCAGCACCACCATCTTCACAAGCTGCGCGCGCGTGGTGGCGTTCTGGGGCTTGAACGTACCGTCACGATAACCTGACACAATGTGCGTGCAGGCAAGCTCGGTTATGTAGCTGTAAGCCCACATCCCCTCCGGCACGTCATTGAACCGGGCCGAGCAGCCTTCCGGAGTGCGCACATCAGCGGGTTCAGGTGACGGGGTGGCCGCGTCCAAAACGCCTGGGGGCAGCGGCAGGCCGTCCTGGCCGGCAATGATCAGCAGTTGCCTCGCAAGAGTTTGCACCTGACTCATGGTGACGCCGGTTTGCCGCACATCCACGCCAAGTATCCAGGCATCGACCAGGAAATGGTAGCGGTACTCAGGCAGCGCGCCGTTCTGCCCCGGCAAGTACATCGCGTAGGCAGGGAAAGTATAGAAGGTCTCCTCGGAAAGCTGGTAACCGGCTAGACGACCGTCCTCCTGCTCGGCTGAGAAGGCTGCTTCGGCCCCGCCCTTGAAATCGAACGTCCTTATCGAGGCCAACCAGTCTTCGCCACCTGAAGCCGTCTTGCGGACGCTCAGACGCTCTCTCGCGTCCTCACTCACCGCAGGCGGCCAGCCAACCGTCTCAGCGAAGTCCCGTAGCGCCGCGATCTCCCAGGGCTCAGGCCGCGTTGCAGGCTGTTGTGTGGGCGTACCGGTTGAAGAAGAGGCGGACGGCGTGGCGGAGATAGCATCTGGTGGCTCGGTACGCGTACCGGTTGGTTGGAAGTTGGGTGGTTCTTGAGTAGCAGTGCCGCCGGGAATTTCGGTCGGCACCGGGGCCTCGTTGGTCCCACCAGTGTGCGTTTCCTGCGCATCTACGGTTTGTTCCACGGTGGCGCTTGCAGTGAACGCAGGCGCTGCATCGGTGCTGCTATCAGCATGCACGCTGCCGGTCGTCTGCCAGGCGAAAGTGCCCAGGCTCAAAATCAAGACGAACAAGAGCAAGAATAGCCAGAGCGACTTCCTTCCGCTCCGGACTGTTGGCGATGCACCTGACCTCGCACTTGTGCCGTTGGATTCAGACATTAATAGACCTGCATTATTTGCCCTGTGACAATAGCTCAAGCCGCAACGTATTCAGCGCCATCAGACCGAACAGCCTCGACACCTCGGAGCGTGCCGTCCGCCACCTGTGCTGAACTACTTCCGCCTTTGCCGCACCCTCTGACTCGCTTGGGCGAGTAATCACGATTTCGCACTCAGCTTCGACGGCTCCCTCGCGCTCAGGGTTCTCAGCAACATGTCCAGCCACCGCTAGCACGAGGTTAGCATCGTTGCGCCCAGCCCCTCCGGCCACGTCTGCGAGAGTAAAAGTGCTCGCCTTACTGCTGACCAAGCCGAGCAACTCAGCTGCATGCTGCAGGTCGCGGGCCGAAAACGTCGCCACTACACTTTCGGAGACAGCCAGTTGCGGCGACACGCAACCAATAGCACCTTCGCCCACCTCCAGCACCGCCAGTCGAGTGCCCGTCTTCTTCAGGAGATCCAGCACTGCCTCAGCGGGTGTCTCTTCGTCAACTCCAAAGATCGCGCTGCCCAGTCGAGTGCGAACTTGCTCTTCCAGGCCGGCAATCATCTGGCGCGCCACCTTTTCGTCCTCGGCCTTGGCTGTGATGCGGAGGTGGATGCCGTCCTGCTTCGCATATGGGGCAAGTGTTGGGTTCGCTCCCGACATGAGGTCTACCACGACCTGCTCTACCGCCGATTCGCCCATACCGAGTACTTTCAGGGTGCGAGAGACTATCTGTGTGGGGCTGAGCTGCCTCAGACGCGGCTCTACCTCGATCTCCCACATGCGTTTCATCTCGAACGGCACGCCGGGCATACTCACAATGATGCGTTGTCCGTTCCCTGTTAGTTGACTGACCCACCAACCAGGTGCCGTGCCGATCGGGTTGTCTATAGGAGCTGCTGAAGGTATTAGGGTCGCTTGCTTGAGGTTCGCCTCCGGCATCGGTGCGCCACGCCTGGCAAAGAACTGCCTCACGTGGTCCGCCAGCCCCTCTTCTACGTACAGAGTCTCGCCCAGCACTTCAGCTATAGCTTCTCTCGTGAGATCATCGACCGTGGGACCAAGGCCACCTGTCGTTACAGTAAGGTCGCTCCGTTCCCAGGCCCTGGCGAGTACTTCCTGGAGTCTTCCGGGGTTGTCTCCTACTTGTGATATGTAAAAACAATCAATGCCCAGCAGGGCAAGCCGCCGGGCAAGGTACGAGGCATTTGTATCTGTAATGCTGCCTAGCAGCAGCTCCGTGCCAATTGACACGATCTCGGCCCGCATCCTACACACCTGCCCGTCTGCCAGGCTGCCGGCACGCCATGATTATAGCACAGCGGACCCTGCCAGCCAATAGCCTACCGGTCCTCATCGGCACCCAGTCGTAGCTTTACGCCCGCTGCTTCTTCATACAGGGAAGCCACCACGGAGTAGTCGTAGCGGGCTGTCTCGTCCGTGCGCACAAGCTTGTATAGCTGCTGCGCCAGGGCCCCGCCAAAGGTGGGCAATCCTAATTCCCCTGCCCAACTCAGAGCCGCCCGCAGGTCCTTCATCAGCAGGTCGAGCGCGAAGCCACTCTTCAGATCGTCGCTGAACAGCGTCTTAGTGAGCCAGTTTTGCATCAGGTAGTTGGAGCCGCTGGAGGTGCCGATTACCTCCAGCATCATTTCAAGAGGCACACCTGCCTTCACGCCCAGTGTCAACGCCTCGGCATTCGCCACCATGATAATCGAGATCATCAATTGGTTGACCAGCTTTACGGCCTGCCCGCTACCGGCGGGTCCGACGTGCGTGATGTTCCTGCCAAGCGTCTGCAACACCGGCAGGCCACGCTCGAAAGCCTCTTCGTCGCCTCCGACCATAATGGTGAGTGTACCATCGGCTGCGCGTGTCGGACCGCCGCTAACCGGGGCATCAAGGGCCGCAACACCAAGCTCTCTTAGACGCACGTGGTGGTCGCTCGCCGCGGTGGGTGTAATGGTGCTCATATCGATAAAAAGCAAACCCTCCCGTGCGGACTTCGCCAGCCCCTCACCGCCGAATAGGACCTCCTGCACGTGCGGTACGTCGGGCACTGAGGTAATGATTACGTCACATACCTCAGCCAAGTCGGAAGGACGCTTCAGCACTGTCGCGCCGTGTCGGGCAAGTTCCTCTGCCGGGGCGGGGTTGCGGTGCGGCACCACAGCGACCTCGTAGCCGTTTTGCAGAAGCCGCCGGGACATGGGCAGTCCCATCGTCCCAAGCCCAACAACACCTACCTTTGTGCTCATGTTGCAGTACCTCGTTGGTTGACAAGCAATAGCGCGCTCAGGGAGCAGGCGGGGTCAGTATTACACCCAGCGGCGGCGCAGGCGTATCGGTCGGCAGCGATGGCGGCTCCGGTGTTGGGGTCTCCGGCGTCACCGGTATATCCGTGGCCGGGGGCGCAACAACCTGTGGGGTTGGCGTCTCTGTTGGCGTGTCCGCCGGCGCACTCGTGGGCACTGTCGTGGGCGTGGGAATGCTGGTTGGAGCGCGAGTGGGCCGTGGCGTGGGCGACCAGAACGGGTGCGGCGTGACCGTCGGAATTACGGGCAGCGGAGTAAAAGTCGCAAACGCTGTGGGTGTGGCGAACGGCGTCAAAGTGTTCGTAGGCGTACGCGTCGGCGAGGGCGTCCCCGGAGTGTTGGTCACGGTCGGTGTCTTCGTGGGCAGCCGCGTGGCTGTGGAGGTGGGAAGGGGCGTCCGTGTGGGTCGAGGCGGCCTGGTTGGCACTGTCGTTCCAGGGCCTGCTGTAATGTTAAGCTCGGGCGGGTCCTCGTCAAGGCCCGGTCCCAGCGTGCCCAGCGGCGTCGGCGTCAAAAGGCTCCTGCGCGGGCCGTTGTCGTTTACCGATAAGTTGCACGCAGCAAGCAAGAAGGTACACAAGAGCGCCACTGGTACCCGCCAGCCAGTGGCGAGAACGCGCTTTCCGAATTTCGACATATGTACGACTATAACACATGCTTCGCCCACCTTCAATTTTCCTGCTGGTACGGTTACGCCTGACATGGTAACATGATTGCAGCCTCTTAACGACCGGAGATTTCATGCTGGCACGCATACGAGAAGCCAGGGGGCCACAAAAGAAGATTGCCACGGTCGCCCTCTTCCCCGGTTGGCTCATCATATACCTGTCCACGACCTCACCTACCGTCAATTTCATCGACAGTGGCGAGCTAATTACCGCTCTGTACGAGCCGGGGGTGGCGCACCCACCCGGCTATCCTCTGTACGTGCTATTGGGATATGTAGCTTCTCACTTGTTGCCTGGAGAGGTGGCCTGGCGCGTCAACGCGTTCTCGGCCTTCTGGGGAGCCATGTGCGTCACTGTGCTCTTCTTGCTCTTGCTGGAAGTAGGCGCGCTCATGAAGCGGTTGTCGGTGCTCGCCCAGCAGCATCAAGCCCGAAGCGTCAAGCGGCAGAAAAAGCAGGCCGCAAAGAGTGCCTCGACCGGCCAATCAGCCTCCGAAGCAATCCCTTCCCCGTGGCCGGAACTTGTGCTCGCGGCATCTATCGCCTCGCTCTTTGGGGCGTCGAGCAGTTTCTGGAGCCGCACTGCCCAGGCAAAGATGTACACGCTCCACTATTTCTTTGTGGCATTCCTGCTGCTTTCCGCGCTAAAGTATCGCGCGGCATTTGACCGGGAAGACAGACCGGCTGCCCGTCGTTGGCTGCTCATTACGGCGCTTGCGGGAGGCCTGTCGCTAACCAACCACATGATGACGATTTTGCTCGTTCCCAGCCTTCTGATATTACTGCTGGCAGGGAGTGATTGGCGCGTTCGCTTGAGCGCCCTGCTGAAGAACTGGTATGTGGCCGTGCCTGCCGCTATCCTGCCCCTGCTGCTCTACCTTTATCTCCCCTTCCGTTCTTCTCAGGCGCCGGTCATGAACTGGGGCGCACCCACCACCTGGGACGATTTCTACCGGCACATCACCGGCTGGCAGTACCGTGTGTATCTGTTCGACACGGTCGGTTTCAACCTTCAGCGCATTATCAACTTCGTTTCGCAGCAATGGTGGGTACTGACCCCCGTGGTGCTAATAGTGGCGCTTGCCGGTGCCTACTTGCTGGCACGAGTGGCCCCGGTCGTGTTCGCGGCGACACTGGCGACAGCCCTGATGACGTTCATTTTCTCACTGGCCTACGGCATCTCCGAAATCGAGCCGTACATGGTGCCCTTCTACATGATGCTGGCGGTGTGGATTGGAGGTGGGGCACTGGCGTGGTTCTCGGGCGCGCAGCTTGGCCTTGGGCCTAACCGGGGTGAAACTACGGGTGGGCAGAGGAGGCAATGGCTGCTGACCGGTTCGGTTACGCTGGCAGCCCTGGTGCTGGTCTGCATATTCGTGCAGTACCCGCGGCAGAACCATCGCGACGACAGGCTGGCAGAGCAGTTCGTGGAGAATGTCTTTGCTACCCTCCCGCCGAACAGCATCGTCATCACCGACTACTGGGACTTCTACGCGCCGACCTACTACATGCAACAGGTGCGCGGGTTGCGGCCCGATATTGCTATCGTCGACAAGTCGCTACTGCGATACCCGTGGTATGTCGGGCAACTGTCAAAGCGCTACCCGTTCCTGATTGAGAACTCGCGGGAGGTGGTGGATCAGTTCGCCGTCGAGCAGCGGAAGTGGGTGAACGGAGAGCGTTTTGATGCGGCCCGCCTGGACCGCCTCTACCTGGACCTGCTGACCTCGTTCGTGGACCGCAACGCCGGCACCCACTCGGCCTACCTTCTGATGCTGCCGCCGTGTGATTCGGTACCCGCCCCACAGGGCTGCGAGAGCAACTCTATTGCTCCAGGCTTCCCGCGCCAGGC
>JAXDKH010000243.1:0-10286 GCA_034667185.1 Chloroflexia bacterium | reverse complement strand
GCCGGTATCGTGCTCGACTTCGCGCCTCCAGAGCCTGCCGCCGACACCGATGCCAACCGTGAGAAGGTGGAAGCAATGTGGCAGGCTGGGGGTGCGCTGTTCCTGGACCCGCTGCTGCGAGCGCATTACCCGGTCGCGGTGCAGGCCGCTGTTGAGGAAGCTGACGTGAACGTGCAGCCCGGCGATCTGGCGTTGATAGCTCAGCCCCTGGACTTCATGGGCATCAACTTCTACAGGCGCATGGTCTTTGACGAGCAGGGCAAGCCGTCACGGGTGGAGGGCTCCGAATATACCGAGATGGACTGGGAGGTACACGCACCGGCCTTCAAGCGGTTGTTGCTACGCCTGGCCCACGAGTACAGGCTGCCGCCACTCTATATCACCGAGAACGGCGCGTCGTTCGTGGACGAGCTTGGCGAGGACGGCAAAGTGCACGACCCACGGCGCATCAGCTACCTCCGGGAGCATCTAGGTGCGGTGCGTGAGGCTATGCACGAGGGTGTGGACATGCGGGGCTATTTTGTCTGGTCGTTGCTGGACAATTTCGAGTGGGCCAGGGGCTACTCGAAGCGTTTCGGCATCGTCTACGTGGACTACCCGACGCAGCGGCGCATCGTGAAGGACAGCGGCGAATGGTACGCGCAAGCGATAGCGCAGAACGCGATCTCGTAAGCATACGCAAGGCTAGTTGAGTAGAAACTATCGGAACACGGGCACATCAACCCCGCCTTGTCATTTCGAACGGAGTGAGAAATCTCGTCCCTTACCTCCCAAGTAGCACCTTTCCTACACCAAGTGTATAGCGCAAGAAAGAGGGAACGTTTCGGTGGAGGACGAGATTTCTCACTCCGTTCGAAATGACAGGAACCAGCTTTTGGTGCTCTTCTCCTACTTTGATATTCTAGACACATCTGATACCTCAACGCTTGTTATATGCCGACGCATAGTGGTGATAGGAGCGACAACCATGAAGTGGGAGGAACTGAACGGCGACCGTTTTGCTGAGGCCGTAGAAGAATGCCAGGGTGTGTGCCTGCTACCCCTGTCAGTGATAGAGAGGCACGGCCATCACCTGCCGGTGGGCACCGACATGTACATAGGTGGTGAGGTGTGCAGACGGGCGGCGCTGCTTGAGCCTGCGATCGTGTTCCCGGACTACATCTTCACGCAGATTCCGGAGGCCAAACACGTCGTAGGCACCATCGCCATCGACGGCGACTTGATGATGCGCCTGCTCGATAACGTCTGCCGCGAGATAGCCCGCAACGGTCTGAAGAAGATAGTGCTGGTGAATGCCCACGGTGGCAATGATGGCCTCATACACGTATTCAACATGTTTCAGCTTTACAGCCCCCGCGATTACGTGGTCTACGTGGTGCAGCCGCACTCGCTGGTCTTCGGTGAAGGCGTCCAGGTGCCGTGGGACCCCAGCGATGGGGAGCATGCCGGGCCGGGCGAGACCAGCCTGATGCAGGTTATTCGGCCCGACCTGGTGGACCTGGAGAAAGTCCCGAAGGATGATGAAGCGCAACCCAGAAATCGCCTCAAGGCGTTACAGGAGGCGGGTGTGCAGACCGGCATGTGGTGGTATGCCGACTACCCTACCCACTACGCGGGAGATGCCAATGCGGCCTCCGCGGAGGTAGGCGACCGTCTACTGGCGGCCATGGTCGGGGCGCTTGCCAGGGCGGTGCGGGGAATCAAAGAGGACACCACCACGAAACAATTGCAGGATGAGTTCTTCGCAGACTCAGAAAAGCCACGTGCCTAACGCTGCATGAGGACCCGGTATCTCAGCAAGTTAGCGCCAATTTACCGGCTTGCCCGTGATAATCGGGTAGAGCAGCACCACGGCGAGGAAAAGCAGATACGCGACAACGGGTAGCACGACTATGGCTATTCCCAGCGCGATCAGGGTTGCCCATGGCTGCGGCAGCCCGAACAGCGATGCCCCACTCAAGCTGAGCACCAGCCACGCTATGCCCGCCAGTATCGCCAACTGCAAAATTAGCAGCAGTATTCCTCTGCCGTAGACCTTTACCCGCCACATATCGCCCTCCTCACAGACGGCCCTTTCTGTCACCTATTCTACAACACTCCACAAGCCCAGAACCGGGGAACTGACATCACGAACATGTACTCAGCCTGTTACGGCGGTGCCAAGATAAGAGAGCAGAAGCCAAGCCCCACCTTGTCATTTCGAACGCAGTGAGAAATCTCGTCCTTCAGCATATGGTACCGCCTTTCCTTCGGCACATACCGGTAGAGGAGCGTTCTCCACAATAAAGCAGGAACATCCGGGTTAAGGACGAGATTTCTCACTGCGTTCGAAATGACAAGGTGGGGCTTGGTCTAAATATTCCAGTTTGATGCAGCCTCGCCGGTATATGTTATGCGCTCGACAACCCTCCTAGGCTCAGGTATGCTGGTGGCGTCCAAAACTGCGTACGACAGCACCGCAGGCGCATAACCTCAACCGTCAAGGAAGGGAAGCTTCTCCATGCACCCTATGCACCACGACATTCGTATGACCGCGCGCAAGATAGCGGCACGATTGGCCCTGATCGTGCCGCTACAACACAGGCGCAGCTACCCACTGCAGCCATTCAGGTATATGGAGCTTGCGGGGCCGATGGAACCGCCCCCTCTCGAGCCTGACGTGGACGACTCCAGTTGGCGCGACATACCTGCAGGGACGTACTGGGGCGGGCAGAACATCAATTTCGTCATGCGCGGCCAGTTCAGCGTGCATGCAGACGCGGACCGCAAGCGTCCCCTCGCGCTCTACTTGCCGCTCGGTGATGGCGGTGACTTCAGCCACCCGGAGGCGCTCGCCTACATCGACGGCGCGGCCTATGCGACCACGGACCGCCACCACCAGGAGTTCCTGCTCGCCCCTCAGCACTGCGACGGCGCCGCCTATAACCTCGTGCTGCACGGCTGGACGGGGCTGCTCGATGCGGTGTTCGGTAAGAGCGACAAGCAGCTATTCATGCGGCAGTGCGCCATCGTGGAGATCGATACGCCTACTCGCGAGTTCGTGGCCGCCGCACGTACAGCGCTCGAAGCCGCCGACCTGCTCGACGGCATGTCCCCCACAAAGACACGTCTCTATAACGTGTTGGACCACGCCTTCATGGCCCTGGATACGCGCGAGCCGTTGGGCGACGCCTTTTACGAGAGCGTGCCCGCGGCGCTTGAAGTATTGCGCGAGGGGATAGCCGACGCAGGCGAGCCGCTTGACGTGGAGATTATCGCCGCCGGGCACGCCCACATAGACGTAGCGTGGCTCTGGACGCTGGGGCAGACCAGGCGCAAGGCGGGCCGTAGCTTCTACACCGCTGCCCGGCTGATGGAGCAATTCCCCGATTACCACTTCACTCAGAGCCAGCCGCAGCTTTACGATTACGTCAGGCAGGACTACCCCGACCTCTTCGAGACCATGAAGGCGCGCGTGCGCGAGGGGCGGTGGGAGCCAATCGGCGGCATGTGGGTTGAAGCCGACTGCAACATAAGCGGGCCTGAGTCGCTGGCGCGGCAATTCCTCATTGGACGCTCCTTCTTCCGAGAGCACTTCGGAGAGGCTGCAGAGTCGCCCGTGTTGTGGCTGCCGGACGTTTTCGGCTATGCGTGGAACCTCCCTCAGCTCATAAAACTGGCGGGGTTGGAATATTTCTTCACCATCAAGATCGGCTGGAACCAGGTGAACAAGATGCCGTACGACTCCTTCTGGTGGCAGGGGCTTGACGGCACGAAGGTGCTGACCCACTTCAGCACTGCCCCTGAGGTGCCCTGGCACGGACATAAGCCCGACCTGATGAACTCGGCCACCTACAATGCCAACCTGTCGGCCTTCACCGCGCTCGGTTCGTGGGCCAAGCTCAAGCACAAAGAGTCGCAGAGCACCATGCTGATGAGCTACGGCTACGGCGACGGTGGCGGGGGCCCCACCCGCGAGATGAACGAGAACGCGCTTGAGCTAAAGGCCTTCCCCGGCCTCCCGCGCCTGCGGCAGGGCAAAGTCATAGACTTCTTCCGGCGGCTGGAAGAGGAGAGCGCGGACCGCCTGCCCACCTGGAACAGCGAGCTTTACCTGGAAATCCACCGCGGCACCTACACGACGCAGAGCCGCAACAAGCGCGCCAACCGCAAGTCCGAGTTCCTTCTACACGATGCCGAGTTCCTGGCCGCGTATACCTCCACCCTCGACCCCACCTTCTCATACCCGTACGAGGCCTTCAGACAAGCATGGGAGCTTGTCTGCCTCAACCAGTTCCACGACATCATCCCCGGCAGCAGCATCGGCGAGGTGTACGTGGAGTCGCAGACCCAGTATGTCGAGGTGCGCAGGCTGGCTGAAGGGGCGCGGGATGCTGCCCTGGATTCTCTGGCGGCGCAGGTGGAAGGCGACGTGCTGCTCGCCAACCCCACCGGCTTCAGCCGGGACGACCTGGCGTTTTGGCCCGGAGAGCTACCGGATGGTAAAGGCTTCGCGGATGGAGTGCTGGCCCAACAGGTAGACGGTGGGGTGCTCATTGCTTGTCTCGGATTGGAGCCTTACAGCGTGGGCGGGTTGCAGATTGGTGACAAGGCCCCCACCAGTTTCGCGGAAGTGTCTTCCCTGAGAGTAGAGCCGGGCCTGCTGGAAAACGAGCACGTACGGGTCGAGTTGAACGCCGCTGGGGACATCACGCGCATATACGACAAGGCCGCTGCACGTGAGGTGCTGCCGGAGGGGGCCATAGCTAACCAGTGGCAGGCGTTCGAGGACAGGCCCGTCAACTGGGACGCCTGGGACATCGACATCTTCTACGACGACAAGACGTTCCTTGCCGAGCCTGCGGAAGCAGTGCGGGTGGTGGAGGCTGGGCCGCTACGGGCCACTCTGGAGATAGAGCGCCGCATCCTCGGCAGCCGCTACACCCAGCGCATCTCGCTCGCGTACAATAGCCCGCAGATAGACATCAGCACCGTGATCGACTGGCGGGAGAAGCATATCATGCTCAAGGCCGCGTTCCCGGTGGATGTGCTGTCGCCCGCGGCTACATACGAGGTTCAGTGGGGTAACGTGCAGCGTCCCACCCACCGCAACACCTCGTGGGACTGGGCCCGCTTCGAGACGTGCGCGCAGAAGTGGGTGGACCTGAGCGAGGGAGGCTACGGCGTGGCCCTCCTCAACGACTGCAAGTACGGGCACGACATCCGCGACAACATCATACGCATAACCCTGTTGCGCTCGCCCACCCAGCCCGACCCTAGCGCCGACCAGGGAGAGCACCACTTCACGTACAGCCTCTTCCCGCACGCGCACGATGGTCATGCGCCGCTACGCGAGATAGCCCGCCGTGCATACCTCCTCAACGACCCGATTATAGCCACCAATGGCAGGAGCAAAGGCAGCAGGAACGGACTAGCATCACTGGTAAAGGTATCAGGCAGCACAATCGTAGAGACGGTCAAGCGAGCCGAGGACGGCAACGGTCTAATCGTGCGCTTCTACGAGTGCAATCGCCAGCGAGGCCCCATAATGCTGGAAGCGGCATTCCCGGTAAAAGAGGCGCATACCACCAACCTGCTGGAGGAGAGCATGGGTCGGCTGGAAGTAGATGGGCACAAAGTGATGCTCGACATCAAGCCATACCAGATAGTGACGGTGCGCCTCGTACCTCAGAGATAGGCTACGAACTATCTTAAAACGGGATGTTGAATGTTAGCGACACAGTTGGTATTTGTCATTTCGAACGGAGTGAGAAATCTCGTCCGTCTGCACAATGTTTCCCTTTTCTTTTGTATCCATGAATGAAAGGTGAAGCTTTGGTGGTAAAGGACGAGATTTCTCACTCCGTTCGAAATGACAAAGGTCGGCTCTGCTTCCCATATGGGAGGATGCCAATTCCGGAACGCCTTGTGGCGAGGTCGATACGGAAGGCATAAACTTAATGTCGAGGCAGTCCCTTTGGCCCTGCCCTTATGTTGTGCATAACACATTTGAGCACGAAATCGTTGACATTGGATGGCACTGTATATGCAATTGCTACTTGGTAGCTGATAGAAATTTGGTTTTGGGCGCGTGTAAATGCCTGGCTCAACGCGGAGCCAATGTGGAGGGATTATGCACGAGACCAGAGATAGCACCCAGGATATCTGGGGCAGCCGCACGCCTTACTATGACGCGTGGCAGGTGCGCGTTGACGAGCGAACGCTGGAGGAACCCGACCACTGGGTACAGTCGGCCTGTGTGCTGTGCTCCAACGGCTGCGGGCTTGACATCGGGGTGAAAGACGGGCGCATTGTGGGCGTAAGGGGCCGCGCCACCGACTTCATCAATTTGGGCAGGCTAGGGCCAAAGGGCCTGAACGGCTGGGAGGCCAACCACAGCCCCGACCGCCTGACTACTCCCCTGGTACGGCGCGACGGGCAACTGGTGGAGATCACCTGGGACGAGGCGATGACCCTGCTGGTGCAACAGTCCAGGAAGATAATGGAGAAGTACACCGGCGGCGCTATCGGCTTCTACAATACGGGCCAGTTGTTCCTGGAGGAATATTACACGCTCGGCGTGATAGGCAAGGCGGGTATTGGTACCCCACACATGGACGGCAACACCCGCCTGTGCACCGCCACCGCCTCCACCGCGATGATAGAGAGCTTTGGCAGCGACGGTCAGACGTGTTCTTACAGGGACATCGACCTCACGGACGCCATCTTCCACGTCGGGCACAACGTCTCCAATACGCAGACGGTGCTCTGGATGCGCATCCTCGACAGGCTGGCCGGACCCAACAGGCCCAAGCTGATCGTGGTGGACCCCCGCACGACCGCCACCGCAAAGCAGGCCGACGTACATCTCGCACCACGCGTGGGCACCAACATACCCATGCTCAACGGCATCATCAACCTGATGATCGAAAGCGGGCAGGTGGACCATAACTACATAGACCAGCACACAATTGGCTTCGAGGAGCTTGAGAAGACGGCGGCGAAATGGCCCGCTGACCGCGTCGAGCAGGTGACGGGCGTGCCCGCTATGCAGCTAAAGAAGGCAGCCGAGATCATCGGCACCACTCCAACCCTCATTTCCAGTTGCCTCCAGGGTGTGTACCAGTCGATGCAGGCTACGGCGTCGGCGTGCCAGGTGAACAACATCCACCTCATTCGCGGGCTGATAGGTAAGCCCGGCTGTGGCGTGCTCCAGATGAACGGCCAACCCACCGCGCAGAACACGCGCGAATGCGGGGCAAACGGCGAGCTGCCCGGCTTCCGCAACTGGAGCAACCCGGAGCACATAGCCGAGCTGGCACGCCTGTGGAACGTGGAGACGAGCAAGATTCCGCACGCCACGCCCCCGACGCACGCTATGCAGATCTTCCGCTACGCCGAAGAGGGCACGATCAGGCTGCTCTGGATCATCTGCACCAACCCTGCCGTCTCTATGCCAGAAGCCGCCCGCATCCGGAACATACTACAGAAGGAGGGCCTCTTCGTGGTGGTGCAGGACGCTTTCCTCACCGAGACGGCGCAGCTTGCCGACCTGGTGCTGCCCACCGCAATCTGGGGCGAGAAGACCGGCACCTTCACGAACGCCGACCGCACGGTACACATCTCGTACAAGGCCGTGGAGCCTCCGCCGGGTGCGCGCTCCGACTTCGACATCTTCCTCGATTACGCCAAGCTCATGGGCTTCGAGGACAAGGCGGGCGACCCACTCATCAAGTGGAGCGAGCCGGAGCAGGCATTTGAAGCCTGGAAGGAGTGCAGCAGGGGCAGGCCCTGCGACTACACCGGCATCACCTACGCCAAGCTGACGGGTGGTCCCGGCGTCCGCTGGCCCTGCAACGAGCAGTACCCCGACGGCAAAGAGCGCCTCTACGAGGATGCAGTGTTCCCCACCGACCCCGACTACTGCGAGGAGTACGGGCACGACCTCGCCACGGGGGCTGCCATCACTCCCGAACAGTACAAGGCCCTCAACCCGGCGGGCAGGGCGATTATAAAGGCCGCGGACTACATCCCGCCCATCGAGCAGCCCGACGACGATTACCCCCTCTGGTACACGACGGGGCGCGTGGTGCACCACTTCCACACGCGCACTAAGACGGGGCGAGCTAGCAAACTGCAAGCCGCCGCGCCTGAGGTATTCGTGCAGGTATCCAAGGACGACGCGCAAAAGTACGGCATATCAGAGGGTGATATCGTGGAGGTGGCGTCCCGCCGGGGCAAACTGCACGGACCGGCCCGCGTTGGCGACATTGAGGCGGGACACGTCTTTGTGCCCTTCCACTACGGCTACTGGGATCGCCAGGACGGGCACAACGGTAACAACGGGCATGGGGAGCATGACAGGGCCGCCAACGAGCTGACTATCACGGCCTGGGACCCCGTCAGCAAGCAGCCCTACTTCAAGTTTGCCGCCGTCAAGATTCGTGTGGTAGAGAAAGCCTGACGCCGCCCGCATCAGGCTAAGGAGGAAAAGCATGGAGCTAGCCAAATACCTCTCCATGGTAAGCCTCAGCGAACGGAACCTCGCGGACGCCCTGATCATGGTAAGTGACAGGCACGACCGCGACTCCGAGCTGAAAAACCAGGGCAGGTCGCTCGCGGCATGGTCCCAGGCCCACATCACGGCCCTGGAACCATTTATAGAGAAGTACGGGGAGGACAAGAGCAAGAACGAGCAGGTCCAACTGCTCAGGGGCGCGCTGTTCCACGGCACGCGCATAGGCGGGCTTGGCGCGCTCGCTGACCTGCAGGACCTCCTGGTGCTTGCAAACTCGACCCTCTCGCAGTGGACCGCCATCCACCAGGGCTCTATGGCAGCCCACGACAAGCAGTTGGAGACCGTGTCGGAGCAAGCCTGCGAGGAGACCGACCGGCAAATCTCGTGGCTCAAGACGCAAGTCAAGACCCGCGCCCCGCAAGCCCTGACCGTACCGGCTGAAAAAGGCTCCGAGCTAGCGGCGTCGCTACCGAAGCGGCAGACCCCGACCAGCCAGCAAGACGTGGTTTGGGCTCCTACCGCGGCAGGCTTGCTGATGCTGGTGGTGGGGGTACTGGCGCTCGTCGCGGGGTGGTTAGCGGGCATGGCTAACGGCTTCCCCTGGCTCTTCCCCAGCCTGGGGCCGACCGCCTATTTGCAGGCCGAAAGCCCAGCCCACCCCGCATCTCGCTTCTACAATACCGTCGTCGGGCACATGGTCGGCCTGGCAGCGGGCTTTGCCGGCGTCTTCGCGTTGGGTGCCTACAACGACCCTGTAGTGCTGGTGAAGCACGAACTGACCTGGGGCCGGGCCGGGGCCGCCGCTATTGCCCTGGCACTCACCCTGCTCGTAGCTCTACTACTCAAGGCGTCGCACCCACCCGCGGGCGCCACTACCCTGCTCGTCGCCCTGGGCGCTTTCAAGATAGAGGACATCCTGACGGTAGTCGCGGGAGTGCTTATCGTGGCGGTAGCGGGCGAAGCGGTACGGCGCATGCGATTGGGGCAGCTAACCCTGCGCAAAGAGCGCATCGAGGAGCGACGCCCGGCACCCAAACCAAAACCGCAGACCTGACCTCACCGGCGCACAGGAAGGAGCAACCCCGCACCCTAAGATGTGCCGCCGAGCACCTTGCGAATGGCAGGGGCGACCTCGGTGCCGAACAGTTCTATGGCCCGCATCACGTTGGCGTGGGGTATGGGGCCGACGCTGATTTGCGCCAGGAAGCGCGTATGCCCGAAAAGCTCGTGCTCGTACAGGATTTTGTCGATCACCTCCTGCGGGCTGCCGACAAGCAGAGCGCCACGTGGAGAGCACAACGCATCGAACTGCTGGCGCGTCATGCCCGACCAGCCGCGCTCGCGTCCAATGCGATTCATCATCGCCGCGTAGGAGGGGAAGAACTCGTCGCGCGCCTGGGCCGATGTGGCCGCTACATAGGTGTGCGAGTTGATGCTCAGTTGCAATTGGTCGGGGTTGTGCCCGGCGCGCCTGGCCGCCTCACGATACAGTTGCACGTGGGGCACGAACTGGTCCGGCGTGCCTCCAATAATCGCCAGCGCCATCGGCAGGCCGTAGGACGCAGCTCTCACCACCGATGTAGGCGTGCCGCCCACCGCGATCCACACCGGCAGCGGGTCCTGCACCGGGCGCGGGTACACACCCTGGCCCCTGAGTGCTGCCCGGTGCTTCCCATCCCAGGTCACGTGCTCGGCCTCGCGGATGTGCAGCAAAAGGTCCAGCTTCTCCTCAAACAACTCGTCGTAGTCGTCAAGATCGTAGCCGAACAGCGGGAACGACTCTATGAAG
>JAXDKH010000242.1:0-31268 GCA_034667185.1 Chloroflexia bacterium | reverse complement strand
GCAGCACATCCGCCGCGAGAAAGCCACCTCCAACATCTGCACCAACGAGGCGCTGATGGCCCTGGCGGCGACGGCGTACATGTGCTGCATGGGTCCGCAGGGCCTCAAGCGCGTGGCGCAGCTATCGTTGCAGCACACCCACTACCTGGCAAACCGGATCGCCAAGCTGCCGGGCTATAAGATCATCAGCCGCGAGCCTTTCTTCAAGGAGTTCGCGGTCCAGACGCCTATCTCGCCCACCGAGCTGAACCGCCGCCTGCTGGAGCACAAGATCATTGGCGGCCTGGATATCAGCGGCACTAAGGAAGTGGACGGTATGGAGAACGTATGGCTACTGTGCGCCACTGAGTTGAACGGCAAGGAACAGTTGGACAGGCTGGTAGCGGCGCTAGAGGGGATGGCCTAATATGACAGTTGAACCACTAATCTTTGAACTGAGCAGCCCAGGGCGCAAGGGTTTCTCGCTGCCTGAGGTGGACATGGACGAGGCTCCGGATATCGATCCAGCCCTCCTGCGCGAGGAGTTGGACATGCCGGAGGTGTCGGAGGTGGATGTTACGCGGCACTTCGTCAGGTTGAGCCAGAAGAACTACGGCATCGACATCGGGTTCTACCCGCTTGGCTCGTGCACGATGAAGTACAATCCGAAGGTGCACGAGGACGTGGCAATCCTTCCGGGGTTCGCTGCCATCCACCCTTACCAGCCCACGGGGTCTGCCCAGGGCGCGCTCCAGGTGATGTACGAGCTACAGGGGATGCTCGGACAGATTGTGGGCATGGATGCCGTGACGTTGCAGCCTGCGGCGGGCGCTCACGGCGAGTTCACCGGCATCCTGATGATTCGGGCTTACCACCGTTCTCGGGGCGATACCCAGCGCGACACCCTGCTGGTGCCCGACTCGGCGCACGGTACCAACCCGGCCACGGCTGCGGCGGCTGGCTTCAAGCTGATTAGCCTCAAGTCGGGGGCGGACGGCAGCGTGGATCTGGAGGCGCTGAAGGGCGTCCTGAGCGACAGGGTAGCCGGCATGATGCTCACGGTGCCCAGCACGCTCGGCCTGTTCGAGCCGAACATCCTGGAGATCAGCAGGCTGGTGCACGAGGCGGGGGGCCTCATGTACGGCGACGGGGCGAACCTCAACGCGCTGGTGGGCCACATCCGCCCCGGCGACCTCGGCTTCGATGTCATGCACATCAATCTGCACAAGACCTTCACCACGCCCCACGGCGGCGGTGGCCCCGGCAGCGGCCCGGTCGCGTGCCGGAGTGACCTGGCGAAGTTCCTCCCTGGTCCTCTCGTGGATAAGGGGGAGGACGGCTATGCCTTCGTGGAGCCGGAGGCCTCAGTTGGGCGCGTGAAGAACTTCTGGGGCAATTTCGGCATGCACGTTCGCGCCTACACTTACATACGGCACCTCGGCCTGCCGGGTTTGCAGAGGGTGAGCGAGGATGCCATCCTGAACGCCAACTACATCCGCGCCAACCTGGCCGGTATCTACCACCTGCCGTACAACCGCATCTGCATGCACGAAGTGGTGCTGTCGGGCAAGAACATCAAGCAGGAGACCGGCTGCCGCACGCTCGACATAGCCAAGCGCTTGATCGACCACGGCATGCACCCGCCGACCGTCTACTTCCCTCTCATCGTGGAGGAGGCGCTGATGATCGAGCCGACCGAGACCGAGTCGAAAGAGACGCTTGACCAGTTCATCTCCGCGATGAAAGCAGTGGCGGCGGAAGCCCACACCAACCCTGACGTCCTGCATGCCGCCCCTATAACCACAGAGTACGGCCGCCTGGACGAAGTCACAGCCGCTCGCGAACCCAACCTGCGCTGGCGAAGGCCCGTCCCGGTCGGCGCTGAGGACCTTGAGTACGTGGGGCAGGCAGGATAAAAGTACGGCTTCCGGCGACAGGCTACGGCAAGTACAATGGGGAGGGTGTATTACCCTTCCCATTCTGTTTAAGCGCAGGTTACCGTACTGGACGCTGATACTACAACTGGAGAACCAAGGAGGCCTGGAGGCAGCATGGTTCGCAGGATAGGCAAGATCGTCTTGCTTGTCTTGTTGCCGTTGCTGTGCATCGGCTCCACTGCCCTGGTCTTTGTCCTGGACCAGACGAGCGCTCTCGGCTATGTTTACCTCAGTTCAGTGAGCACCGGCAATACCTGGACGGCGGAACTGCTGGGCGACCACTATTCCGGCGAAAAAGATTGGCGGCAACGCTTCTACGAGCAGGACATCCAGCGCGACGTTCAATGGCTGCAAGGGGCTGAAATCAGCGACGTTACGGCCACAAGGGAGCAGACGCTTAGCGGCCAATGGGTGACGATGTTGTACTTCAAGTGGCGGCCCGCGAGTAGTTTGGAGCCGCCGCAGGACGCCACGCTCAGGGTGAAGACGGAGAAGTGGCTGCTGCTGAACTACATCAGGGCGGTGGAGTTGGTGGATTACTAGGTGTTTCCCTGGCTAGCTACTACATGCAGCCTGGCGTCGGGAAGGGGTTATAGGGCAGTTCTAAGGATTTAGGTAACCCGTCTTTGGCATGCCTGGTGTGGACCTTTCGATAATTCGCAGGCTGAGTACTTCATAGGAGATGCAGCAATCGGTAACCGATGTTTGTTGCGAAGTGAACACCCGTGAATGCACGTGGAGCGGGTATCCGAGTGTCGAATCGAATGCCACTTCGTAATCATTGCCAAAAGCTAGGGAGGTCGGCGGCTGCTCTTTGAATAACATCCCTATAAGGCGGAACATTTCCTCGACGCTTCTTCCTCGTAGGAATTCCAGGTCGTCCTTAACCAATGTAGTAAGCGGCACGACCTGCGGCTTATCTTTGTTCAGATCTGTGTAGGCGACTAAAGTTGGTTTTCCGCGGTTGATTTTGAAGCGGAGTTTGACGTTCCCCCCTCTACCCATGTAAGTTGAGTCGGCAAAGGTTATTTCGTACTCCACAACTCCGTATGATTGCCACTTTGCCAAGGCATTTTCATACTCTTGCTGCGTAATATTAAGCGTTGGGTCAGCAGGACCAGCTCGCCTGCCTGGGTGGTTACTCGTCTGCTCTTGTACCGTGGGTACTTGAGCCTGGAGCGCCCCCGTCTGAGAGCTCTCCCTTGCTGCTGAGCGACAACCACATAGCAGAACAACCAACAATAGCAGATAAACAGTGGTTCCGAATCTGGGGCATAGGCTTTTCGTGGCTTGTACTCCCCGTGAGATTGCGTATCCCTCGGCTTCTGACGTCACTATATCCCCTGCAACTCTCATGTCTCACAGTCTTGAAGTTCTTGAGGATTTGGCCGCTGGTCGTTGCTTTTAGGTGTTGTCCAAAATAAGGTGCTTGTCCGCCTCGAACATGGCACCTACCGACCGCCCTGTGTGGATGCGGGCTATCGTCTCGGCTAGCATGGGGGCCACGCTCAGGACGGTGATTTTGGGCAGTCGCTTTTCGGGGGTGAGGGGCACCGTGTCGGTGGTGACAAGCTCGCAGATGGGGCTGGCCTTAAGGCGGTCTATAGCGGGACCTGATAGCACGGCGTGGGCGCAACAGGCGTAGACCGATTTGGCCCCACCTTCCATCACCGTGGTGGCCGCCTGGGTGATGGATCCGCCTGTGTCTATTTCGTCGTCCACCAGGATGGCGTTCATCCCCTCGACCTCGCCAATCAGGTTTAGCACCTCGCTACGACCGCTGTTGCCGCTACGCCGCTTCTCAACGATGGCAAGGGGAGCATCCAGCAACTCCGCGAAGTTGCGGGCCCGCTTGGCGTTGCCGATGTCGGTGGATACCACCACGCGGTCGGGGATGCGTTTCTTGATGAAGTGGTCGGCCAGCAGGTACATTGTGGTCAGCTCGTCCACAGGGATGTTGAAGAAGCCCTGGATTTGCCCGGCGTGCAGGTCAATCGTGAGCACCCGGTTGGCCCCGGCGACCGTAATCAGGTCCGCGATGAGGCGGGAGGTAATTGGCACGCGGGGCTGGTCTTTCTTATCGCTGCGGCCGTAGGCGTAGTAGGGAATCACAGCAGTGATGCGATGGGCCGAGGCGCGCTTGGCGGCGTCCATGATGATGAGCAGTTCCATGAGGGACGTATTGACCGGGCTGGAGAGCGACTGGATGATGAACACGTCGTTCTCGCGCACGCTCTCCTCGATCTTCACGAAGAGGTTTTCGTTCGTGAACTCGAAGATGTCTATGTTGCCCAGGTCCACATTGAGGTGGCGCGCGGTGGCCTCAGCGAGATCGGGATTGGCCCGGCCCGAGAAGATGGACAGGTTTTCCAGGTTATTCATCAACCCTCGGTTTCCTCCGCGCTCGCCTCTTTTTGCTCCCCGCTACGCTCCTGGCCGTCGTCTTCAATGGGCAATTCCGCCTTGAGGTTAGCCAGTGCGGTCTCCGCCGCCGATTGCTCCGCGATCTGCTTGTTGCGCCCCACGCCGCCCGCCAGCACTCGGTCACTGACGCGCACCTCGACGTGAAACTGCTTGGCATGCTCCGGGCCCGACGTACCCACAATGCGGTACTCCGGCGTGGCCTTGAGGTGGGCCTGCGTGAATTGCTGGAGGGCGCTCTTGTAGTCGCTGCGCAGCACTTCTTGAAGCTGCTCTAAGCTTTGCCCGCCGGCCATCTTGTGCCACACATCTGAGACGGCATCGAGGCCACCGTCCAGGTACACGGCTCCAAGCACGGCCTCGATAGCCCTGCCCATGTTGCTACCACGCGACCTGCCGCCAGCCGCTTCCTCTCCACGGCTCATGTACATGTACTGGCCGATTTCCAGCGGCTCGGCGATTTCGGCCAGGGTGTTCAAACGGACGAGCGCGCCCCGCAAGGCCGATAGTTGACCTTCGCTCATGCCTGGCTGGGCCGAGAAGAGGTCGCTTGAGACGATGAACCCCAGCACGGAGTCCCCCAGGAACTCCAGGCGCTCGTTGGAGCCTAGCGGAAAGTCCGGCACGGCATGCAGGTACGACTTGTGGATCAGCGCGTTCACCAGGTATTGTTGGTCCTTGAACCTGTAGCCGAGCTTCTCCTCAAGCTCCGAAAGCGGCCTGCGTGGTAGTGCGCCTTCCGCACGCGATCCCTCTGCACCCGGGTTCGGGGCTTGAGAGGCGGTGCCGTCCGCCTGGAGTGGCGGTCCTTCGGCTTTCGGCTCAGACGAGGGGCTCGCGTCCATGCGTTTTAGCTTGCGTTGCGCAGTGCCGCGTCGAGGTCAACGCCCGCCCCGGCAGCCACTTCTCGCAGGCGGGGCCAGTTGACCTCAAACGAGTAGCGGTAGTGCCCCTCGGAGAGATCGCTGCTCTGGCTGCTGGCGAGATTGGTAGTTACTAAGAAACGAGCGAAGGCGTCGGCGATGTCGTTGCCCGCGGGGTTGGTATCGTCCACGACGAGAGGCCCGCCCGCCTGGGCTGCCGCCCGCAACCCCTGGGCGAAAGCCGAGCCCAACCGTTCTGCATGGTTGCGGCTATCCTCTGCTATCCCGCCCATTTCCTGCTCCACGTCCTGCACAGCGGTGGCGTTACGCTCTGCGTCCAACTGCTCGGAGCGCAATAGAGGGCGCTCCACTATGTATCTCAATAGCTTCTGAAAATCATCTGCCATGAAGTTGCATTCTCCTCCTGGGTCTGGTCCCGCGACATTATAGCATAGCTGGACGATAGACTATGGACGATACCGGACGGAAACGCAAAGACGCAAAGGACGCGCAAAGAAGATTAAGGCTTAGGACGAGAGTAGGGGCACGATGCATCGTGCCCGTGTGGGTAGCCCCTGAGTACCCCTGTATGAAACCTTATTCCACCCTGTCATCCTGAGCGCAGCGAAGGATCAGTAGCCTGTTCTTGACTCTCCCTATGGAGGGACCGATAGTTCTACAGCCGCCATTATCCTGAATGTTGTGGACTCTCGTCTACCCACATGCCTTCGCTACGCTCAGGATGACAGAGGGGCACAATACTCCGTGCCCCTATGCACCCCAAACCCTGCGCCCTTGGCGTGGTTCTTGGCGTCCTTGGCGTCTTGGCGGTTCCGTTTCTTCTTTTGTCTTCGTGCGGTATAGCTGTATAATTGTAGACCATGTTCCCCGAAGGCACGCCTGAAACCCCGAACCCGTCCGGGAATGAAGCTACGCCTGCGCGCCACGATCCATTTGCCGCCCTTCGGTTCAGGGATTTCCGCCTGCTGGTGCTTGGCAGCTTTCTGGCAGTGGTGGCCGAGCAGATGATTGGGGTGGCGGTAGGCTGGGAGTTGTACGAGCGCACCCGCGATCCCCTGGCGCTTGGACTTATCGGGTTGGTGGAGATTGTGCCCGTGTTGCTGCTTGCGCTTCCCGCGGGGCATGTAGCCGACCGCCGGGAACGTAAGTGGGTGGTCGTGCTGGCGATGGGCGGGCTGGCTGCATGCGCCTTCGGGCTAGTAGGACTCTCGATAACTACGGGACCATTGCCTGCTATCTATGCGCTGCTGTTCGGCATAGGTGTGGCGCGGGCGTTCCAAAGCCCCTCGTTCAGCGCGATGAACGCGCAGGTGGTGCCGTCCTCGCACTACGGTAGCGCGGCGGCCTGGTCGAGTGGAGCGTGGCAGACCTCCGCGATTATTGGCCCGGCAATGGGTGGCTTACTGCTGGGCCTGTGGGGCGCGGCACCGGGCGTGTACGCGGTCGCGGGCGGCCTGCTGTTGCTGGTGGGCTTGCTGTTTGTCCTGATGCAGCCCCGGCCCGTCGAGCGAGACGCGGAGCCGCTGAGTATTTCCTCGCTGCTGGCGGGGGTGCGCTTCATCTGGCGCACCCCCGTGATCCTGACCTCCATCACGCTCGATATGTTCGCCGTGCTGCTGGGCGGGGCAACCGCGCTGCTGCCGGTGTTCGCGCTCGACCTCCTGGGGGTGGGCGCGGTCGGCCTGGGGTGGCTGAGGGCGGCTCCCGCTGTAGGTGCCGTGCTGGCTGCCCTCGTCATGGCCGCACTGCCACCTCTGCGGAACGCGGGTCGCACTTTGCTGGTTGTGGTAGCCGGGTTCGGGCTTGCGACGATAGTGTTCGGCGTGTCCCGCGACTTCGCGCTGTCCATGCTGATGCTTGCCTTGCTTGGCGCCCTCGATAACGTGAGTGTGGTAATCCGCTCCACGCTGCTGCTCACGCTCACACCGGACACCTTGCGAGGCAGGGTGAATGCAGTACATTCAGTCTTTGTCGGCATTTCTAACGAGCTAGGGGCGTTCGAGTCGGGCGTGGCTGCCGCGCTACTTGGAACGGTCGGTGCGGTGGTTATGGGCGGCCTGGGGACCGTGGTGGTTGTGCTCGTGATAGCGGCGCTGGCACCTGAGCTGCGGCGGCTGGGGCGCATGGACATCCATAAGACGGGCTAGGGGTTCGCCCCATAGCGGGCAGCCTCCCTAACAACACACCTCGCTTTCCTTAAGGTGAGAGGTGTGTTGTTAGGCCCAGATGGCTATGATCCATCCCCTTCCGGGCTGTTCTCCTTGCGCACACCCTTGAACGGCTCATTGTCAGCTTTCTGGTCGATGAACTGCCCTGTTTCCGTGTCGCGCTTTGTGAAGCGATCATTTTGAGGATTGTATACCTGCGACCGCTTCTTGACCGCGCCTTTACGTGACCCGGTCCCGGTATTCTTAGCCATGGGGTTTGTTACCTCCTTCGTTTGCCCACGCTGGTCAAGGGGCTGGCCCTGACAATCATGGGCCTTCCGATCCACTGGACAGCAACCATCCTGCCCTATTCAAATGTAAACGTTGGTAGACAGATATTGTGACGAGCGGCAGTAGGATATTGTTCCCGCTCGACTTCCGGGTGATGTAACGCCCGCCTGGAACCTGCCGGTTGCACCCTGCCATTGTGTTATAATTCGCTTCATGAGAAGCGAGGGGAGCATCGATGGCGCAGGAGTGGGCTTGCGGTTGACTTTGCCCTTGCCTCCAGGGGTGAACAACCAGTATGCGACCGTGAACGGCAGGCGGGTGCTGAGCGCCGAAGCCCGGGCCTACAAGCAGGGAGTGAAGCGGCAGGTTGACGACCTCCACTTCTCCGGTACCATTACCCCGTCTATGCTCTCCGTGCTCCGTGGCAGCTACCTTTCGCTGTTCATAGATTTCTACTTCGCCTCTCCCCTTAAGCGCGACCTGGACGGCGGCCTCAAGGTGACGCAGGACGCCTTGTGCGAGGCGCTGGGGGTGAACGACAACCGCGTGGTGGACATTCATCTCGTCAAACGGATAGACCCGCTCAACCCCCGCATCGAGGTACAACTGGAAGCGATTTCGCCCGACGAATGGAAGTTTGATGAAGAGTATCTCTACCTCGGCTCGGACAACCCGGCTTAGGCTCCCACGGCTGGGCGCTCGAAACAGCCCCGACCGGTACGTGCGCGTCGATGGGGTGCGCGTGCGCTACGTGGAGGCAGGGGCGGAGCATGGCGGGGTACCGCTTGTGATCGTGCACGGCTACAACGGTAGCTGCGACTACTGGTACCCGCATACCGTGCTTGGCCTGGCCGAACGGCGGCACGTCATAGCGGTAGACCTGCCCGGCAACGGCCTTTCAGGCAAGCTCGCCTCCCACAACATGCAGACCCTCAGCCGCTTCATAGTGCGCTTCATCGAGGTGCTGGGCTTCAGGCAGGCCGACCTCATGGGGCACTCGATGGGTGGGTTTTTGGCTGTGGCAGCGGCGGTCGCGAGCCCGGAGCGTGTGCGCAGCCTGGTCCTGGTGGATAGCGCCGGGCTGCCGGACCTTGTGAAGCACATCTGGCTGGTGCCCATTGTGGCCCTGGCCGACTCGAGCATGAGGCAGTGGCGCTATTATCCGACGTTCATCAAGATTGGAATGCGGGCGCGTGCAAAGCGCGAGTGCCTGGACATGGTGCGCAAGGACAGCATACGCGAATTGCTCCATAAGTTAGACCTGCCGGTCTTCATCCTTTGGGGCGCGAAGGACCGCGTGGTGCCCGTCGAGCATGGTTACTACATGGCCGAGCACATCCCTGGGGCCAGGCTCGCGGTGGTGCACGGGGTGGGGCACATGCCCTTCTACGAAAAGCCCGCCGAGTGCAACAGGTTGATCTTGGACTTCATCGAGGGACTTGAGCAGCAGCCCTAACTTACAGGCTCATGCACGTTAGCGCAAAGGTATGAGAGCTACACTTACCCGCACGGAAAAACCGAACTCCTCCCATCAGGGTGCTGTCGAGCGCTCTGTTGAGGTAGAGGGGGTTGTCGTGCGCTACCTGGAGGCGGGCGTAGAGCATAGTGGGCTGCCCATACTGATGCTTCACGGATTTCAGGGCGGCGCCGACCTGTGGCTTCCGCACCCTATCCCGGCGCTTGCCCAGTACTTCCATGTGCTCGCCCCCGACATGCCTGGCTTCGGGGATTCGGGCATCTTAACGGAAACCGGTACGGACGCCCTGGCGAGTGCCATGCTAGCGTTCATGGACGTGCTCGGATACCTCAGGTTCAACCTGGTTGGGCACTCGCTGGGCGCTCAGATTGCCCTTATTATGGCTTCCAAGCAGCCGGGGCGGGTGAGCAGATTGCTCGTGGTTGGAGGTTCCGGGCTGCCGCAATCCGGGCCGCGCTGGCTGGACCCGGTAAAGATGCTGACCGACGCTAGCGCCTGGCATTTCAAGCTATATCCCAAAGTGTTCCGTCTTGCGCGCAAGTCGAGGGGTTTCAGGAGCGATGCGCCGCAGCACGATCATGTCACGGACCGCCTGCGCGACGTTACGATGCCCACGCTGGTGGTGTGGGGTTCCCGCGACCGCGTGGCCCCGCTGGAACACGGCGCGTTCCTGGCGAAGCACCTGCCGAGCGCGCGCCTTGCCATCATCAGGGGGGCGGGCCACATGCCCTTTTACGAGCAGCCCGCGCAATTTATGAAGCTGGCGAGAGCGTTCTTCAGTGCCGGCGAGGGGCGAGACACAGCCGAAGGGCCGCAAATCTAGTGCGAGGCGGTTGTTAGGAGTCAAGATAGGAGGTCCAACTTGGAGGAGACGAGCAGGATGGAAGTTGACGAGCTATTGCTGGAGGCCGAAGAGATAGTCGCTGAGGAAGCCGGGCGACCTGAGGTTGAAGGGCCGAAGATTAGCGCCCCACGCCCCGCACAAGAGCACGATACCGTCGTGGTGCTCGACTTCGGGGCGCAGTACTCGCAGCTTATCGTGCGGCGCGTGCGCGAGCTTGGCGTGTACGCGGAGCTGCTACCCTGCGATGCTCCCCAGGCCGAGATCGACCGGCTCCAGCCTGCCGCTTTCATCCTCTCAGGCAGCCCCTACAGCGTGTACGAGGCGGGCGCGCCCCAACTCCCACAGTACGTGCTCCTCAACGAAAGGCCGGTGCTCGGCATCTGCTACGGCCTGCAACTCCTGACGCGTGCCCTCGGCGGCAAGGTGGAGGGTTCGGCCCACCGCGAGTATGGTCCCGCGACCATTCGCCGCGTGGCCGACTCGCCGCTATTCAAGGGGCTTGGCGATACTCTGCCCGTCTGGATGAGCCACGGCGATAGAGTGACAGAGCCGCCTGCCGGGTTTGAGGTGCTGGCCGTGTCCGATAACGCCCCGGTGGCGGCAATGGGAAGAGGGTCCGTGCTCGGCATACAGTTCCACCCTGAAGTCATCCATACTCCACAGGGTAAGCAGGTGCTGGCGAACTTCCTGTTTGACGTGGCGGGCCTGCGCCCTACCTGGAATTCCGCCTCCTTCATCGAAACAGCGATTGAGCAAATACGCTCGGCGGTGGGCGACGGTAGGGTGCTATGCGGGCTGAGTGGCGGCGTCGATTCGTCCGTGGCGGCAGCACTGGTGCATAGGGCCATTGGCGACCGGCTGGTATGTCTCTTCGTGGACAACGGCCTGCTGCGCCAGAACGAAGCGGCGGAAGTGGTCGAGACCTTCGGCCGCAACATGCACATGAACCTGGTGGCCGTGGATGCCGCGGACAGGTTCCTCGACAGGCTGGCCGGGGTGGACGATCCGGAGGAGAAGCGCAAGCGCATAGGCGAGACCTTCATCCGTGTATTCGAGCAGGAAGCGCTCAGCCTGGGGCAGTTCGATTTCCTGGCGCAGGGCACCGTCTACCCGGACGTGATTGAGAGCGCAAGCCCCGAACGGCCCTCCGCAGCCCGCATTAAGACCCACCACAACGTCGGTGGCTTGCCCAAGGACTTGCGCTTCAAGCTGGTGGAGCCGCTACGCTACCTCTTCAAGGACGAGGTACGAGAGGTCGGTTTGCAGCTTGGTTTGCCTGAAGAGATTGTATGGCGTCACCCCTTCCCCGGCCCCGGCCTGGCGGTGAGGGTGCTGGGTGAGGTCACGCGGGAGCGGCTGCACACTTTGCGAGCCGCCGACGCCATATTCCGCGAGGAATTGCGTGCTTTCGACCTGATGCGCGAAACCTGGCAGGCGTTCGCCGTCCTCCTCCCGGTGCGTAGCGTCGGCGTGATGGGCGACAACCGTACCTATGCCGACGTGATCGCGCTACGGGCGGTAAGCTCGGTTGACGGCATGACGGCGGACTGGGCCAAGCTGCCCTACGACATGCTGGGCCGCGTCTCCAGCCGCATCGTGAACGAAGTTCCGCACGTGAACCGCGTGGTCTACGACATCACATCAAAGCCCCCTGCTACTATAGAATGGGAGTAGGAAACTTGGCAGGCGCCGAAGGGACGGAGGTGCGCTCTCTTCGTTGAGCAACCGGATCACCTGATGGGAAGGGTCTGCTGGACTTGAACTCGTCCTCGCTAACTGCTACCGACACACTAACCGTAACGCCGAGCACAGGGTGGCCGCGCATCGTTGTGCTTGGACGGACTGTGCTGGCGAACGAATGGGCCGTGTCCGGGCTCATCTTCGCGTTCACTCGCCTGTTCGCGATAGTGGGGGCCACTGTAGGGGCCACGCGGCTGGTGCAAGAGCATCCCGAATATGCCAAGGGCTGGTTCGCTGAAATGTCCCTCATGTGGGACGCGGCATATTACGCGGTCATCGCCAAGCACTCGTACGCGTTTGACCCTGCCATACCGGCCGGGGCAAACGTCGCCTTCCCGCCTTTCTACCCCTTTCTGGTAGATCTGCTGTCGAGTGCGCTCCGCTGGATTACCTTCGGTTGGAACTTTGGCAACGAGGAGTACGGCGCGATAATCGTAGCGGGCTTGCTCATCAGCAATGCCAGCTTCTTCGTGGCGCTTGGCCTGCTCATTAAGTGGCTCAGGCCGAGGCTGGGGAACGGTGGCGCGGCCATGGTGGCGCTGGCGTTGGCCTCGCTGCCAACCGCGTTTTTCTTCTCTGCCATCTACACCGAGAGCCTGTTCCTTGCGCTGGTGCTTGGGGCATTCCTGGTGGCGCGCTCAGAGTGGCGGTGGAAGTGGTTATGTGTGGGACTATTGGGGCTGCTGGCTACGCTCACCCGTTTCGCCGGGGTGATACTGCTGCCCGTGCTGGCAATAGATTACCTATCGCAGACCGGCTGGCGGTGGCGTAAGGTGAGGCCCGACATCCTGTGGATCGGGCTCGTGCCGGCGGGGGTAGCGCTGTATCTTGGCTTCCTGTGGTGGCGCTTTGGCGACCCAATGGCTATGAACAAGAGCATGGAGCAGGGCTGGAACCACAGCACGTCGTTCTTCCTGGGTACCTATTGGAACAGCCTCGTCGATCTCTGGAAGAGCCTGACCGGGGGCCTCCCACCTGGGCAGGACCCGGTGCTCTACTACAGCCACGGCAGTCGCCTGTACCTGTTTCTTGACCTGGGCCTGCCCCTCCTGTTGGTAATTGGTGCCTTCCTGGCGCGCCGGAAGCTCCTGGCCTCCGAGTGGACCTGGCTCGTGCTCGGCATCATCTACCCGCTCAGTTTCAATATCACCTTCTCCATGGCGCGCTACATGCTCCCCCTGTGGCCGGGATTGGTGTGGGTGGGCACCTTGCGGGGACGTGCTCGATGGGTCGTGCTAGGAGCTATCATCCCCGCACTTGTGCTAATGGCGTGGTGCGCCAGCAAGTACGCTAGCGCCAGGTGGATCGGCTGATCGTCTTCGGCCTCATCATGCCAAGCGGCATGACCTACCGAATGCATTCTTCGCCGCTAAGGAAGGCATAACTGATGAGAGTACTTGTGGTCGGCTCAGGGGCACGGGAGCACGCCCTCGTGTGGAAATTGGCGACCAGCCCCGGCGTCACCGACATATACTGCGCACCTGGAAACGCGGGCACGGGCGTCCTGGCGCAGAACGTCGACCTGCCCATCGGAACGGAGGCGCAGTGCGACATCCTCGCGGGCTGGGCGTTTGACAACCGCCTGGACCTCGTAATCGTCGGCCCGGAAGTCCCCCTCAGCTTCGGCCTGGCGGATACCCTCATGTTGCTCGGCGTCCCGGTGCTAGGCCCCACGCAAACCGCTGCGCGTATAGAGACCAGCAAGGCCTGGGCGCGTGACTTCATGGCCCGGCATGACATTCCCGCCCCGCAGTACCGGGTTGTGCAGGGCTTGGACGCGATAAGTGAGGCCCTACGCGATCCCACTACAAAATATCCACTGGTGCTTAAGGCGGACGGGTTGGCGGCGGGTAAGGGCGCGGCCATTGTAAGTGACCCCATAGAGGCAGGCGAGGCGATTACGCAGATGCAGGGTGCAGGGGCGTTGCCGCTGGAGGATGCGGCGAAGGTAGTGGTCCTGGAGGAGTACCTGGAAGGCTTTGAGGTGAGCGCTCTTGCCTTCACCGACGGCCAGCGAGTCGATATGATGCCACCCTCCTGCGATTACAAGCGGCTGCTCGACGGCGACCAGGGACCTATGACCGGGGGCATGGGAGCTTACACGCCGACCTCCCGTGTCACGCCGGAGCTGTGGGCACAGGTCGAGCGCGACATCCTGCAGAAAGCTGTGGCGGGCATGGCTGCCGAGGGCACTTCGTACCGAGGGGTGCTGTACGCAGGGTTGATGCTGACGAGCGAAGGGCCGAAGGTGCTTGAGTTCAACTGCCGCCTGGGCGACCCCGAAACACAGGTGCTCATACCCCGGTTGAAGACCCCACTAGAGGATATAGGGCTCGCGATTGCTGCCGGAGACCTGTCCCGCGTGGGGCCGATTGAGTGGACGGACGAGGCGGTAGTAGGCGTCGTGGTGGCGTCGGAGAATTACCCGGCGGGCAAATCTGGTCCAGTGCCCATCTCAGGATTAGAGAATGTCGAGGAAGGCACGCTGGTGTTTCACGGAGGCACGGAGGCCGCGGGTACGTTGACGTTACAGCCCTCCGTTGGGGGCACATCGAAACGCAAGCCACTTTTCAGCACGCTATTCTCCGGTTCGTCCCAACCGGTGGCTATTCCCGAGGACTTTGCACTGAAGGCCACCGGCGGGCGTGTGCTGACCGTAGTCTGCCGGGCGTCCACGCTTGCTGAGGCGCGGGATGCCGCCTACCGCAATGTAGCGCGGATTGAGATGCTTGGCGCGCAGTACAGGACCGACATCGCGCTAAGGGAACTCACGTCTGATTAGTCGCGCACTTACTGTCTACGCCGTACCTTTCAGATTGTGCCACATGAGGATACCGGCGATGGATTTCGCGTCGCGAATTTTTCCGCGACGGATGCTCTCCAGCGCCTCTTCAAACGTGAGGTGCTCGATCTCGATATTTTCGTCTTCGTCACCCCCTGCCTGCCCCTCGCTCAGGTCCGTGAGCAGGAAGCACTCAAGGAACTCGGTGCAAAAGCCGGGTGCCGAATAGAAGCCTCCCAGGCGCTCCACATGACCCGCGCTGAACCCCGTCTCCTCAAGCACCTCGCGGCGGGCGCAGGTCTCAGCGTCCTCCCCAGGCTCCCGCGTGCCGGCCGGTATCTCCAGCAGCACCGCGTCTGCGGCCCGCCTGTACTGTCGCACCATGACCAGCCTGTCCTCATTGTCTACCACCACCAACGCCACCGCCCCAGGGTGCAACACCAACTCCCTTGGCCTCTCCCTCCCATCCGGCAGCCGCACCATCTCCTTGACCACCTTGATTAACTTACCGTCATATACTGTCTCTCTTGACAAGCCCACCTCAGGCTCTATTGGCATGATTGCTCTCCTTTGATAGACGATGGACGGTAGACGATGGTAGGAGTGGTTAGTGGTTAGTAAGAAAAACCATCATCCTCTTGGCGGGTTCTTGGCGTCCTTGGCGTCTTGGCGGTTCCGTCTCTTACTATCGTCCATCGTCCATCGTCCATCGTCCAAACAGCGGCATATCACTTGCTCCTGTCCATTATACAAACAAGGGGGAGAATTGCATGCCAAAAGCCGCACAGCCGCACGCGCACGCATCGGTCGAGGAGATCATACACCCGCACGTCGATATGCTGGCCGACTTACCTGAGCAGGCAGCGGGGCCCGCCTACAGGCAGGACAAGGCTACCGCACTGGCCGCGCTCAGGGAGCCGGGGGTGCGCTGCTGCCGCTGCGACCTGTGCGCCACACGTACGCAAGTCGTATTCGGGGAAGGCTCGCCCACAGCCACAGTGCTCATCATCGGTGAAGCGCCGGGGGCCGACGAGGACAAGCACGGTCACCCGTTCTATGGCCGGGCTGGGCAGATGCTCAACTCCATCCTGGAGGAGGTTGGCATCTCGCGGGACGAGGTATGGATCACCAACACCGTCAAGTGCCGCCCCACCGCCGTCACAGGCAGGCGCGTGTCGAACCGCGCGCCGCGCGTGCCGGAGATCAAGGCGTGTACCCTCTGGCGAGTGGGGGAACTCGATATAATCAAACCAAAGGTGGTCTGCTGCCTGGGTGCAGTCGCGGCCAAAGCCATGCTGGGGCGTGACGTGCGCATGACTCAGGAGCGCGGGCAATTGATGCCTTTCCCACTGCCCTTGGAGGGCATGGCAGATACCGAGGTAATCCTCACCTACCACCCATCATACATTATGCGCCAGGAAGGGGAGGCCTACGACCGCATTCGCGCACAGTCGGTAGCGGACTTCCGCGTTGTGGAGGCGAAGCTGCACGGCTAGAGGTTGCGGAGCTAAACGCATCACGCCAAGGTTAAGGATTGTTTTTCGAGCAAAAGGGACCAGAGTACGATAGCATGTACCCTGGTCCTCTTTGTACTCGCCAAACCTCAGTTATCTTGGTGTCTTGGCGTCTTGGCGTTTAGCTCCTACCATACTACCTCTCATAGCAGCCACTGAAGCCGTGCAGGCTCCTGTGCCCATGTGATATACTTAACGGATGAAAGCGCAAATTATTAAGCAAGGATAAAAGATAGACAATGTTGTCAGTTGGAGGAACGTAATGCCAAGGAATTTGGTGCAGAAGATCATTGAAGCGCACCTCGTGTCGGGGGAGATGAAGCCCGGCAAAGAGGTGGCGATAAGGATCGACCAGACGCTCACACAGGACGCAACGGGCACCATGTCGTACCTGCAATTCGAGGCTATGGGCATACCTCGGGTGCGCACTGACGTTTCGGTGAGTTACGTCGATCACAATATGCTCCAGACCGGTTTCGAGAACGCGGACGACCACCGCTTCCTCCAGTCCATCGCGGCGAAGTATGGCATCTATTTCTCCCGGCCCGGCAACGGTATCTGCCACCAGGTGCACCTTGAGCGGTTCGCTGTGCCCGGTAAGACCCTGCTCGGATCGGACAGCCACACCCCCACCTGCGGCGGCCTGGGCATGATTTCGATAGGCGCGGGTGGTCTTGATGTCGCGGTCGCTATGGGTGGCGGCCCTTTCTACATGGCTATGCCGGAAGTCTGGCTGGTGCGTCTGATAGGCAAGCGGCAGCCCTGGGTGGCCGCCAAGGACATCATTTTCGAGCTACTGCGTCGTCTCACCGTAAAGGGCGGCGTCGGTAAGATTATCGAGTACGGCGGGCCTGGCGTGGCCGACCTGTCGGTGCCGGAGCGCGGCACGATTACCAACATGGGCGCTGAGCTTGGCGCAACTACTTCGATTTTCCCATCGGACAAGCGCACTCACGAGTATATGAAGGCCCAGGGCCGGGACAAGGACTGGGTGGAGCTTGGCGCCGACAAGGACGCCGAATATGACGGCATCATCGAGATTGTGCTCGATGAGCTGGAGCCCCTGATTTCCAGGCCGCACAGCCCCGACAGCGTGGTTCCGGTGCGCGAAGTGGCCGGTACCCCCGTGTCCCAGGTGCTTGTAGGCTCCTGCACCAACTCCTCCTTCGTGGACTTGCAGACCGTGGCGGGCGTGCTCAAGGGCCAGACTGTGCACCCCTCCCTGTCGTTCGGCGTCACGCCCGGTTCGCGGCAGGTATACACGATGATTGCCCGCTCCGGCGCGTTGGGCGACCTGATTGAGTCCGGTGCGCGTATTCTTGAGTCGGCTTGTGGTCCCTGCATCGGCATGGGCCAGGCTCCGTCTTCGGGCGCGGTTTCCCTCCGCTCCTTCAATCGCAACTTCGAGGGGCGCTCCGGCACCCCCAACGCCCAGGTCTATCTCGCTTCACCTGAGACCTGCGCGGCCAGTGCCCTCACAGGGGTGATTACCGACCCGCGCACGCTGGGTGGCAGGCTTGAGGTAGATGTGCCTGACAAGTTCCTGGTCGAGGACAACATGATTGTGTCCCCGGCGGAGGACCCCGGCGCGATAGAAATCGTGCGCGGGCCGAACATCAAGCCGCTGCCCATCAACAAGCCGATGACCGCCGACCTGGAGGGCAAGACGCTGCTCAAGGTTGGCGACAACATCACCACCGACCACATCATGCCTGCGGGTGCGAAAATCCTCCCGCTGCGCTCGAATATCCCCGGCATCTCCGAGTACGTGTTCGAGAAGGTGGACCCATCGTTCGCCACACGCGCCAAGGAGGCGGGAGGTGGCTTTGTGGTGGGTGGCAGCAACTACGGCCAGGGCTCCAGCCGCGAGCATGCGGCACTGGCCCCGATGTACCTGGGCGTCAAAGCCGTGATGGTAAAGAGCTTCGCCCGCATCCACCGCGACAACCTCATCAATTTCGGTATCCTGCCGCTGGTATTCATAGACCCACTCGACTATGCCGACATCTCAGAGGGCGACGAGCTTCGCATGGCTAACGTGCGCGAGGTGCTCAAATCGGGTGCTGAGACCGTAGAGGTAGAGAACGTCACCAAGGGTACGAAGTACCAACTGAAGCACAACCTCTCGCCGCGCCAGGTGAACATCATGGTTGAGGGTGGCCTGCTGAACTACATCCGGCAGCACGGCGACGCGAGCAACATAGAGCGCGAGGCGACGGCAGCCGCCCACGGCACGACTACCGCTATGCCGACCCGGACCACCAAGGTCAGCGACCAGCCCGGCGACAAGCCCAAGCCGCTTGCGCGCGAGGAACTGTTCGACCAGATGGTGGTCGAGACCTATAGCCATGAGGCTTCCGAGTTCGACGAGTTCGGGCACGGGCTGGCTGAGAAGTCCGACCGCAAGCTGGTGGAAGTAATCTCCCCCAGGTCTGGCGATCACGTCCTGGACGTGGCGACCGGTACCGGCAATCTCGCCCTGGCGCTTGCTGACCGGGCGGGGCCAGAGGGCAAGGTTGTCGGCATCGACCTGGCGGGGGGTATGCTGGAGTTTGCCGAACGCAAGGCTCGTGCCCGCAAGGTGAAGAACGTAGAGTACAAGATGATGGACGCACGGCACCTGGAGTTCGAGGACAACACTTTCGACCTGGTGACCTGCGGCCTGGCTATCTTCTACTTCCCCGACATCCCTGGTACGCTGACCGAGATGTGTCGCGTGCTTAAACCGGGAGGCCGCATGGTGGTTTCCTCGGCTGACCCGGAAACGGCCTTCGCGCCGTTGAGCCAGCCATACATGGACCGGCTGCGGAAAGTATCGGAGGAACTCGACCTTCACCCGCCCGAATACTCCGATACGGCTAAACTGACCAGGACGCCGGAAGGACTGGAGCAACTGTTAAGGGCCGCAGGTCTGCAACGCGTCCACGCGCGTGAGGAATCGATCCCTGTGCACTTTACGTCACCCGGCGATTGGTGGAAGTACGGGCGCGGCAGCACCTGGGGTGATCTGCTGCTCCAGGAGCTGCCTCAGAAGAAGCGCCTCGAATTCGAAGAGGAGCACCTGAAGGAAATCAGGAAGTATTTCTCGGAGGAAGGCGTGAAGACAGGTACGCCTATACTCCTGGCAATCGGGCAAAAGCCTTACGGCCACTCATAAAGCAGACTAAAACAAAGACCCCGCTCAATGTAGCGGGGTCTTTGTTTTATCGCTTGACAGCTAGACAAAACGAGAGTCGTCCTTGCGGGGCTGCTCTTCACCCCCACCAAACAGCCCACCCAGGGGCGATTGTCCGCCTAAGAGGTCTCCGATTGGATTGCCTTGGCCGCCCTGGCCCTGCTGCTGTTGCTGGCCGCCGAGCAAAGCACCCAACCCGCCAAGTGGGTCGCCTTGTCCCTGCTGTCCTCCTTGAGAGCCACCTAGAAGGCCGCCCAGCCCACCGAGCAGGCCGCCGAGGCCGCCAAGCGGGTCGTTGGGATCGCCGCCTAGCTGGGGCAGCCCCTGCCCAGGTGCTTGTTGAGCATTGCCTTGCCCGCCACCTATGCGGCTCATTATGGCCCCCAGGACGGTCGGCAGCAAAGCGGTCACGATGCCACCTATGATATTGGTAGCCGAGGCTGCGCCAGGGTCCATGGCACCACTGGGAGGCTTCTGGCCGCCAAACCAACTGCCGCGTTGCGCCTGCTGGGTGTTCTTCGCGCCCATCACGGCACCGCTTAGAGCCTGCAGTGCAGCTGTCTGAGTGTCCTGGCCGCTGCCGCGTGCATTCGTGAAGCCCTCAGCCGCTGGGAGCAGCGCGTCTAGCATGCTACCCTGGCCGGGCTGTGCGGGGTTGCCCTGTTGAGCGCCGCCCGCGAGGGCCTGGAGCAGCGGCCCCAGGTCGTCCGTGCTAAGGCCCTGCTTGCCCTGGAACTGCTGGGACGCCAGTTGCAGCCCGTTGGCGTAATACTGGGTGGCCTTGCCTTTCCCGCCGCGCCGCATCGCGTCTGCCGCTGCCGCGAACTGCTTGCCCGCGTCCTGGGTCCCCGTGCGCCGAGCAGCGGAGGCCGCCACCTGGAACGCCGCCGCCATGCGCTGGCCGTGGGCGTCGGCCCCGTGTGCCGCCCCGGTGTTGTCGAGGCCGGCCTGGTTTTGCTTGAGCATATGGGCAACCGAATCGAGCAGGCTGCCTACGTCTACGGTTCTATTGCTGTCCACTGTGTGTCCTCCAAATTGCGTGTACAAATCGCCCTTGCTAAAATGGAGGCACGAAGCATGCCACAGCCGCTAGAAAGCTACGGAATCGAAACGCCAAGACGCCAAGAAGAGAAGGATTATTCACCGCAGAGCCGCAGAGGGCGCAGAGGTACGCAGAGATTGTGGTTGTTTAGATAAAGGCAGGGGCAGGGCAGCATCTACTGTACGATGCTGCCCCTAACAAGAACAACCTTTATTCTTCTCCGCGTAACCTCCGCGTCCTTTGGGTCTCTGCGGTGAATACGTTTGTTACCCTTACCGCGTTCCTGGCGTTTAGCCCCGGTCTCTTACGCGGATGTGTAGCTCCTTGAGCGTGCGTTCGGAGACGGGGGAGGGTGCGCCCATCATGAGGTCGCGTGCCTGGGCCGTCTTGGGGAAGGCTATCACCTCGCGGATGTTGGCTTCCCCGGCGAGGAGCATCACCAGGCGGTCGATGCCGGGAGCGATGCCGCCGTGAGGTGGCGCGCCGTACTCGAACGCGGACAGCAGGTGGCCGAAGCGAGTCTCTATGTCCTCGGCAGCGTAGCCCATCAACTCGAAGATGCGGAACTGTAGGTCGCGATTGTGGATACGAATGGAGCCGCTGGCAAGCTCGTAGCCGTTGCACACGATGTCGTAAGCAGCGGCGCGCACCTTTCCGGGGTCGCTTTCAAGCAGGGAAGCGTCCTCCGGCAGAGGCGAAGTGAAGGGGTGATGGGTGGAGTCCCAGCGCTGCTCCTCGTTGTTCCATTCGAACAGAGGCGGGTCGATGATCCAGGCGTAGGCCATCACCGACTCGTCCATCAGGTCCAGCTTGCGGCCCATATCGAGTCGGAGGCGTCCAAGCACATCCTGCGCCGCGCGGGTAGCATCCGCTACGATGAGCAGCAGGTCGCCCACTTCCGCACCAAAAGCCGTGACAATGCCCGCAATCTCGTCTTCCGTGAGGAACTTGGCCGCCGGTCCGCGCAACTGTACGCCGCCTTCCGCCTTCTCTTCAACGGCTAACCATACCAGGCCCCTGGCCCCGTACCGCTTGGCTGTCTCGGTCAGCTCGTCAAGTTCGCGGCGGGTGTAGCTACCCGCCCCCGGCACGCGGATGCCGGCTACAGTCCCGCCCGATCCTATTGCTGATGTGAATACCGCGAAACTGCTGCCGCCGACCACTTCATCAAGATAGGTAAGCTCCATGCCGAAGCGCAGGTCCGGCTTGTCGTTGCCGAAGCGCCGCATTGACTCCTGGAAGGTGAGGCGCGGGAACGGGTTAAATAGCACCTTCTTGTCTGTGACCTTCTCAGTTAGCTCGGCGAACAGGCCCTCCGTGAGGTCCAGCACGTCGTCGCGCTGGACGAAGCTCATTTCGAGGTCCAACTGCGTGAACTCGGGTTGTCGGTCGGCGCGCAGGTCTTCGTCGCGCAGGCAGCGGGCGATCTGGAAGTAGCGCATCATGCCCGCGACCATGAGCAACTGCTTTAGCTGCTGCGGCGACTGTGGCAGGGCGTAGAACTCGCCGGGGTGAACTCGGCTTGGCACGAGGTAGGAGCGGGCACCTTCGGGCGTTTCGTTGGTGAGCATCGGGGTTTCGATTTCCACGAAACCCCGCTCGTCCAGGTAGTCGCGGATGAACTTTACGACTCGGTGCCGCAGGATCAGGTTGCGCTGCATGCGGGGCTTGCGCAAGTCGAGGTAGCGGTACTTTAGGCGCAGCATCTCGTCGGGTTCCGTGCCGCCCGCGATCTCAAACGGCAGCGGCTTGGCCTCGTTGAGTATCGTAACCTGCCCAGCCACCACTTCCACTTCGCCTGTGCCGAGGTTGGGGTTTACCCTGTCCGCGCCGCGCAACTCCACCGTGCCTTCGACGCGCAGCACGTACTCCGAGCGCACCGTTTCTGCGATCCTGTGCGCCTGGCTGTTCTGTTCGCGGTTGAACACCACCTGGGTGATGCCGTCGCGGTCGCGCAGGTCGATGAAGATAAGCGCACCCTGGTCCCGACGCCGGTGAACCCAGCCATTGAGTTGCACCCGCCGCCCCTCGTCCTGCGACCTTAGCTGGCCGCAACTTACTTTCTCGTAGGCCTGTGCCTGTTCAACCTCCATGCCTTTCTCCTTCATGTTCGGCGTAGCTGCGTTTGAAATCCGTCTGCCGAATTTCTTGAACCTTACACGTCCGAAAAGATGTATCATGAATTGGAACTACCCTAAACGAGGTTTGTACTGAGATGATTGCCTGGCTTGTTTTACTGGTGCTTCTGGCCGCCGAGATTGCCGGCCTTATCTGGTGGCTTCGCAGGGAGTTCTTGCCGTTCATATTCAACGGCAAGGCCCCTATCATCTATAGCGCCGTCCTGACAACTGACTTCATTATCGCCTGGCTGGTCTCCACGTCCGAGACCACGGCCGGCACTCCCGGCTTGGCTCTGCTTGCCGTGCTTGGCACGATCCTGCTGGTTGTCGTGGCCGCGCTCACGCTCTTCTTCCAGTGGGTTGTCAAGAGCGATCTCAACGACATCAAGTAGAGAGTTCACATTACCTGCGTAAAAAGAGGAGGGTCTCCGTTAAGAGCCCTCCTCTTTTCGTGCTCTTGAACAGCGCGACGGGCCTAGCCGAGGCTGCCCTCGACGTCGGCGTTATCGTCAGCTGCGTTGTCAGTGTCCGTGTCGCCAGTGTCGCCCGAGGCGTCAAGATCGGCACTTGCGGCGTCGTCCTCTTCTTCTTCCTCGGTCGGGCGGATCGACTCAAGGTACGCCTCCGGCTCCAGAAGAGCTCGGGTGGCTTCCTCAGACGACATCCCATCGCCGTCCGGCGCGAAACCGGGCAGCGAGTTGAGGTAGTCATCGACAGCCGCGTCGTTGTACTCGCCGGGGAACTCGCCCTCGAAGCTGCCCTCGCCCTCAGAGTGGGCCAGGAAGTCATCGATGTTGGCACCCGCCGTCGATATGATGCGCAGGTCGCCGCCATCCGAGCCGTAGCGAGCACCGGAGCCTGCGGGGATCAGCTTGCCGATGATCACGTTCTCCTTGAGGCCGCGCAGGCGGTCCACCTGGCCGTTGATGGCGGCTTCGGTGAGCACCCTGGTGGTCTCCTGGAAGGAGGCCGCCGACAGGAACGAGTCGGTCGAGAGCGACGCCTTGGTGATGCCGAGCAGTACGGGTGTGGCGGTGGCCGCCTCGCCGCCCGCGGCTATCGTCCGGGCGTTGACATCTGCGAACTGGAACCGCTCCACCATTTCACCGGGCAGCATCTCGGTATCGCCGGGGCCGTCAATGCGCACCTTGCGGAGCATCTGGCGCACGATGATCTCGATGTGCTTGTCGTTCACGTTCACGCCTTGAGAGCGGTACACGCGCTGCACTTCGTCCACCAGGTAGCGCTGCACCGCCTCGCGGCCGAGGATGTGCAGGATTTCCTGCGGGTTCTGCGCGCCACGTGTGAGGGGCTGGCCCGCCGACACGCGGTCGCCTTCGCGGACCTCGAACTGCGCGCTGTGGGGCACCGAGTACTCGCGAAGCTCGCGGTCCTCGCCCCGCACGATCAGCCGCTTGCGGCCCTTCTCCATCACGATGGTGCCGGACATGCGTGCGACTGTCACGTCGTCCTCTTCGCCCTTCATGTTGGAGCGGAAGAGCGGCATGCCCTCCTGCACCTCGGCCCCCTCTTCCACGAGCAGCTCGTGATTGCGGGGCAGGGGATACTCGTCGTCGTAGATTTCGCTGTGAGTCAGGCGAATCTTGGTCTCGCCCGTCTCTTCGCGCAGGATGTTCACCACGCCGTCGATCTCAGCGAGCACTGCCTGGCCCTTGGGTACGCGAGCCTCGAAAAGCTCCTCGACGCGGGGGAGACCCTGCGTGATGTCTTCCGTAGAGGCCACGCCGCCGGTGTGGAAGGTACGCAGGGTAAGCTGCGTGCCCGGCTCACCAATGGACTGCGCGGCGATGATACCCACCGCTTCGCCTAGGTCCACGACCCTGCTGTTGTGCAGTGCGCGGCCATAGCACTTCTGGCAGACGCCGTGGTTCACGTCGCACATGAGCGCCGAACGCGTCATGATACCGAACTTGGCCTTCTCGGCCGTGACGATCCGGTCTAGCTCGTCGCCGCGTCGGCCTTCCTTCTGGAGCCTGTCGCGCAGGGGCTGGACCGACTCTTCGACACTCCTCATGAAGTCGTTGAGCGCCTCTTCGGTTAGCTCCTCGTTGGCGTCAACGATGATCTCGCCGGTGATGGCGTGGGTCACGGGGTGCGCGGCGTAGCGGCCCATTACGCGCTGTGCCAGGTTGTCGGCAACGTCGCGGCCCGGCCACGCTATCCACACACCCGAAGTGGTGCCGCAGTCCTCGGTCGTAACGATCACGTCCTGGGCCACGTCCACGAGGCGTCGGGTCAGGTAACCGGCGTCTGCTGTGCGCAGCGCGGTGTCCGCCAGACCCTTGCGGCCGCCGTGGGTCGATACGAAGTATTCCAGCACGGTCAGACCCTCGCGGAAGTTCGAGCGGATCGGCATCTCGATGATGCGGCCCGACGGGTCGGCCATGAGACCGCGCATAGCGGCCAACTGGCGGATCTGCTTGAACTTGGCCTTGGTCGCGCCGGAGTTCGCCAGCGTGTAGATGAGGCCGTAGGGGTCCATCACCTTCTCAAGCTCGGAGGTAAGCTCGTCGGTGGTCTCGTTCCAGATGCGGATGACCTCCTCGTAGCGCTCCTGCTCGGTGATGATACCCCGGCGGTAGCTCTTCTCGACCGTGTCCACGTCGGCATCGGCCTTGGTCAGGCGCTCCGCCTTCGTGTGCGGGATTTCGATATCGGCTACAGCCACGGACATGCCCGACTTGGTGGCGAATTGGAAGCCCAGCCGCTTGAACACGTCCGCGACCTCGGCGGTGCGGCGCGAGCCCATCTTGAGGTGCACTTCGGCCATGAGGCCGCGTAGCGCCCCCTTGTCCATCGCCTGGTTGCGATAGGGGATGCGCTCCTCAGGGGATAGCTCCTCGTTGAAGCGGTAAACGACAGCGTTGAACATGACGCGTCCAACGGTGGTCTCCACAAGCTCGGTCTTGCCCTCGTGATTGCGCATGCGCACTACGATGGGGGCCTGCAGGTTGATGATGCCGCTGTTGTACGCAAGCTCCGCCTCTTCGGGGGAGGCAAATATCTTGCCTTCACCCTCGGTGCCGGGGCGCATAACCGTCATGTAGTAGCAGCCGAGCACGATGTCCTGCGACGGTGACACGATGGGGTCGCCGTTCGCGGGCGAGAGCATGTTGTAGATCGAGAGCATGCGCTCGCGAGCCTCACGCTGGGCGGCTGAGGAGAGCGGCACGTGTACCGCCATCTGGTCGCCGTCGAAGTCTGCGTTGAAGGCCGAGCAGACCATCGGGTGAAGCTGGATAGCCGAACCCTCGATCAGCACTGCCTCGAACGCCTGGATGGAGAGGCGGTGCAGGGACGGGGCGCGGTTGAGGAGCACCAGGTAGTCCTTGATGACCTCTTCGAGCACGTCCCAGACTTCGGGGCGCACGCGCTCGACTATGCGCTTGGCGCTCTTGATGTTGTGGGCGTGGCCCTGGGCCACCAGGCGGCGCATAACGAACGGCTTGAACAGCTCCAGCGCCATCTTCTTGGGAAGACCGCACTGGTGCAGCTTCAGTTCGGGACCGACCACGATAACGGAGCGGCCCGAGTAGTCCACACGCTTGCCGAGCAGGTTCTGGCGGAAGCGGCCCTGCTTACCCTTCAGCATGTCGCTGAGGGACTTCAGGCGGTGCTTGCCGGAGCCCGACACCACGCGACCTCGGCGGCCGTTGTCGATGAGGGCATCGACTGCTTCTTGAAGCATGCGCTTCTCGTTGCGGATGATGATTTCGGGCGCGCCAAGCTCCAGCAGCCTCTTAAGGCGGTTGTTGCGGTTGATTACGCGCCGGTACAGGTCGTTGAGGTCGGAGGTCGCGAAGCGGCCACCGTCCAGCTGCACCATAGGGCGCAGTTCGGGCGGGATGACCGGCAGCAGCTTGAACATCATCCACGACGGGTGGTTGCCCGACTTGCGGAAGGCCTCGATCACGCGCAGGCGCTTGGTGGCCTTCTTGCGGCGCTGGCCGCCCACCGTCTGGATTTCATGCCGCATCTCGTTGGCGAGATTGTCCAGGTTCAGCTTGTCAACGATCTCCAGCACCGCCTCGGCCCCCATGCCCGCCCGGAACACGCCGGGGAAGGCTTCGGACATTTCGCGGTACTGCTGCTCCGACAGTAGCTGGTACACCTGGATCGCCTCTAGCTGGTCCAGGCGCTCTTCCATCTGGCGGCGCAGGTCGTCCACCTCACGGTTGGCGCGGACCTGTATCTGCTCGCTTTCCTGCAACGCCACGTACGACCGTTGGTCGCGGGTGGCACCGGCAAGGTCCTGCGAGTGCTGCGACTGGCGGCGGAGGTCCTCCTGCACGTCGAACAGGTACTCGTCGGCTATGTCCTTCAGGCGCTCCAGGGTGCCCTCGGTGATAGTCTGGCCCGCCTGGACCACGGGACGCGTGGCACCGGCCAGGTAGACGTCTTCTGCGGCTTCCTGGTTTAGCTGCTTCTTAAATTGGCGCTCGATAGCACGCCGCTGGGAGTCAAGCTCCTTCTTGGCGGCCTTGAGCTTCGTGTCCAGGTCGGTCTTCGCTTCCCGGTCACTTGACTGGATCTCGGCTATCTCCTCCTGCAAGCCTTCCTGCAGCTCATTGATGCGGGAAGTAGTGCGCTCGGTGACTTCCGCGATGCGGCGCTCGCCCTCAGTCTGGACGTGCTCAAGCTGGCGCTGGCGCTCGGCCTCGTCAACGTTGGTTACTATGTAGGTAGCGAAGTAGAGCACACGCTCCAGGTTACGCGGCGAGATGTCGAGCAGCAGGCCCAGGCGGGAAGGGGTGCCCTTCACATACCAGATGTGCGATACGGGGGAGGCAAGCTCGATGTGGCCCATGCGCTCGCGGCGCACGCGGGAGCGGGTCACTTCCACGCCGCACTTGTCGCAGATCGTGCCCTTATATCGTACCCTCTTATATTTGCCGCAATAGCATTCCCAGTCCTTCTGGGGACCGAAGATACGTTCGCAGAAGAGGCCATCGCGCTCCGGCTTGAGCGTGCGGTAGTTGATCGTCTCCGGCTTGGTCACCTCACCATGCGACCAGTCCTTGATCTTCTCCGGCGAGGCCAGGCTTATCCGTATTGCACTGAAATTGTTTACCTCTAACATCATGCCTCCATTTGGGACTTCGGATTTCGAATTGCGAATTTAGAAGGTATCCAACTAAATTCGCAATTCGAAATTCCAAATCCGAAATTCTCTATAACCTGTCTCGCTCGTCGGCTTCGAAGCCGCTCAGGTTGATGCCTTCCAGTTCGGACATGGTGTCGGCACCGGCGTCCTCGCTGAGGGCTACCGGCACGTCGTCCTCGGTGAATACTTCCACGTTGAGGCCGAGCGACTGTAGCTCCTTTACGAGCACCTTGAACGACTCGGGCACGCCCACTTCCATGATGCTCTCGCCCTTGACGATGGCCTCATAAGTCTTCACGCGGCCCATGACGTCGTCGGACTTGACGGTGAGCATCTCCTGGAGGGTGTGCGCCGCGCCGTAAGCTTCGAGCGCCCACACTTCCATCTCGCCGAACCGCTGGCCGCCGAACTGCGCCTTACCACCCAGCGGCTGCTGGGTAACGAGGCTGTAGGGGCCTGTGGACCGTGCGTGGATCTTGTCCTCCACGAGGTGGGCCAGCTTGAGCATGTAAATCTGGCCTACCGTTACAGGGTTGTCGAACTTGTCGCCGGTGCGGCCGTCGTAGAGGTCCACCTTGCCGTCGCGGGGCAGTCCTGCTCGCTCCAGCTCGTCGTGGATGCTCTCCTCGCTCGCCCCGTCGAACACGGGGGTGGCGACTTTGTAGCCCAACTTGTCGGCGGCCCAGCCCAGGTGGGTCTCAAGTATCTGGCCGATGTTCATGCGGTGAGGCACGCCCAGCGGGTTCAGGATGATGTCCACCGGGGTGCCGTCGGGCAGGAACGGCATGTCCTCCATCGGGAGGATACGGGAGATAACGCCCTTGTTGCCGTGCCGCCCCGCCATCTTGTCGCCAACCGAGATTTTGCGCTTCTGGGCGATGGATACACGCACCATCTGGCTCACGCCCGCCGGTAACTCGTCGTTGTTGGCGCGGGAGAACTGCTTGACGTCGATTACCTTACCGCGCACGCCGTGGGGCACGCGCAGAGAGGTATCCTTCACCTCGCGGGCCTTCTCGCCGAAGATGGCCCTGAGCAGGCGCTCCTCCGGAGTTAGCTCCGTCTCGCCCTTGGGGGTGATCTTGCCCACAAGGATGTCGTTGGCTGTCACCTCGGCACCTATATATATGATGCCGTGCTCGTCGAGGTTCTTCAGCGAGTCCTCGCCGACGTTCGGAATGTCGCGGGTGATTTCCTCGGGACCCAGTTTGGTCTCGCGGGCTTCGACCTCGTACTTCTCTATATGTATAGAGGTGAATACGTCGTCGCGCACCAATCGCTGCGACAGCAGAATGGCGTCCTCGAAGTTGCCACCCTCGAAGCTCATGAAGGCCACCAGGATGTTCTGGCCCAGCGCAAGCTCTCCCGTCTCGGTAGAGGAGGAGTCTGCGATGACATGTCCAGCCCTCACGCGGTCCCCGGAATGGATGAGCGGCCTCTGGTTGATGCAGGTGTCCTGGTTGGAGCGCACGAACTTCGATAAGTTGTACTCGTGCTCCGTGCCCTCGTCGTCGCGAATGACAATCAGGGAGGCGTCGGCGCGAATGACCACACCATCCTGTTTGGCGAGCACCACCTGCCCGGAGTCGCGGGCGGCCTGCCACTCGATGCCGGTGCCCACGATGGGCGAGCGGGGCATGAGCAAGGGCACGGCCTGGCGCTGCATGTTTGCACCCATGAGGGCGCGGTTGGCGTCGTCGTGCTCCAGGAACGGGATGAGGGCCGTCGCCACCGACACAACCTGCTTGGGCGACACGTCCATGTAGTCCACGCGCTCGGCAGGCTCCTGGAGGAACTGCTGGTGGTGCCGCGCGGTCACCGAACGGGCGGTGAAGTGGTTCGTCTCGTCCACGGGCGAGTTGGCCTGGGCGATCACGAAGTTGTCCTCAACGTCCGCCGACAGGTACTCTATCTCTTCGGTCAGCTTGGGCCGCACCTTGACGCGGGCCAACTCGGTGGCGGCAATCCGCTTCGCCAGCGCGGCGTCTATGATGGTGCCCGCCTCACCTATTACCCTGCCGTTGCCGGCTGTTACGTTCTCGCGCAGCACGTGGCCCAGCAGCTCATCGACGTTGTTGTTCACCGTGTTGACCACCCTGCGATAAGGGGTCTCGATGAAGCCGAACTCGTTGATACGGGCGTACGTCGCCAGCGAGCCGATGAGGCCGATATTGGGGCCTTCCGGCGTCTCCACCGGGCAGATGCGGCCATAGTGGCTCTCGTGCACGTCGCGAACGTCGAAGCCGGCGCGGTCGCGGGACAGGCCGCCGGGGCCGAGGGCCGAGAGGCGGCGCTTGTGGTTCAACTCGGACAGCGGGTTAGTCTGGTCCATGAACTGCGAAAGCTGCGAGCCGCCGAAGAACTCGCGCATGGCGGCCACCACCGGGCGTATATTGATCAGCGCGCCGGGAGAGGCACTTTCCGGGTCCTGGATCGACATGCGCTCCTTGATCACGCGCTCCATGCGCAGGAGGCCGACGCGGAACTGCTGCTGGATTAGCTCGCCCACAGCACGCACGCGGCGGTTGCCCAGGTGGTCGATGTCGTCGGGGCGGGCGTGGTTCATCGGGTCAAGCTCACGGTTATTGAGCACGACCATGTGCTCCACGATCTTGAGCAGGTCCTCATTGGTCAGCACGCGGGTGTCCAGCGATACGTCGATGCCCAGGCGCTTGTTGAGCTTGTAGCGACCCACCTTCGCCAGGTCGTAGCGGCGTGCGTTGAACAGGAGCGACTGCAACAGGCTGTCGGCGTTATCGCGTGTGGGCGGGTCGCCGGGGCGCAGCCTGCGGTAGAACTCGATTACGGCCTCCTCGCGAGCGTCCTTACCCTCGCGCTCGTGGATGCCGTCCTTGTCCATCGTGGCCCGGATGTAGTTGTGGTCCGGGTTGGTGTTAACGTCCTTGAAAAGCTCAAGAAGCTGGTCGTCGTCGGAGTAGCCGATGGCGCGCAGCAGGATCGTCACGGGGATCTTGCGCTTGCGGTCCACCTTCACGGACATCACGTCCTTGTTGGAGGACTCGAACTCGAGCCAGGCGCCCCGGTTCGGGATCAGCTTGGCCCCGAATAGCTGGCGGCCAGTGTTGGCGTCCTCGGTGGCGGTGAAGTACACACCGGGCGAGCGCACCAACTGGGACACGACCACGCGCTCGGCACCGTTGATGACGAACGTGCCGGTATCGGTCATGAGCGGGAAGTCGCCCATGAATATCTCGGACTCTTTGATTTCGCCTGTTTCTTTGATGAGTAGCTGCACCCTGACGCGCAGGGGAGCGGCATAGGTCATATCGCGCTGTCGGCACTCAAACACGGAGTAGCGAGGCTCGCCGAAATGGAAGTCGAGGAAGCGCAGCTCCATGTTCTTGCCGGTAAAGTCGGTGATCGGGGAGATTTCCTCGAACAGTTCCTGGAGGCCCTGCGTCTTGAACCAATCGAACGAGTCGATCTGAATCTGGATCAGGTTGGGCATCGGCATGACGGAAGGGATCCTGCCGAAGTTGCGCCTACCTACCAGTTGCTGATACTGTTCGTCAGTGTAGAGGGGGGGACCTGAGGGACTGCTCTGCGGGCGTATAGCTGTCGTCATAAATACTTTGCTCCTATAACTCGTGTACGCGCTGAATCAGCTTGAACGCTCAGCTTCGCCAGGGGGGCATCAGAAAAGACAGCCAAAAGACGCAAAACGCCCTTCCCGTCGGCTCACGACGTTGTGGGCAGCCGTGGGGACAGGTGGGAGTTACTTTTGCGTCTGTAGGTATGTCATAAATGGGGAATATTACCCTGGACAGGT
>JAXDKH010000241.1:0-3340 GCA_034667185.1 Chloroflexia bacterium | reverse complement strand
GTGATGGTACAGTTAGCACGATCGGGGCTACTATAGGACCAGGTACCACAAGCCGCATCACGTTGCACGTTTCTCGTTTCTGAACCACGTTTCACTCTTCAGAATCCTATGCCTCACATCCGTATCGTCACAGACAGCGCCTGCGACATACCAGACGCCTTGTTGAGGCAGTTGGATATTACGGTGGTACCCCACACTATAAGTTGGGGCGACTCGGTGTTCGCGCTCGAAGGGGAGAACGGCGGCGAAATCCTGGCTCGCAAGATGAAGAGCGAGGGCGGTCCGAACTCCTGGCCCACAGTAGGAGCGCCCGATGTCGAAGATTTCACCGCGCTGTACCGCACCATGCGCGACACCTGCGACGGCATCCTCTCGATACACACCAGCGCCCGGATAAGTGAGGCCCACGCCAATGCGTTGCAGGCCCGCGAGGCGTTCGGCAGGGCCGGGCATGGCGGGCCATTTCCCATAGCTGTAATCGACTCCCTGTCCATGTCTATGGGCCTGGGGTGGTTGGTGCTGGCAATGTACGAGGTGGCGGAGTCGGGCCTCGAGTTGCAGAAGCTGGCGGGCGCGGCGAACCGCATGGCCGGGACCACCCACTTCGCCTTCTTCACCGAGAGCCTCTCTGGCCTACTGAAGACGGGACACGTGCCGCGCCTCCAGACGCAGGGGGAAGGCCTCTCCTCGCTCAAGCCGCTCCTGCACCTGGACGAGGGGCACCTGGTGGTGTACGAGCGCACCCGCACGCGCCCCAAGGCCAGAGACGCCCTTTACAACTTCGTAGAGGACTTCCCCAAGATCGGACGCATAGCGGTGCTTCACACCGGCGCTCTCTTCGACGTAGAGCACCTCCTCACCCGCATAGGCGCTATCTACCCCCGCGACCACGTCACAGTCATCCCCGCGGGCCCCACGGTTACCGCCTGGCTCGGCCCCGACGCGGTCGGGGTAGCCGTGTTGGAGGGGGAAGAGTAGGGGCTGAAACGTGAAACGCGATGCGGTAAGGGCTATCTGGTTCGTGAGTGCTACCTAACGGCTGTTGTAGGACCATACACCCCTTTGTCATCCTGAGCGTAGCGAAGGATCAGGTGGCTAGGTCAGAGTCTACAACATGCAGGACGATAGTGGTAAGAGGAATGCTGTTGCCGCAGCAGGAAGAGTCAAGAACGGGTCGGTGATCCTTCGGCTATGCTCAGGATGACAGGGCCACTCTTGGTCCCTCGGTCGAAACAACCGTGCATTCGCGTTATACTGTTCATAAGGCGAAATCACGTTTCACGTTTCACGCTTCAGAACGTCCCTTCAGGCACAGGAGCAACCATGCCCAACCAGGCCCGCCAGGTAAAGATCGTCACGGACAGCGCTGCCGACATCCCGCCTCAGCTAGCGAGAGGGCTTGACATAACTGTAATACCGCTGCTGGTGCACATGGGCGGGCACACTTACCAGGATGGCGTGGACCTGAGCGGCGAGGAGTTCTACAGGGAGCTTCAAGACGTAAAGGGTGTCACCACTACCTCTCTGCCTCCGTTGCACCCCTTTGAGGAGGCTTACCGCAGCCTTACGCGTGATGGATATGAAGTCGTCAGCATCCACTTGTCCTCGAAGTTGAGTGGCACCTTCAACGCCGCGCTGATGGCTTCCACCGGAGATGGCGTCGAGGCCGAAGCGGTGAGCGTGGTCGACTCGCGTACCATTTCGATGTCGCAGGGGTGGGTAGCCATACGTTGCGCAGAGGCTGCCAGGGCAGGTAAGTCCAGGGAAGAGATTGAGGAACTGGCTGAGTCCTTGTTGCCGAAGAGCCACATATTTGGCGCGCTCGATACATTGGAGTATGTAATTCGGTCGGGGCGAGTGGGGAGAATACCCGGCACGGTCGGCAACATGCTGAGCATCAAACCACTTGTCACGATACAGCCCACCGGCGAGGCGATCATCACGGAGCGCGTCCGCACCGAGAAGCGCGCCTTGGAGCGGATAGTAGAGCTGGCAGGCGAACAGGGCGAGCTGGACGCATTTGCTGTGCTACACGGGGCAAACGAAGAGGGTGCGGCCCAATTGCTGCAGATGGTGCGCGAACGCCTCAACCCGCCTGAGCCGGTGGTTATGGGGCACATCGGGGCGGTGCTGGGTACACATTTGGGGCCGGGTGCCGTGGGGGTGTGCTTCCTGACGAAGTAGCACGGCCTCGGGAATTGCAACACTGTCAGCAGAGGACGCCCGGCTATTGAATTGGCGGGCGTCCTCTGCTGACTTCTGTGCCTTACTTGGCGTCAATCGCCGGGCGTTATCAGGCTATGATCTCTCGCTAGCCTTTTCCACCGTGCTTCCCATCCCCTCCCGGCTGCGGTACAATAAGAACAGACGCTCTATTCCACCGACAGCAACCCCGAGTTACGCGTTAAGTGTTACTCATCACGCGTAGTTCGCCCCGTTCACCCCATGCCGATACCAACCAATGTGTTTCGCAATATCCTCCGGCTGGAGGAGCATAAGGAATTCGCCGACGCCTCCGTGCAGGGCGGGCTGGAGGCTTTCGCGCGTCGCTGGTCCGAGCAGATAGTGAGTGCTGAACGTGGGGCCAGGGCTATGTCCGAGGCCATTGCCGGAGCGTTCGACGGCTACGCGGCAGCAGCGCCGGGGGAGCGGGAGAGCGCGATCAGGCGGGCGAACGAGTTGCTGGCCCTTTTCGATGAGGGCGTACGCGTGGTGCCCGGCACGAACGGGCATAAGGCGGGCAAGAACGGTGCATCGGGCAACGGGCATGCAGCTCACGGCATAGAAGGCTTTACCGGCTTCGATGACACGGACCCCCGTGCAAAAGCGCCTATTTCCTCGTCCCGTAGCGGTATTGCCCAGGCACCCGTAATGGAAGCGCCCGCCGCGCCTCCGAAGAGTGCCCGTGCCGCCCGCCGTAGCGCCACCCTCGACTCGCCGGTGACGGTGCTGCGCGGGGTGCAGGACGCCACCGCTCGCCTGCTCAAACGGCTGGGTGTCTACACGGTGCGCGATGCCCTGCTCTTCTTTCCCTTCCGCTATGACGACTTCTCGGAGATGAAGCCGATTTCGGAGCTTCGTCCGGATGTGAACCAGACGGTGGTGGGCACCATCTGGTCCGTGGAGGTGAAGCACACGCGCAACGGCAGGCCGATGGTCACTGCTACCATATCGGACGATAGCGGCATCATTCTCGTGACGTGGTTCAACCAGGAGTACATCGCCCGGCAGCTTCACCAGGGCGAGGCTATCGTGATTTCGGGCAAGCCTGTGGCGTTCAACGGGCGGTTGCAGTTCAGCGCTCCGGAGTGGGAACCTTACGACTCCGAGCTACTGCACA
>JAXDKH010000240.1:0-5035 GCA_034667185.1 Chloroflexia bacterium | reverse complement strand
TACCTGCTATACTATGTTCGCACGGATGTTCTGAATACAGGTCGCGTGAAAGCTCCGCAACTACATCTTATGCGGGTGCTCGCCGGTGCATGACACAAGGAGGACAATATGGCTCTGCCTGATATGGTTGGTATGGTAGTCACCGATATGGCGGCGACGCTGGATTTCTACCGCTTACTTGGCCTGGAGGTGCCCACCGGGGCGGAGGGGGAACCGTACGTGGAGGTAATCACTCCCAATGGCTACCGCCTCTCCTGGAACCACATCGACATGATCAAAAGCATCGACCCGGAGTGGGTGGAGCCGGTGGGGCAGCGTGTATCGCTCGCCTTCAAGTGCGAAAGGCCCGCCGAGGTGGACGAGCTATATCGTCACGTGGTGGAGAAGGGCTACACCGGGCACAAGGAGCCGTGGGACGCCTTCTGGGGCCAGCGGTACGCAGTCGTCAAAGACCCGGACGGTAACACGGTCGATCTGTTCGCGCCATTGGAGCAGTAGCTCCGCGGACCCAATCGGTCCCTTGCCGCCCCTGGTGAATACGGCGTTCGAGTACGTCTACCAGATCACCAGCGGAACCAACCAGCGCAGCAGCCCGACCGGGGTAGCTATCGACGCCCAGGGTAACGTGTATGTGGTGGACACACTGACGCTCGTTACACGCTCGCGACTTCCAACTGTTACATCACGCATGGCGATGGGGAAGAGAAGATCCTTCAGTGCCGTGGCGCTATGCATCAACTTGAAAGCACATCCGGCACGCGATCCGTTACGTGCACGTGGTTGCGATCAACCCGGCTTGCGGGCCAGGAGGATCTCTGTGTCACCCGGCCAATCCCAGAACAGACCGCTCGGAGAACGCGTCGTAAGCTCCGCGCGGACATCGACTGCGAAGTTCTCCAGCCGGTCGCCAAACAGATGGGGCGCGGCGAATGAGGTCGAGAAGTAGTTTGCGAGCACGCCGTCGATGTCCTGGACGATGTCCGGGCGGCCGGCACAGAAGATGCGCCGCGGCGGCCCGAACCGGGTGCGGGCGAGTGCATCTTCGTGCCGATCTAGGGGTAGTGCTGCAACCCGCTGGCCGGCGCGGCGGTCCGGGCCAAGGTAGGACTGGATGAGGGCACGGATCGCGTCGTGCGGGATCGGTGGGTGGCCGGGGCCAGGGGGCTGCTGGCGACCTGCGTGCACGTGATCGATCAGCGCCAGCGCGCCACCTGGTTCGAGAATCTCATACACAGCTTCGGCGACACGCCCGCGGTCGATCCATTGGAACGACTGACCGAAGGTCACCAGTTTGAACGTACCGAGGTCGAGCGCGGCAATGTCCTCGGCGCGGGCCTGCACCCACCGGGTGTTGGCGATCCCTGCTTGATCGGCCCGCCGCGCGCCCTCAGCCAGCATCTCGGCATCGGGGTCGAGGCCAAGCGCCTCCGCGAAATAGCCGGCCAACGAGAGGGTGAGCGCGCCTGGGCCGCAGCCGACGTCGAGCAAGCGCCCCACACCGTCCAGACCGACTTCGCCGGCGAGCGTGCTGACCAACGCGCGCGAGTAGGGCGGCCGGCCGTGTGCGTAATAGGCCGCACTGCCCCAATAGAGTGTCGGATCGTACGGTACGTCCGGTATGCTCGTCCCCTTTTGAATCTTGGCTGACCCGATTGTAGCATACCTGCGGACAGGTCGTCCAAGGTGCCGCTGAGCAACCAGCGCGGCCCGAATCCTGCCTCACGAGGACGGAGGGTATGCTACACCTTCCGGCGGATTGACTTTGTGAAATATTTCACGTAGACTGAAGTGGGGAGGTAAGTATAAGCCAAATACGATCACGGCGAGGTACATACCATGAAAACTCTACAAAATAAACCCACAATTCCCGGCGAACAGGTAGATTTCCCCGACTCCAACGGTGCGACCGATACCAAAGCGGCCAAACAGCAGACCGGTAGCAAACATACACGCAGGTCCCGCGTGGTAATCGTGGGCGCGGGCTTCGGCGGTATGAACGCGGCACGTACGCTGGCGAACAAGGACGTGGACGTGCTGGTGCTCGACTGCAACAACTACCACGGCTTCTGGCCTCTACTCTACCAGGTGGCGACCGCGGGCATCGAGTCGGAGGCGATTGCGTACCCGGTGCGGGCCATCTTCCGCAAGTACCGCAACATCAACTTCCGCATGAACACGGTCACGGGCGTGGACCTGGACAAGAAGGTGGTCTACACCGAGGGCCGCCCGGTGCGCTACGACTACCTCATACTGGCGGCGGGCAGCGCCAACAACTATTTCGGCAACAACGCCCTGGCACAACACACCTACGGCCTGAAGGACATCGACGAGGCCGAGCACCTGCGCAATCGCCTCCTCTACTGCTTCGAGCGGGCAGCCGCCGAGACGGACCCGAAGAAGCGTCAGGAGCTAATGACTTTCGTGGTAATAGGTGGTGGCCCCACCGGCGCGGAGCTTTCGGGCGCTTTCTCCGAGCTGATCAACTTCGTGCTCAAGAAGGACTACCCCAACTTGGACGTGACCCAGGCCCGCGTGATACTGGTGGAGGCCACGGACAAGGTACTGTCGGCCTTCCCCGACGACCTGCAGCGGAGCGCGATGAAGAAGCTCAAGAGCATGGGCGTAGAGCTGAGGCTGAACAGCAAGGTGCAGTCGGTGGAGCACGGCCTGGTGACGTTCGAGGACGGCAGCACGATCCAGGCGGGTGCCGTAGTGTGGGCGGCGGGCGTGAAAGGCTCGGAGCTAGGCAACACTCTGGACGTGGAGCAGGGCAAAGGCGGGCGCGTGAAGATCGAGCCTACGCTGCACATCCCCGGACATGATGAAGTATTCGCGGTTGGGGATATGGCCTACCTGGAAGGCTACAAGGGCGACCAGGCCTACCCGATGGTAGCGCAGGTGGCGATTCAGCAGGGCAAGCACGCCGCGCACAACATCCTGGAGCACGCGGCGGGACGCGAGATGACGCCCTTCCACTACTTCGACCAGGGCAGCATGGCTACGATAGGCCGCCGCTACGCCATATTGGACGCGTTCGGTGTGCGCTTGAGCGGTCGCCTGGCGTGGTTCGGCTGGCTCTTCATCCACATCATCTACCTGATAGGCTTCCGCAACCGCCTCATCGTGCTCACCAACTGGGCCTACAACTACTTCTCCTACGAGCGGGCGGTGCGGCTTATCACAGGGAAGGATTTGGAGATGCAGCCGATAGGGGATTGACGGGGTGACTAATAAAATGACAGCAACTCAGGGAAATATTAGGCAATTCCAACACCAGCACCGACAATTTTGTGAGAGTTAGAAGAGGACGTAGAAGGGTCTCTAGATACATTCTACCGCTCGAAGGATCGGTCTTGTACCTCTAGCTAGGAGACATTGACAATGAAGTACACACGGGGGGACTTAGCGCGCGCAAACGCGCTGCTGGAGAAATGGCTACAGGTACCCACCCAGGACAAGCGTGCGGTCGCTCTGATAATGGAGGCTATATAGTAGTACTAGATGAGGTAGCCGTACCAGGCTCGGACCAACGGAGCAAGACTCCTGCTGTGCCTCTGCGGAGCAGGTCGCGCCAATGGAAAGAAGCAGCCCCCTAAGAAGATGCTCTTCTAGTTATCGGCTACGGTGTAGGGGTCAGCAGGACTTGTATACCTATCACTATTGTCCTCTCAGCTACACAACTAGTATCAACGGACCTGATAGTGCTTTCATCTCCTACTATGAAGTACTGTCGATTAATGCGCCTCCCAAACGCCCCCCATCTACCATCCATAGTCTGCCTGTTTGTCTCGACAAAATAAAGACCAGCAACGGTGAACCGCTGGATACCTTCAAATCTCATGCTCTCACCAGGCCTCAGCACGACATACTCTAAAGATCCGAATTCTTTTGGAGGCGCGTTCCAATCCAACTCACAAGCACGAGGGCCTCTGCCATGCAGTGTTATTCGTCGAGATACAGATACGTTACTCGTCGTATTCGTCACCGTATAGACGGCAGTCATCACTTCGCCGGGGCGTACTAATAAAATGCCTGGTGTTCCTGGTATCGGCAAAGCAGGCGAAAGGTATAGCGGACTGCTTACTGAAGTTCCACCGCTTGGTTCGCGACCAAAGAAAGTGGCCAATAAAATCGACGACAAAAGGGCTCCAATGATGAGCACAACATACGTTCTACCTACGAACTTGATCACCTTCAGGAGTTCATCAGACATCTGATCTTGAACCTCCGCACGTCGACATAACACCAAGGCAGAATCAATGTGTCCCCTGTTCCCTAATTAATCTTTGGTTAGCATGCGTCAAAGCCGACACACTGAACTAATACCAAACTTCAAGAGCTTTCAGCGCGTATGAAATTGCTCGTGAAAAGTTGTAGAATCAAAATCGATGATAACAAGAACAGGAAAGTGAGGTGGACAATCAGCGCTAGTACTGACAAGCCTACTCTGGATCGATTCGCTGCCGGTATTCTGATGTTCCTGTCAATCCACTCCCACAGATAGATACTATAGAACAAAGCCGCTATGGTTCCGCTGCCGAGGAATACCCACGCTATAAGTCTAATGACAGGGACAGTTGGAATCAAGAAACTAGGCCCGAAGACTAGAATTGCCTGAGTATTGCTCAATAGTTCGGTTGGACCCATCGAAACGGCTACGGCGAGGGCTCCGGCTGTGATAACTAATACAACCTCAATAATTCCGGTATCTATTAGAAAGGGTTGATCAAGAGATCTGCGATGCCGAACAACCCGATGTGAATATGATTGACTGCCATGTTTCCGGTCACTTTTGCGCCGGGTGTGGTCCTGCATACCTGCTTCCGATGGTGCCTTCTTCCCCTCTCTCATCCTTGTAACTGCCAAGATTCCATACACAAATCCAATCGTTAGGCAGATCAGAAGTGAGCGCCCCAATGATAGTTTTTCTTTATTCGCTTGCTCGGTCCCAAAAGTGTTCACGTTGAAGCTCATTGCGATAGTCCACGTATGGACTTAATCATTATAGCCATACGACTCTGCGGTTACAATATAG
>JAXDKH010000239.1:0-2766 GCA_034667185.1 Chloroflexia bacterium | reverse complement strand
CCTCTTACATATTCATGGGCGACACTGGCTCGCTGTTCCTGGGGTTCATGCTGGCGGCGGTGGGTATCAAGCTGCGATTCCCGGCCAACTTCGACATCGTGACCTGGATGGTGCCCGTACTGGTGCTCGGCGTGCCGCTGTTCGACACCACCCTGGTCACCCTCTCGCGCATCCGCCGGGGCATCCCGATCAGCCGGGGCGGCAAGGACCACCTTTCACACCGGCTGGTGGCGCTCGGCTTCACCAAGCGTGAAGCGGTCATGACCCTCTACCTGATCCAGGGGATGCTGGGGGTGGCAGCGCTCGTGGTGATGCAGGCCGACTTGTTGGAGGGCTACGTGGTGGGCGCGGTAGTGCTCGCGGCGGCCATATACGGGGCGTTCAAGCTGGAGCAGTTGGACCTGTCGCAGACCAACCCCACCCCTGAGGGCAAGCCCGACCCCGTGCCGCTGAGCCAGCGCATACAGCGCTTCAGGACCGGCCCTCTCCCGAAGGCTCCCGGTAGCGGCGTCGGGGCTGAAGCAGTACCCCAGGAGGAGCACTCCGGCTCTGTCCGCTGATCGCCCTATGTACGAGCACGTGCGCGCGGTCTTCCTTGACGCAGGGCTGACCCTCGTCTACTCTCCCATTTCGCTGTCCGACCTCTGCTACGACGTAGGGCGGGAGCACGGCCTCCATACGTCCACCACGGCGCTGGAGGAAGCTATACCACGCGCCACCGCCTTGTTGCACCAGGCTCAGCGCAGCGATCCTGATGTCTGGTCGTCGGACGACAGGCTGCGCAGGCTGTGGGCGGGCTACTACACCGCCGTCTTCCGAGAGGCCGGGGTTGACGCCGAAGCCGCGACCCTGGAAGCCTGCTCCGCGGAAATTTACAGCCGATACCTGGTCCCAGGTGCCTGGAAGTTATACCCGGACGTGCTGCCCACCCTGGTGAACTTGCACGAGCGAGGGTATAAACTGGGTGTTATATCCGATTGGGAGAGCGTCCTCATCGGCAAGGTGCTCCTGCCGCTGGGCGTGGGGCGGTATATAGACTTCATGGTCGTGTCGGGTGTGCAGCGGGAGGCCAAGCCAGGCTCCGGCCTTTACCGTGAGGCATTGGCGAGGGCGGGAGTCGAGGCTCACCAGGCGGTGCATGTGGGCGACAACTACATCACCGACGTGCTGGGGGCGCGCTCGGCGGGTATCGCGGGCATACTGCTCGATCGGGAGGGGGTGCGCCGCGACATGGCGCTGGACTGCCCGCGCATAGAGTCGCTGGAGGAGTTGGTGGCCCTGGTTGACAGGTGATGTCGCAGGGTGCATAACGGGGAGGACTCAACAGCAGTGGAGGGGTTGGAGTGAAGGACTACAAGCAGATTTGGAACAACCTGAGCGCCTCGTTCCCGGAGGCGAGCTACCATGTTTGCTGCATCGAGGACGAGGACGAGATCCGCAGTAATGGCGTGCTTACGGCGGCCTTCTTGCGCGAGGTGCTACAAATCGCGCCGGATGACCGCGTGCTGGAGATAGGGTGCGGCGTGGCGCGGATAGGGCGGGAGCTTGCCCCCCATTGCGGCGAGTGGCACGGGGCGGACATATCGGGCAACATGATCGCTTATGCGGCCCAGCGCACCGAGGGGCTGCCCAACGTCTACCTGTACGAGCAGCCCGACAACACCCTCTCTATATTCCCCGACAACTACTTCGACTGCGTGTACTGCACCATCGTGTTCATGCACCTCGATAAGCTGGAGATGTTTACCTACCTCACCGAGTCGTTCCGTGTGCTCAACCCGGGCGGGCGAGCCTACTTCGATACGTACAACATCCTCGGTTCCGGTGCGTGGGAGGAATTCCGCCGCATAATCGACACTTATCCGCCTCACAAGCGCCCCGGCCACGTGAGCCAATTCAGCACTCCCCAGGAGATGCAGAAGTTCATGGAAGAAGCCGGGTTCGAGTCGGTGTTCATCGACGGCGAGAGCAACAAGACCATGCTGGTGGCGCTTGGTCGCAAACCGGAAGCGTCGGGCTCAGCAGAAATGACGGGCCAGGTGCCGGCGGGCATAGTGCCCACAGTTTCCCCGCGCGTGAGTGGCGGTGGAGAGCAACCCGGCGACGTGGCTACTGAGCCGGTAAGTGAGCCAGAAAATCAGAGTGCCACCCAGCTACGCGCCGAGATCGACCGTCTCAATAAGGAGATACGCGGCAAGGAGACGGCGATTTACGAGTTGCAGGGGATGATGTACGGCAAGAACCGCTACATCGAGGAGGTGGAGAGCGCGCTCGACGTAAAGAACAAGCACATCGCCCGCCTAGAGCGCATCATACAGCGTCAAGAGCAACTGTTGCGTGCCCTGCCGGTCCGAGTGGCGCTACGCTTGCGCCGCACGTTCAGGTTGCCTTGATGGGCACCTTGCGACCTTAGCATCCAGCCTATGAACGCTTCACCGCCACCTCCAGGGCGCGTCTATTATCTCGGCCCGGAAGGCTCTTTTAGCTACATACTGGTAAGCCAACTCTTTGGGACCGAGTTTGAGCTTATAGCCTGTGACTCCTTCACGTGTGTAGCCGCCCGCCTCAGAGAAGACCCTACAGCGGTGGGCGTGCTGGGCATCGAGAACACGAACAGCAGCGATGTGCACGAATGCATAGACATAATGTTCGAGGAGAAGTTCTGCATACTGGGTGAGGCCAGCCTCAAGATCAGGATGCACCTTATCGGTCTGAAGGGTGCTCGTGTAGAGGAAATCAGGGAAGTCTACTCTCACCGTCAAGCCA
>JAXDKH010000238.1:0-4327 GCA_034667185.1 Chloroflexia bacterium | reverse complement strand
TGACGCCGTGGATGCCCTGCGGCACCAGGCTCATCACCAGGTTAGCGAAGTAGATGGCGGTGCGCCGGTCGTACACGTCTGGCTCACCGCTGCGCAGGATGTAGGTCAGGTCGATGGGCAGGAAGCGCACGCCCCTCAGCCGCTTCTCCAACTCCTCCGACAGGAATTCGGCCACGTTGCCTTTCTTGCGGTGCCCGTAGGCGTCCGGCTCGCCGGTCTCCGGCACGGGCACCCCCAGATTAGCACCCTCGGACATAACGACAATCGAGTAGCCGGATGGGTTGTTGCGGCGGTCGGCGGCTATAAGGTCGGCCAGCCTGTCCACGTTTACCTCCACCTCCGGGATGAGCAGGCGGTCGGCCCAGGCTACGATAGCCGTTTCCAGCGCCGTGAAGCCCGCGTCGCGCCCGAATAGGCGGAAGACGAGCGTGTGACGGTGCGACCCTGCCATTGAGCGCAGGCGCTCGACGTACTCTGCCGCCCGGTGGATCGCCGTTTGGAAGCCGATGCAGTAGTCGGTGCCGGGTACGTCGTTGTCCATGGTCTTGGGGATGCCCCACACCGGCACGCCTTCCTGGCGCAGCCGCGCGGCGTAACTGAGCGTGTCGTCGCCCCCTATCGCAATCACCCCGTCGAGGCCCAGGAAGTCCATGTTCTTGAGCACCTCGTCTGTGAGGTCAACACGCTCGTCATGAGCGCGGCCTTCAGCCTTATGGGCCAGGTGCTCTGGTAGGCTGGCGACTTTGACTCTGGCCGGGTTGGTACGGGTGGACTGAAGGATGGTGCCGCCCATACGGTCAATTGTGCGCGTGTTCAGGCGATTCAGAGGGTAGAGGTAGCCATGCTCCCAGGTCCGCTTGTCATCCCGGTCAAACTCAAGCCCTTCGATGCCGAGGTCGCGGTTGAGGAAGGTGATACCCTCCCAGCCGAGGCGCAAACCCATTACCTGCACGCCCACCGACTCGGCGCGGTATACAGTCGCCTTGATGGCAGTGTTCAAGCCGGGCACGTCACCGCCGCCGGTGAGTATACCCAACCGCCTGATCGCTGCCCTTGTTTGGTCAGCCATATAGCCTCCAGGATAGACAAATAAATGGGGCACCCGACGCATATACGTCGAGCACCCCATCGTGCCGAGAATATTCCTGCAGTTCTTATTGTACGACTCCTGGTTCCGGCTGGCAACCGCTTTTTGTATAACTTCTGCTATACTGGGATTCAGAGTATATAGCCTGGCCTGGGAGGTCTGCATGGCGCGTAATACCCCCAGCGTTGTTGATGGTTGGCTGCGTAGTGGCTCAGACGAGCCGGTGCAGGTCGGTTCCGGTGAGTGGTGGGAGTGGCTGGAAGGCAGTCGCGTCTTCAGGTACGAGGATGGCGGGGGTTCTTTTACTGCGCGCAAGGAGCAACGGGCCAGGGGCTGGTACTGGTACGCCTACAAACGCCGCCGGGGCAGACTACGCTGCGTCTACATCGGTGCGTCACAGGACCTGACCGGAGACAGGCTGTCGGAGGTTGCTAAGGCCATCGCAGCCGGAGAGGGTACCGCATCTACCGAGCCGCCGCACCCCGCCTACTCCAATCCGCTGCTTCTCACCAAGTTACGGCCACCTGTACTGCGCCGCAAGCTGGTTTCCAGGCCCGCGCTGACCCGGCGGCTGGAAGGTGGGCTGGGTGGCAAGCTCACCCTCGTCTCGGCTCCCGCTGGCTCCGGCAAGACCACCCTCCTGGTCGAGTGGGCCGGGCAGACGGAGCTACCCGTCGCGTGGTTGTCTCTCGACGCGGGCGATAACGACCAGGGCCGCTTCCTTACGTATCTAATAGCCGCACTCCAGGGTATACGGCCCGACATAGGCGAGGCGGCCCTGCCCATCCTGCGCGGACCCCAGATCGTACCTACCGAGCCTGCTATGACAGTGCTGGCGAACTCTATAGCTTCCGTGCCCCACGACTTCATCCTTGTGCTGGACGACTACCACCTGGTACACGCGGAGGCTGTTCATCAGGCGGTAGCCTTCCTGTTGGGCCACGCACTACCCCAGATGCATCTGGTGATCGCCAGCCGCACCGACCCACCCCTGCCTCTCGCTCAGCTTCGCGCCCACGGCCAATTGACCGAGCTTCGAGCGCCGGACCTCGGCTTCACCCACGAAGAGACTACCAGCTTCCTCCATGAGGTGATGGAGCTACCGGCCTCCAGCGAAGAGGTAGCGGCGCTGGAACGTCGCACCGAGGGTTGGATCGCCGGGCTGCAACTGGCAGCGCTCTCCTCCCAGGGGAGGGAAGGTGGGCTGTCGGCGGTCTCGACCTTCACAGGCAGCCACCGCCACCTGCTCGACTACCTGGCCGCCGAAGTGCTTGAGCAGCAATCGCCCCACGTGCAGGACTTCCTGTTGCGCACCTCGATACTGGACAACCTGACTGCGGAGCTTTGTGAAGCGGTGCTGGACGATGGACGATGGACGATGGACGATAACCCACTTCCATTGTCTATCGTCCATCGTCCACCGTCCGCCACTCAAGCATCGCTTGAGTGGCTTGAACGCTCCAACCTATTCCTGGTTGCATTGGACGAGCGTCAGGAGTGGTACCGCTATCACCCGTTGTTTGCGGAGTTCTTGCGTAGCTATCTCAATCGCAGCATGCCGGGCGAGGCGGAGAAGTTGCACCTGCGCGCTGCCCGGTGGCTGCACGAGCATGGGTTCATTGCGGAAGCGGTGTCACACGCGCTTGCCGCCCGTGAATATGATTTATCAGCCTCTTTGATAGCGCAGCTTGCCCAGACCATGCTTACCTACGGCGAGAACACGACGCTCATAGGCTGGCTGGACGCGCTGCCGGAGGAAGTGATGCTTTCTCGACCTCGCCTCTGTATCTATCATGCCTGGGCCGCAACTTACACAGGGCAGCTACAGGTCGCGGAAAGCAGGGCGAACGATGCAGAACGCGCGGCAAACGAGGCCGGCGGAGTGGCGGCACAGGAAATCAGGGGCGAGATTGCCGCCATTCGAGCCCGCCTGGCCGCCAACTGCAACAACCTGGAGCAGGTGCTGGCGCTATCCCAGGAGGCGTTGGAGCACTTGCCCTCTCATCGCCTCGACCTGCGCGGCCACGTGGCTCTCAATCTCGGCCTCACGTACATGGACTCCGGCCAGATGGAGCAGACCGCCCGCTACCTGTCCGAAGCCCACGAGATAGGGCGTGCCTCCGGCAACCTGCGCCTGGCTATATTCGGCCTACGCTACCTGGGTGTGGCGCGCATGGTGCAGGGCAGGCTACACGAGTCGGCCAGGCTCTACCGGCAGGCGTTACAGGTGGCGGCTGAGGGTGGCGACAGTACCCGGCCCGAACTCCCGGCGGCGGGCGTGGCTTACGCGGGGCTGGGGCGGCTGCTGTACGAGTGGAACTACCTGGACGAAGCGAGGGAATACGCGCTCAAGGGCATAGAGCTTGGCAAACGGGGTGGCGAGCGCAAAATCCTGCTTGAGGGTTATACGGTGCTGGGAAAGACGCTCAACGCGATGGGCAACACGCAAGGCGCGTTCGAGGCAATGGACCGCATGGTAGAGATTGGAGGCGGGACTGACTGGGGGCACCGCACACGGCTGTGGCTGGCGCACGGCAGGGTACACGAGGCCGCCCGCTGGATGCAGGAGCTGGGTCTGAGCAAGGATGTCAGGCCCTTCTACAGCGACGAGCTTGAGCACATCACGGCGGCTAGAGTCATGGTAGCGCAGGGCAACACGGACGACGCCCTGTATCTGCTCGACAAGCTACTGTCGGCGGCAGAGGCGCAAGGCCGCATGCGCAGCGCGATAGAGGCGCTCACCATACAGGCCACGTCGTTCCAGGCTCAGGGACGCACCGAGCGCGCCCGGCATTCGCTGGAAAGGGCGCTCTCCCTGGCCGCACCCGAACGGTTCGTACGCATGTTTGTCGACGAAGGGGCTCCTATAGCCGACCTGCTGGAGGTAATCTACTCCGACCGGCAGCCCCGGCACCGCGCCGGTACACATATCCCTGAAGATTACCTGCGCACGCTGCTCTCGGCATTTGGGCGGCTACCGGAAGATTTCACGGGGAATGGTAGGCATTCGCACCCTGCACGCAACCTGCTGCCCGAGCCACTCACGCCCCGCGAGATGGCAGTGCTACGCCTGATGTCCGCCGGTATGTCGAACAGCCAGATCGCCGACGAACTGGTTGTTACCGTAGGCACGGTGAAGACACACGCGCTGGGCATCTACGGCAAGCTAAACGCCCGCAACCGCACCCAGGCAGTGGCATATGCAAGGGAGGTGGGGCTGATCTGAGATTTGGGAATTGG
>JAXDKH010000237.1:0-3422 GCA_034667185.1 Chloroflexia bacterium | reverse complement strand
ATGGGCCTGGGCTACTGGACTTTTGTAACCAACGTCTACGTTACAGTGGGCAGAGCTTCCGGCGAGCGCAGGGTGAACCCCGAGAAGGGCGCTACCGACGCCGAGTTCCTGCTGGCGAAGTTCTTCGCCGTTGGTGCCACCGGGCTGCTCTTCGGCACGGTGCAGGGCGTTTACCAGGTGCTGCCCTGGTCGCTCGACTGGCTGCATAAGACGGGCGAGGCGGGCCACATGATCGACCCGATGGCCCACGCGCACATGAACCTGGTGGGTGGCGTGAGCGTGGCTCTCATGGGGCTGCTGTACTACTTCCTGCCCCGCATGCTTGGGCGGCCGATTCACAGTCTGGCGCTGGGCAAGTTCAGCTTCTGGTGCATCGTGATAGGCGTGTTCGGCTTCTACTTCGCCGCGGTGGGCCTGGGCTGGCGGGAAGGCGAGATGGTCCTGAGCGGCCTCACGGACGTAGAAGCGAAGGAGGCAATGGGCATCTGGCACCCGTTGCTGCTCTCCGTGACGGCAACCATCATGGGCGTAGGCTTCTGGGCTTTCATCACGAACATCCTGCTCACGCTCCGTGGAAAACCTGCACCGGATGCGCCCGTGGATTCCGGCCTCAGCAAGTTCATCGGGTTCAGCGTGGTGGCAATTCTGATCGGCACCATACAGGGAGTCGTGCAGATTCTCCCCTGGTCCCAGGAGTGGCTGCAGGATGGTCTGCCCTCCAGCTACTTCATTACGCCCCTCTCCCACGCGCAACTCAACATGGTGGGCTTCGCCATCATGGGGCTCATGACAATGTGCATCTTCCTGCTCCCGCGCATCCTGGGACGCCCTGTGGTGGACCCAAAGGCGGGACGTACTGCCCTGCTGACCATAGGTGTGGGTATCACTCTCTCATACCTGGTCTTTCTCGGCGTGGGGCTAGTCGAGACCATAGCCATCCACAATGGCGCAACCGCTGCGGAGGCGAGGGAGACTGTGGCCGGTCCGTGGGGCCGCTATGTGCTGTTTGTGCTCGCGCAGGGCGTGCTTGGCTTCGGCTACGTACTCCTCTTCCGCCACATCAGCGCGATCATCGGGGTGGAAGAGCGCCGGGCGTACTTCCGCAACTTCCGTGCGCGCATGCGCAACGCGGGCAAGGCGTCCGTCCGGGTACACCCGCGGGCCCTCTCCGGCAACCCCGGCGAGAACCAGCGCCGAGTTCTAGTCGCAACTGGGCTTGAGGCACTGGGCTTCCTGGGCCTAGGCTGGTTCTACAGCGGCAGACCGTTCATCGGCGTCATGCTCATGAGTGGCTGGGTGGGCTTCCTGACGATAATCTACGTAGTGCTGGCTATCGTAGGGAACGCCAGCCTCCTGGCAACTCTCATGGTCCCATACTTCGCATTCGCCATAATGAGCGCGATAGGCTGCTACAGGAGCTATATGCGCGATGCGAGGGAGAACGTGCTGGCGACTTCGTAAGGCAGAAGCCACCGTGCACGGCGCATGACCCCGCTGCCGTCAAGAGCTAAGCAAACTTTACCAACCGCACACGGGAAGGACCAACCTGTCGGGGTTGGTCCTTTCTTTCCTACCCGGCTCTATCTACTTCAACACGAATCCGCAAGGCATAAACGCGAGCCACAATCCCCATTGCTCATTTTCGCACTATCGCGTCCGACTGCCTGCTGTACTACCGTCTATTTCCAAACAGTTGAAGGTCGGACATCAAAGTCCCACCCTGTCATCCTGAGCGCAGCGAAGGATCAGTAGCCCCTTCTTGACTCTTCCTATTGCAGCAACAATGTTCCTAATGCCCCCATCATCCCCAACGTTGTGGAGTCTAACTACCCACCTGATCCTTCGCTACGCTCAGGATGACAGGGTGGAGCTTGGTTATCGGTTCTGAACACTTTGCCCGTGGAAATTGAGCAAAGCCTCAAAATTTACATGTCTTAAAAGGGAGATTTATTGTGCTATTTAGCCAATTTGTTAATTGTGTCGGTGCGAAATGGCTGCCGTTATCATTTATGAGTGACATCCAGGCCGCCTACACCGGGCAAGATGTGGAAAACTAACGTTCTAACGGCGTGCCTAGCGACGGTTTGCACTAATGCGACGAAAGATATGAACAGTTATTGACTCCACGCGTGGGCGGGTGTATAATCACGCCTATCACAGGCACGGACCACCGAACGCACCCATGCACGTTTGCACGTTCGCATAGGGCCTGTCTGCAACTTCAACCAACTATCGATGGAGGTGTTCAAAATGCCACAGGCATATTGTGTAAAAGACCGGAAAATGGTTGACATGAAAGATGCCAAACAAATCACCCTGAAGAACGGTCGACCGGCCATGCAGGGCGTTTGCCCGGAGTGCGGCACCAAGGTCACCCGTATCGGTGGCGGCGGTGGCGGCAGTACCGGCGGCAGCAAGTAATCCATTAACGCTGGCTAATCGCTGCATGTGGGGGGCGTAGCGAGCGGAAGGAGAATTGTTCAAATGGCACGACAATACGCACAGATCGTTGGCGTCGTTCTACTCCTGCTTGGCGTCTTAGGCCTTGTCCTTGGTGAAGGGCACCTCGCTGGCGCTCTCAACATCGACCTCCCGGAAGACATCGTCCACCTTGTGGTCGGCGCGGTGTTCGCATACCTGGGCTTTGGCCGCGTGGACGGTGCTACCGTCAAGATGGTCGTCGGCGTCGTAGGTGTAGTGTTGCTCCTGGTGGGCATCGTCGGCTTTATCGACCCGAAGGGCTTCGGGCTAATCCCCAGCGGTTGGACCGTTGTTGACAACATCATCCACCTGTTGCTTGGCCTCCTCGGTATCGCGGCGGGCTTCTTACTGGACAGAGACACCACTGTCACGGTAAGATAATACCTGCACACAATACAAAACTACGCGCAGGAGCCAGGAGGATGAACTATGGACAATGAGGACCAGTTTCTGAGTCAGGTACTTTCCGGGATCTCGGAGGCTGAGATAGTCACCATATTCTTCCCCCTCTTGCGCCGCGCCATGGTCATCGACGCCCGCGCTGACGAAGAGAAGGGCTACATGGTCAAGGTGATGCCGCAGGTAAACTCCATGGAGGAACGGATACGCTCGATTGAGAGGCTCCGCCCTCAGTTGGGCAAGGTGCGCAGCATCCTCGGCGTGCCCTGGATGAAGTCGGTGCGCCGCCTGGACGAGCATGGGGTCACTCGTATGCTGGTGGAGAAGCTGGTGAGCGCAGGTGCCACCTACGGGGAAGCCGACACGGCGGTCCATGCTGCTGCCGAGCAACTCTGGCGCCTGGAGAAGATGGCCTTTGTGCGCATGATCCGTGGCGAAGGCTTCAGTACTCTCTGGACTGCGGACCGCTAGTTCGTTTCATCATAGGTACACAAAAGAAGGGGCTGCGATATAGTCGCAGCCCCTTCTAATGCCCTCAAATT
>JAXDKH010000236.1:0-9488 GCA_034667185.1 Chloroflexia bacterium | reverse complement strand
CCCACCTGATTCCTCACTGCGTTCGGAATGACAATACTCTCTTTGGCTGCTGGCAGTGCGACATTCAGCAGGCCGGGGCAAAGGCTGTGACTAACCGCTACCGTAGTCGAGGAAGCACTTTGTTGATGAAGCGTTCCAGGTTGCCGGTGCGGGGGTAGTCCATGAAGCGGACCATGAAGTGGTTGGCCCCGGCGTCGCGGAAGGACTCTAGCTCGCGGGTGACTTCATCGGGGTTGCCCGCCACGATGTGCAGGTGGTCCCAGCGGGTGGCCTGGGAGGAGTCTTCCTCCACGCTTACCCACGTGACCTGCCCGTGCACAATGTCGCCGGGGTCGCGTCCCACGTCAGCGCAGTGCCGGGCGAGCACCGAGGCCTTGTGCGCGAACACGTCCGCCGGGGCGATGTCGGCGCACCACCAGTCGCCGTACTCGGCCACGAGTCTGAGCAGCTTCTTCTCGCCCATGCCGCCGATGCAGAGGGGTATCCACCCGTCGGGGCGCGGGGAGCTATAGGCGTTGTCGATGCGATAGTGCTTGCCGTGGAAGGTGGCGGGACTGTCGTTCCACAGCGCCTTGATGATCTTGATCGCTTCTTCGGTCTGGTCGACGCGCTCGCCGGCTGACAGGAACTGGTAGCCGAACTCGTAGTGCTCGCCTGGGTTGTTGCCCGCGCCGATGCCCAGGATGAACTTGCCTTGGGTGAGCAGGAACATGTTGGTAGCCATCTTGGATAGGAGCGCGGGGTTGCGAAACGCCTGGCCGCAGACCATCGTGCCATAGGTAAGGCCGGTATGCCGCCCCGCCAGCCAGGCCATATTGGTGAAGCATTCGAGGTGGGCCTTCTCGCCCCAGCCCATGTGGTCCTCCACCCAGACAGTGTCGAAGCCACCCTCCCGCGCGATCTCGATGTGCTGCTCATTTGCCTCTATCATAGTGCGAGCAAGGCTGATGTCACGGGAGTCCAGCCCTTCGGGCGTATTTATCAAAGCCGGATGCATAATCCAGCCGAACGTCGGGTTATCGCTAGCCAAGATAATTCCTCCTCAAAGAACGGTACGAGCCTCTACAGGAGCAAGCGCGGTGCCAAGGCGGGAAGAGACGGAACCCGCATTGTACTAAAAGAAACAAAGAATTGCACCGCAGAGACGCAGAGGACGCAGAGGCTACGCTGAGGTTAGGGTTGTTTAGGTGAGTGGTAAGGGCCACATCGTACTGTAAGATGCTTGCCTATTAGAACACCCTCTATTCTTCTCCGCGTACCTTTGCGTTCTCTGCGTCTCTGCGGTGAATAATCCTAAACCTTGGCGCGTCCTTGGCGTGATGCGTCTTGGCTTCCGTCTCCGTTGGCCTTGCATCTGATGGGGCTGTGGTGCATAATAGCGAAACGGCGTGCAGGGTAACCGAACAGCAGAAAGGCCGGCTCGATGCGCTACCTGGGTAACAAAGACAGCTTGCTGCCCTTTATCGACGAAGTGCTGGCTATGCACGGAGTGAAAAGCACGCGGGAAAAACCGCTGTGCGTGTGCGACCCTTTCACCGGCACCACCTCCGTCGCCCGCCACCTGAAACGGCAGGAGTGGCAGACTGTCACGGGCGACCTGATGACCTACTCCTATGCGCTGCAACACGCGTATATCGCCTTGAACGAGGCCCCTGTCTTCGCCAACCTGGTGAACGCGGGCGTGCTCGACGGCAGCGTGAACCTCCCCGTGCCCCTCCATCGCGTAATCGCGCACCTGAACAACCTGCGCGGCGTGGAGGGGTTCTTTTATTGGAACTACTCGCCGGACGGGCCGGAGGGCAGGCGCTATTTCACGTCCGGCAACGCCCTGCGCATCGACGCGATAAGGAACACCATCATGTGGTGGTGGGAGCGGAGCTGGCTGACCGAGTCGGAACGGTTCCTGCTCACCGCAGCCCTGATCGAGGCAGTGTCGCGGGTGGCGAACATAGCGGGCACCTATGCGGCCTTCCTCAAGCGGTGGGACTCGCGGGCCCGCAAGCCGTTGATGCTGGCCGTGCCCCAGGTGGTGCATAGCGCCTACGAGCACCGGATCAACCTGGCCGATGCCAACGAACTGGTGCCCAACACGGATTGCGACCTGCTGTACGTGGACCCGCCCTACAACACGCGGCAGTACTGCACCAATTACCACCTGCTAGAAACGCTGGCGGTGGGCGACGAGCCTGAGACGCGGGGCGTAGCGGGCCTGCGCACCGACGGCGACGGGAAGAAATCTGTGTATTCGAAGGCAGGGGCCGCCGAGGAGGCATTGTCCAAGCTGGTGACCGGGTCGAAGGCCAAGTGGGTGCTGGTCAGCTACAACAGCGAGGGTGTGATCCCCCACGATAAGATAGTGGACATCCTGTCTCAGCGCGGCAACGTGGAAATATACGCCTGCGAGTACCGCCGCTTCCGCTCCGACGCCGACGGTGAGAACCGCCAGTACAAGCCGAACAATACAGTGCAGGAGATGCTGTACTGGGTCGGCTGATGCCGAATTCTCAATTCTTAATGGTTAATTCTTAATTCGGTTTGGGGCGAATAGGAGATTGTTTGTGCGGGCACGATGCATCGTGCCCCTACGTGTCTATTGAGGCTCTTGGAGAACAGTAGCTACATTTACATTCTACCTGGTACTGGGAGGCGGGCATGCCGCGTCGTAAGCTTGATACTTTGCAGGTCACTAATCACAGGTTGCAACGAGAAGCGCAGCCAATTAAGAATTCAAAATTAAGAATTCAGAATTCCCCTCTAGATCCGCGCAACAGGTTGAACAACCTGACGGGGAGTGAGTGGGTGCATTTCCTGTCCTCGGTGGAGGCTACGGCTTTCCCTACTACCGGGCCGCAGTCGTACGGGCATAATTTGCGGCGGGTCCATCCTTCGCCCAAGCCGCCCCAGTTGATGCGGCGGCTGGTGGAGTTCTTCACGAAGGAGGGTGAGTGGGTGCTCGACCCTTTTATGGGGGTCGGGGGTACGCTGCTGGGGTGCTCGCTGGCGGACCGTAACGCGGTGGGGCTGGACCTGTCGGCGGATTACGTTGAGGTGTACAGGCAGGTGGCGCGGCAGGAGGGATTGCGGGCGCAGACGGCGCTCGTTACCGATGCCCGCCGGATGTTGGAGCACGTGGAGGTGGTTGGGCGGACGTTCGATATGGTGCTGACCGACCCTCCGTACGGGGATATGATGCGGCGGCCTCAGAGTGGAGAGAAGAAGAAGCGTACCGGCCTGTCATCGCCCACGCCTTTCACCGGCGACCCCGCGGACCTGGGCAATCTCACTTACGGGGCGTTCCTGGACGAGCTGGTGGGTATCATGTGCAAGGCCATGTCGGTGCTGAAGCCGTCGGGGTACATGGTGCTGTTCGCCAAGGACTTCCAACCCACCGAGCACCACCACAACCTGCTGCATGCCGACATCGTGGTGCGCCTCTCGAAGCTGTCCGACCTCGCCTACCGTGGCTGCAAAATCTGGTACGACCAGACCCCGCGCCTCTACCCCTTCGGCTACCCCTACCGCTTCGTAGCCAACCAACTCCACCAGTACATCCTCATCTTCCAAAAGACCACCGGCACCTGATAGCCAGACAATAGAAACGATGAAACCGCAAAGGCGCAAAGAGCGCAAAGGACAGCTAAGGGGATAAGGGTTTGAAGGATAGCAAAAGGACCAGAGTGCATCATATCGTACTCTGGTCCTTTTGCTAGGAACACCCCCTATTTGCTAGTGTCCTTTGCGCTCTTTGCGCCTTTGCGGTTTCATCGTTCCTTTGGTAAATCTCCCACGCAGTTTGTTGTGCGGGGGACATTTGTTATACTAGGGGGCTATAAACCAGGAGGAGATGATTGAGTAATTATCTAATTGACGTGCATCTCTATATGGAAAAGGGGATGTACGAGCGGCTGGTGGACCGGGCGCAGGAGCTTGGGGTGCCTTTGAGCGCTGTGGTACGAGAGGCCGTGGTGGAGTACTTCGCCGACATCCCCGAGGTGTCCGACCGCAGCGGCGACATGCCCCAGCCGGACGACGCGATCTGGCAGATACCCACCCTTAGCCAATCGTTCGGTGCGCTCAACGTGCCGGGCATGGGTAACGGGGGTAAGGGCTGATGAGACGCCAACACCGGCTGATCTTTGTGAACACCAGCGGCTGGCTGGCCCTCTACAACCCCAACGACCGCAATCATGCTGCCGCTCGTGCCCTCTGGGACGACCTGCGCAACCAGCCCGTACGCTTTGTGACCACCGACTACGTGCTCGACCAGGTGTTCACCGCGATGAAGATGTTCGGCTCGCTGGACGCCGCCCAGGCGCTGAACACAGTCGTCAACAACACCTCGTTGCTCCGCTTCTTCATGACTGACAGCGTCATCTTCGAGCGGGCCTGGAAGGTGTTCGTGGACGACGAGCACCCCCAGTTCACCTTCACCGACTGCATCAACTACGCCGTCATCCAGTACCTCGGGGCCGATGAGGTGTTCACCTTCGACCCCAACTTTACCGCACCGGGGCTAGTCATCTTGCCGTCGCGTGGGGGATTGGGCTGAAACGTAGTTCTGAAACGTGAAACGTGAAACGTGATGCAGCTTGCTCTTTAGGGTACGTGGATGTTGAGAAGTGTGTGCTACAGGACCAAAGAGGCCCTGCCATCCTGAGTCACCCCCTGTCATCCTGAGCGTAGCGAAGGATCAGGTGGGTAGGCGAGAGTCCTCAACATTGAGGATGACGGTGGTAAGAAGCACATTATTGGATCATTAGGGAGAGTCAAGAACGGGCTACTGATCCTTCGCTATGCTCAGGATGACGGAGGGGAATAGAGGTCTAAGTAAGGAAAAGGGTCGCCCCAACCACGAGGCGACCCTTTTCATTTTGCGTACAAAGCTGCCGTTACCGTATCACGTTTCACGTTTCAGCCTCACCCCCCGATGTGCGACATCTCCACCTTCTCCCGCCTGACCGTCTCCAGGGTACGCAGGTCGGAGTAGCGGTCGTTACGCCGACGCCAAACTTTAGCTACGAAGGCCAATAACTCCTCGTCGGTCTTGCCGGCGCGGAGGAAGGCGCGGAGGTCATGCCCGAAGTTGCCGAAGAGGCACGTGAAAAGCTGGCCTTCGGGAGAGAGGCGGGCTCGGGTGCAGGTGCCGCAGAAGGGCTGGGTGATGGAGGAGATGATGCCGACTTCACCGCCACCATCCAGGTACCTGTAGCGTGAAGCCACCTCACCCGTGTAGTTCGGCTCGGCGGGTTCCAAGGGCATCTCAGCGTTGATAATGCTCACGATCTCCGAGGCGGGCACAACGTCGTCCATTCGCCAGCCGTTGGTGGTGCCCACGTCCATGTACTCGATGAAGCGGAGTATGTAGCCGTTGCCGTGGAAGTAGCGGGCCATGGGCAAAATGCTGCTATCGTTGACGCCCCGCTTGACCACCATGTTGATCTTGATCGGCCACAATCCGGCTTCCCGCGCTGCCTCAATGCCGTCCAACACGCGTTGGACCGGGAAGTCCACGTCGTTCATAGCCCTGAATACAGCGTCGTCAAGGGAGTCGAGACTCACGGTCAGGCGCTTGAGGCCGGCCTCCTTCAATGCAGCAGCCTTCTTCGCGAGGAGCGCGCCGTTGGTGGTGAGGGTCAGGTCCTTCAGTCCCTCCAGGGGAGAGAGCATCGCGATCAGTTTCTCCAGGTCGCGCCGCACCAGGGGCTCCCCGCCCGTGATACGTAATTTCTCCACACCCAGTCCGACGAAGATGCGGGAAAGCCGCGTAATCTCCTCGAACGTCAGCAGATCGGCGCTCGGCAAGAACTGGAAATCGCGCCCGAACACCTCCTTAGGCATGCAGTAAGTGCAACGAAAATTGCACCTGTCCGTCACCGAGATGCGCAGGTCGTGCAGCGGCCGATTCAATTGGTCAACAGGGTGGTGCATGAGGAATTTCGGATTTGGGATTTCGAATTGCGAATTTGTTTAGAGTTCTTCTAAATTCGCAATTCGAAATCCCAATTTCCAAATCAACCAGCTCCTATTCCTACCCAGTGTTCGCCATCTTCGAAGTACTCTTTCTTCCAGATGGGCACTCGGTCTTTCAGGAGGTCGAGGGCTTCGCTGCAGGCTTCAAAGGCTTCGCGGCGGTGGGGCGAGGAGGCGGCTATCACTACGCTGGCCTCGCCTATCGCCAGTTTGCCTACCCTGTGCCGGATTGCTATGCCGTGCAGGCTCCACTTATCTGCCATCTCGCGGCCTATGCGCTCCATCTCGGCAACGGCCATCTGGTCGTAAGCCTCGTACTCTAGCGAGAGGACTTTGCGGCCCTCGGTGTTGTCGCGCACGGTGCCGGTAAAGGTCACTACGGCCCCGATGCTGTCAACGAGCACGACGTTCACGAGGTCATCGGTGGACAAGGGGTCGCGGGTGATCTCAAACAGGTAACGCACCTCGGTGGGAAGCGCAGATTGCGAACCGGTGGCTGGAGTGGTGTCGAGGGACATCTTAGCCTCCGCTCACGGGGGGGATGAATGCCACCTCATCACCGTCGGCCAGCCGCGTGGTGGGCTTGGCGTAGTAGCCGTTGACAGCGAAGGCGGAGATGGCAGCCATGGGCTGTAGACGTGGGAATTGGGTCTGCAAGGCATCCCAAAGCTGGGCTACGGTGGTGCCCGGCTCGACCTGGTTTACGTTCTCGGATGTGCCTGCTGCCTCTCTAAATGTGGCAAACAGTCTTACGGTGACTTTCACTGTGCTCTTCCTATAGATGCGACCATTGAACGCTGCTACTTATGATTCTACCACACACGTGCATTCATCACTAGCAGTGGGTTCGGTTCCCACAGTGTTCCGAGAAGGCAAGACATCCTAACTGGAAGGATGAAGCCCTGCGTTTGTCATTCTTCACTGCGTTCAGAATCTCCTCCCCTACCGGGATGTTTCTACTTTCTTAGGGTACTGGGTGACTACTAGAAAGGTGTAATTTGGGTTGTGGAGGACGAGATTCTTCACTGCGTTCAGAATGACAAACGCAGGGCTTGGCGCCAAGAGGTTGAGATTTTCCACAATTGGGAGCGCCTGGAAAGTCTGAGCATCCGCAACAGCCTGGCTATTACCTGCTGCGCCGCTGTAGGAGGAAGACGGCAGCCAACACGAGCAGGCCGCCCAGCATCTGGGGCCAGTCTATAGCTTCGTGGAGGACGAAGAAGGCCAGCAAGGTTGCTACTACAGGCTCGAAGGTGGCGAGGATGCTGGCGATGCCGGCTTCCAGGTAGCGAAGGCCGGTTACGTAAGCTGCTACGGCCCCCAGGGTCTGGACCAGTCCCAGGACCAGCAGGAGGCCCCACGCGCCGGGGTTGTCGCCGTTGACGAGCAGTTGGTCGGGGCCGGTGAGAATGGCAAGCGCGAGGAGGCCCAGCACTCCGATGCTGTAGATGTAGAAGCTGGTGGTCGCCACCGAGTAGCCGCGCTTGAGGGATACCTTGCCCAGGATGCTGTAGAGGGCGTAGGCAAAGGCCGAACCCAGCCCGCAGAGCACGCCCAACGCGTTGACGCTGAGCGAAGCGGGATCGTAGGCCCGCGACATGAGGAGCACGCCCAGGAAGGTCAGCAGCAGGGCGGCCAGCTTGCGCCCGTCAAAGCTCTCACCCAGGAATCGCCACGCCAGCACCGCCACGATTATGGGCGCGGTGTACAGCAGCACCACCGCCACGGCCACGCCCACCAACAACACCGAATAAATGTACAGCGGGTAGAAAGCTGTCACGCCCAGCAGGCCGAACGCCAGGAACATGGGCACGTCGGCCCGGCGCACGCGCAGCAGTCCTCGCTTGCCGCCTATGGGCAGCACAACTCCCATGACCAGGCCCAGCGCAAGAGCAGCCACCCCGCCCCGCCAGAAGACGATAGCCAGCGGCGTCAGATGGAATTGCTCGGTGCCGAAGCGGTAGAACGTGCCCAGCGTGCCCCACAACCCGGAGGCCAGGAGCACGAGGAGGATGCCGCGTTGTCTGTTACCCATTTGGAATTTGGGAATTGGGATTTCGGAATTCGGATTTGGATTTCGATTTGGGATTTCCAGCAGTATCCCACTGATGCGCGTAGGGCGCAAGAACAAAGGGAGCAGGTGTTGGCCTACTCCCTTAACGTCCCCATTACTCACATTGCTTCACTTTACCAGCAGCATCTTGCCATCGCCCCACAGGGTGGAGTAGGTGCCGGGGAGAGACTTTAGTAGCTCGAAGCCGAAACTGCCGGTCCAGTGCCACAGGTTCACGTTGCCGGGGGCATGTTCCTGGGCGGGGTCAGTACTGTCAAACACAGCCAGTGATGGCTTGCCTGCCGGGGCGAGGGGTACGACTGCGAGGTTGAGTATGGGCGAGGGGCGGGGCGAGCCGTGCCAGAGGGGCACCAGCGCAGCGTCGCGCCAGGTATTGATGTAGATGTGGGGCAGGAAGTCGCCCCCCTCCATATCGACCTTCATACCGCCGTCGTCGGGACGCTCCCAGGTGAGGCGGCGCTTCCAGAGGGAGTAGACCAGGTCAGGCTTGCCGTCGGCGTTGGCATCGCCCACCGTGTAGCCGGTGACCCGCCAGGTGGGTTCGCTTTGCCAGACGGTGGTCCAGGGGCCTTTGCCGTCGCCCTTCTGCACCGAGAGCACGCCGTCAAGTAGCTGGACGCGCGTTGGCTGCCCCAGGCCCAGGTCTTCGATTGAGGCACGTTCGAGGGAAGCCGCGGTGCGCCAGTAGCCTATGCCGAGGCCGGGTTGGGGCTGGTTGGCGTCCCAGAGCGCTTTCCACTGCAAATCAGCCGGCGTACTCTGCACGGCGCGGGTCAGGGTCGACTGTCCGGAGGCATCGTCTGCGATGCGCATCTTGTAAGTGTTTGCGGTTATCTCAAGCGGGACGAAGCGGGCGCTCTTGACACCCTGGCGGTCCACACGCACCGAGAGAGCAAGCCCCTGGCGCGTATCCATGCGGGCCATTTGGTCAAAAAGGGCGTTGCCGAGCGAGTACGCCACGACCGTCGAACGAGCAGGGTCGCCCTCATGTTCCACTTTGAGGCCCTGGGCCACGTGCGGGTGAGCGCCCACCACGAGGTCGGCTCCGGAACGAGAAGCGAGCTTGCTCATATCCACCTCCCAGCTTTCGGGTTGTGCTTTGTACTCGTTGCCCCAGTGCATGAACACGACTACCACGTCCGCCATGCCCCTGGCCGAGGCGATCTCCTGGGCAAACAGGTCCTTGTCGGCCTTGCTGGTGGGGTTGATGTAGCCGATGCCGGGGCGAATGCCGCCGTTGTGCCGCATATCGGAGGTGATGATGTTGAGCACCGTCGTATAGCCGAGGAAGGCGACCCGCACCCCACGCACCTCCCGGATGATGGGCAACTGGTGACCCTGCGCATCGGCGAGTCCCAACGGGGTCATGCCGGAAGCACGAAGCGCGTTCACCGTGGACTGTAGCCCGGCTGCGCGGGAGTCGAGAGCGTGGTTGTTGGCGAGC
>JAXDKH010000235.1:0-15639 GCA_034667185.1 Chloroflexia bacterium | reverse complement strand
GCAACCGTGGCCGGCTAACTGTTCCCAGTCGAGGCCGCGGTAATCGTCATGATAGGCCTGGAGCACCAACGCATCGAAGTCAGGCAACGCATCCAACCGTACAGGCTCGGCATAGCGTGCAAGCTCCTCGTCGCTGTACAGAGGGTCGTTGATGAGGGGCACTGCGCCGCGCGCCTTCAACTCGCTCAGGAGCCGGACGGCCCCCGAAAAGGCGGTCTCCTTTACGTTCTCCCGGTACGCGAGCCCCAACACTAGCACCCGTTTGCCACTCAAGCCGCCAAGCGACTCCTCCAGGCGGTCCAGAGCCCAAGCGACCATGCTGTCGTTTAGCTCGCGGGCCCGCCGCACCAGCGACATCCCATCGTCCTCCGTGTTGTTCATCAGGAAGTACGGATAGACCGGGATGCAGTGCCCACCCACCGCTATGCCAGGCCTGTGCACGTGGGAGAAAGGCTGCGTGTTGGCCGCCGAAATCGCCTCCAAAACAGGTATATCGCGCTCGGCGGCGAAGCGTGCGAAAGCGTTGGCGAGGGCGATGTTCACGTCGCGGTAGGTGGTCTCAATCAGCTTGACGAACTCGGCGGTGTCGGCATCGCGCATAGGGAGAATGGCTGCGCCTTCCAGCGCCACGCTGTAGAAGCGCTCGGCAGCCTGCGTGCATTCAGGCGTGATCCCGCCCACCACCTTAGGGTACTTGTGCAGGTCGCTGAATATGCGCCCGCTGTATACCCTCTCAGGGCTGAAGGCCAGGCAGAAGTCGCGGCCCACGACCAGCCCCGAACCCGCCTCCAACATCTCTCCCAGGCGCGTGCGTGTGGTGCCTACGGGTAGCGTAGTTTCGTACATGACGAGCGTGTCCCGTTGCAACCCCTCCGCGACCGAGCGCGTGGCCGAGTCTATGGCCCGGTAGTCGATGTTGCGCTCCTCGTCCACCATGAGGGGCACTATCACTACCACCACGTTGCAGCGGCTGACCGCACCAGGCGTGTCAATTGTAGCGGTGAGGCGACCCTTGCTCACGGCGCCGGCCACCATCTCCTCAAGCCCCGGCTCCTCTTTTACGTGTGAGTGCCCGGCGTTGACAATATCCACGACCTCTTGGGATATGTCGCAGCCAATTACCTCAAGCCCGCTATGTGCGAACTGCGCCGCCAGTGGCAGCCCGATCTTGCCCAGTCCGACTACCGCTACTCTATAAGCAGCCTGCTCCAATGTCTCTAACCCTAGCCTTCCTCGTTCAGGTAGATAGCACGGCCTTCCAGCCCCGACTCCACGATCATGGCCGCGACGTGCAGCGCCTGCAACCCATCATCGCCCGACACAATCGACACGTCCTCGCCTCTTATGGCACGGACGAAGCGGTCAAGCTCCACGCGCAATGGCTCCGTCTTCTCGATGCGCAGACGCACCATGTCGCCTTCGGATACGCCTTCGATGTTTGAGATAGTGTCCCAGTCGGTCTTGGCGTAGTTGTTTTCGTAGAAGTAGAGGTCCTGGGTCAGGTAGTTCGCCTGAAACGCACCCCGCTCGCCGGTGATCATTAGCTCGCGTATCTTGGTCGGCGTCAGCCAGTTTATATCCAGCACGCCAATTGAGTCGTTCGCGAACCGCAGCAGGCCCGACAGCAGGTCCTCGTGCTCGGTGTGGATGCGGCGGGCGGTCTCGGCCTGTACGCGCACCACTTCCGAACCACTCAAGAAGCGCATTATGTCAACGTCATGGGTCGCCAGGTCGATTACCACGCCCACGTCGCGCACGCGGGGCGGGAAAGGGCCCAGCCTGCGGGCGTTCATCTGGAATACCCGCCCAAGCTGCTGCTCCCTGAGCCGCCTGTGCAACTCCAGTATCGCCGGGTTGTATCGCTCGATGTGCCCCACAGTGAGTATCAGGCCTGCCTGCCGGGCCGCCTCGATCATCTCCCGCCCTGCTTCCACGGTGAACGCTATAGGCTTCTCCACCAATACGTGTACCCCGTAGGAGAGAGCCGCCAGCGTCACTTCGCGGTGCAGCACCGTGGGCACCGCCACAACGACCCCGTCCGGACGCACCTTGTCCAGCATCTCAGCGTAGCTACCAAATGCCGGGATATGGAAGCGACGGGCGGCGCGCTCTGCGACATCCAGAGCAGCATCGGCAACGCCCACCAGGTCTACCGACTCGAGGTCGTTGAGCACGCGCAGGTGGTTACGGCCCATCGAGCCGGCGCCGATCACGGCCAGCTTCAAGGGGCGGGAGTCATTGTCCGCGAGACGTGGGTATGTGGCCATCTTTAGCCCAGGTTCCTCACGGCGTCCACGATTGTCTCAAGGTCCTGCTGAGAGAGGCCGGGGTGAACGGGCAGGGACAGCACCTCCCGCGAGGCCCGCTCCGACTCAGGGAAGCTGCCCGAATAGCCCTGCTCTACGTAGACCTGCTGCTGGTGCACCGGCACAGGATAGTAGACTTCGGTGCCGACCCCCGCCTCCGCCAGCTGCTTGCGAGCGTCGTCCCGGTCGAGGGGCGGAAGCACACGCACGGTGTACTGGTGGAAGACGTGCCGGGTGCCGGGGCGGACCGTGGGGACTACCACCTTGTCGGCAGGCAGGTGCTCGCTCAAATAGGCGGCGTTCTCGATGCGGCGGGCGTTGAACCCTTCCAGCTTGGGGAGTTGGGCCATGCCGATCGCCGCGTTGATGTTGGTCATGCGAAAGTTGTAGCCGAGCATCTCGTGGTAGTAACGCACGCGCATGCCATGTGAGCGCACCAGCCGGGACTTGTCGGCTACGCAGTCGTCGTTGGTGGTAATCATGCCACCCTCGCCAGTCGTGATATTCTTGGTCGGGTAGAAAGAGAAGCAACCCGTGCCCCAGCTACCGGCCCGATGCCCGCCCTCTTCCGTCCCGTGCGCCTGGGCCGCGTCCTCGATCACAATCAGGTTGTGGCGCTCGGCTATCTCCATCAGCCGGGACATCTCGGCGGGGTTGCCATAGAGGTGCACCGGCATTATCGCCTTCGTGCGCGGGGTAATCGCCGCCTCTATTTGGTCCACCGCGATGTTGAAGCTCTCCGGCTCTATGTCCACGAACACAGGTTTAGCGCCGGTGTAGAGCATGGAGTTGGCCGAGGCGATGAAGGTAAAAGGCACGGTGATCACTTCGTCGCCCGGACCGATGTTGTGCGCCAGGAGAGCCACGTGCAGGGCGGTAGTGCCGTTGCTGGTAGCAATAGCGTGCTTCACGCCGCAATAGTCGGCAAAGGCCCTCTCGAACTCGGCAACCACTCCCCCCTGGGCAAGCTGCCCCGACTCGAGCACGGCAATCACCGCCGCCTTCTCTTCCTCCCCAATCATGGGCCGGGCTATGTTGATCATTCGTGGTTCCTTTCTGTCGGACGAGTGGTTAGTGGGTAGTGGTTAGTGGTATCAATCCTTAGTCTTGGCGGGTTCTTGGAGTCCTTAGCGTGATGCGGTTTCGTCTTTTCACGCGTTACACATGACGTTCACAATGTTCTCCGCCGCGTGCCCATCGCCGTATACATCGGGTGGGGTGGCGTGGAGCCGCGGGGCTTGAATAGCGGCCAATATGCGGATTGGGTCGGTGCCGGTGAGGGTGTTCCAGCCCAGTTCTACGGTCTCGACCCACTCGGTCTCGTCGCGCATGGTGATGCAGGGCACGGCAAGCCACATCGCCTCTTTCTGCACGCCGCCGGAGTCGGTGAGTACCTTGCGGGCGTGCTTCTCCAGCGCCACCATCTCCAGGTACGATACCGGCTCTACCTGCCGCACGTTCTTGCCTGGGACGATGCCCGCCTCTTCAAGCGCCCTACGGGTCCGGGGGTGCACCGGGAACACCACAGGCTCACCGGAGTCGCTCAATGCCCCTACTATGTTCGCCAGGTTGCGCTGGTCGTCGGTGTTGGACGCCCGGTGGACGGTCGCCAGCAAGTACCTGCCGCTCTCCACGCCCAGCCTCGACAGGAGTGGACGTGCCAGGGCTTCGACACGCGGAAGAGAGTCCATTATGGCGTCGTACATCACGTCACCCACCACAAACACCCCGCTGGTGATACCCTCGCGCTGCAAATTGGCCGAGGCCACGACTGTCGGACAGAAGAGCAGGCTCGAAAGGCTGTCGGCAATCACGCGGTTGATCTCTTCCGGCATGGCGCGGTTGTAGGAGCGCAGCCCCGCCTCGACGTGAGCCACCGGCACCCCCAGCTTGGCCGCCGCGAGCGCCCCGGCCAGCGTCGAGTTGGTGTCGCCGTAAACGAGCAGGTAGTCCGGGCGCTCGTCCAGCAGGACCTGCTCGATACCCACCAGCATGGCAGCGGTCTGGCTTGCGTGGGAGCCGGAACCTACCCCCAGGTTGTAGCGGGGAGTGGCAATGTCCAGTTCCGCGAAGAAGACCTGCGACATGGCCTGGTCGTAGTGCTGGCCCGTGTGCAAAAGCACTTCTTCGATGCCGGCCCTGGACATCGCCCGGCTCACGGGAGCAGCTTTGATAAATTGGGGTCGCGCGCCGACTACGGAGAGTATCTTCATATAGACAGGCTCCTCACGAGCCAACGGGTATTATAACACTCCGGAAGCAGGGCAGGCAAAGCAGGTGCCGGAGCGCACTCAGGAAGGGTGAAAAGATGATAGACTGAAAGCAGTGAGGGGAGAAAGATGACCGAGAAGTACGACCCGCAATATGTCAGCAGCTTCTACGACAACTATGGCGAGCGCGAGTGGCAACGCTTCGAGCAGGAGGCAGGCGCGGCGAACCTGGTAAACCTGCACCTGCACACTCATTACCTGCAGCGCTTCATAAAGGCCGGTGACCACGTGCTGGATATCGGCGCGGGGCCGGGCCGCTTCACTATTGAGATGGCGCGGCTGGGTGCCAGCGTGACGGTCGGTGATATCTCTCCAGTGCAGCTTGAGATGAACCGCAGTCGGCTGGATGAGGCGGGTCTCGAAGGTGCGGTGGTCGCCCGGCGTGTCATGGACGTGACGGACCTATCAAGCATACCGGATGGCACCTTCGACGCAGCGGTATGCTATGGCGGCGCGCTAAGCTACGTGTTCGAACGCGCTGGAGAGGCGGTGGAAGGGCTATTGCGGGTGACGAAACCAGGTGGCTACGTGCTGCTCAGCGTCATGTCGTTGCTTGGGACGACCCGCGCCTTCCTGCCTGGCGTGCTCAAGGTGGCCGAACGGGCCGGACTCGACGCTGTCTTCCAGGTCAACAGCACCGGAGACCTCTACGGCCACGTAGCAAGCGGGCACCTGCTCCATATGTATAGATGGTCCGAGCTAGAAGCCCTGTTGCGGTCGCATGGCTGCGAGATAGTAACGGCCTCGGCATCTAACTTCCTATCCCTCCAGGGCACAGAGGACATACAGCAGGCTCTGTCCGATCCACTTGTGTGGCAGGCGTTTCTCGCCTGGGAGCTAGACTTCTGCAAGGAGCCAGGTGCCCTGGACGGAGGCACGCACATTATCGCCGTTGTGCGGCGGGGACGATAGACGATGGACGATAGAAGAAGAGACGGAACCGCCAAGACGCCAAGGTCGCCAAGTACCCGCCAAGATGAGTAAGGTTTATGTTTTACTAACCACTAACCACTAACCACTAATCACTCCTACCATCGTCCATCGTCCATCGTCTATCGTCCGGCAACGCCCACTCCTTCCGCCTCGCCTACCTGGCGGAAGATGTTCATCACATCCTGCTCGACCGCACTCTTGGCGACTCGGATGGCGTTCTTGATGGCCTTGGCGTTCGAGCGGCCATGCGGCTTGATGAGCAAGCCGTCCACGCCCATGACTATGGAGCCACCGTACTCGGCGTAGTCGAGCCGGTCGCCGATGCGGCGGAAGTTGGAACGAAGACCGGCGGCAAATAGCTTGCTCACCACGCTCGAAGTTAGCTCCGAGCGAAGCAGGTCGAAGATCATCTTGGCGACGCCCTCGGTCGTCTTGATGATTACGTTGCCGGTAAAGCCGTCGGTCACCACTACATCGGCCACGCCTGCGGGCACATCTTTTCCCTCCACGTTACCCACAAAGTTCAGGCCGCTGTTCTGGAGCAACGGGAACGTGTCGCGCACCAACTCCGAGCCTTTGGTCTCCTCCTCGCCGTTGGACACCAGACCCACGCGGGGGTTCTTAACATCGTATACACGCTCCATGTAGATGGAAGCGAGCCGCGCCCACTGCAGCAGGTAATGGGGCTTGGCATCGGGGGTGGCCCCAACGTCTATCAGGAATATCTTGCCGATGTTGCCCATAGCGGGGAACGGCACACCCAGCGCCGGACGGTCTATTCCCTCGATGCGGCGCAGCACAAACGTACCCCCGGACACCACGGCCCCGGTGTTACCCGCCGACACGAGCGCGTCCACCTTGCGGTCGGCCAGCAACTGCAAGCCCACAGTGAGGGACGAATCGCGCTGCCGGCGCCACGCAGTAGAGGGCTGGTGCTCGTCCATCGGGATGACCGAGGCGGCAGGCTCAATCGTGAGCTTGAGGCCCGAAGTGTCCTCTTTCGCAAGCTCAGCCTTGATGGCCGCCTCCTGCCCCACCAGCGCTACCTCAATACCATACTCCCGCGCGGCCAGGATAGCGCCCTTCACGGTCTCGACCGGTGCGTAATCGCCGCCCATTGCGTCCAGGGCTATTTTCATTGGGTGCATTTCCTCTCTTGATGAAGAGTGACACGTAACTCGCAGCCTATATTTACGTGTTACGCCTTACGTATCACGAGTTACTCCTCTAAAGCAACAACGCCATCACATAATCGTCAATGTACCTGCCGTTGTGGTAATAGGTGTGGCTGCGGCGCCCTTCTATTTTGAAGCCGAACTTCTCGTACAGGTGGATGCCCTTCGCATTCTCGACGTAGACGAATAGCTCTATCCGGGTGATGTGGCTGGACCTGGCCCAATCTATGGCACGTTGCATCAACTCATGTCCCAAGCCACGGTCCCTATAGTCTTTGTGTAGCGAGATACCAAGCATCGCGGCATGTTGCATGGCCCGACGTTTGCCGCCCTGGCAGGTTAAGATACCTGCTATTCGCCCCTCCGCCTCCACAACCAGCATCAGGCAATTGGGCGTCGCCAGCATTTCCTCTATGAAAGCCTCTTCGTCGTGGACCGGGAATTCCCATTCGTCGGGGTAGCCGGGGATCATGATGTCAGACTCAGAAGTAAGCTCGCGCAGGAAGGCAAGGCACCCGGCGGCGTCTGAGATACGAGCTTCACGTATGACAACTGAAGCGGCGTCCAAATGTCGAGCCTCCATTGAGCGTGCATGCCTGCCCGGTTGGCCCCATTATACATGTAACCCGGCCGAGTGTCAGTAACAATTCAGCGCTGGTCATGCACCATGACTTACGTTGGACTGTGTTAGAGTCAGGAGATAGAACCTGTGGAACTTTCGCCATGAACAGCGACACCGAACAGGAGAAGCAAGCACCGGTCAGGGTGCTCTTTCTGTGCACCCACAACAGCGCGCGGTCCCAATTGGCCGAAGCAATATTGCGGCACCTGGGAGGCGAAGGGGTGCGGGTCTACAGCGCGGGCAGCGAACCCAGCCGGGTGCACCATGAGGCAATACGCACGCTCGAAAGCCTGGACATCAGCGCGGAGGGCCTTACGTCCAAGCACGTGAAGGAGTTCCTTGGGCAGGACTTCGACTACGTTGTTACCGTGTGCGACCAGGCGCGGGAGGCGTGCCCCGTCTTCCCAGGCGGACCAACGCAACTCCACTGGAGCTATCCCGACCCCTCCCGCATAGCCGACGAAGCCGAACGCCGCGCGACGTTCTTCAGCATCGCCACCGACCTGATGGAGCGCAGCAGGGGCTTGCTGGCTGAAATTCGAGGTGGCAGGTAAAAGCTCTGCTCCAGTAAATAGAGTAGAAAGAAACGACCACTTGAACAGCGGTCCGAATCGTGCTGCCACGTGCGTCTGTCAAAAATAGCACACCAGAGGGGACTGCCTATGCCGGCGGACCACGTTCCTACGAACGAAACCGATACCCCGCGCATCTCGGACGAGCTACTCGCTCAAGCTTTCCGTGCAAGCCCCTCAGCCATGGCAATAACGCGACTGAGCGATGGGCGGTTCCTGGAGGTCAATGACAACTTCTTGAATCTTTACGGCTACTCCAGGAAGGAGTTGATCGGCTCGACTGCGATGGAACTCGGCATGTGGGCCAACCCCGAAGAAAGGGCCCAGATGGTGAGTGCGGTCCAGGAGGAAGGTTCGGTCCAGCAGGAGGTGCACTTCATAACCAGGTCGGGCGAGATCCGGATCAACCTCTTCTCAGCTCAAATACTCAATATCGAAGGCGAAGAGTACCTTGTCACCGTGGCTACCGACGTGACGGACCGCAAGCGCGCCGAGGAGACCTTGCGGCACTTGGCAACCAGAGACGAACTCACCGGCCTGTACAATCGCCGCGAGATGGGCTTCTTGCTCCAGGCAGAACTCGCAAGGTCGCGGCGGTACAACCATTTCCTGTCGGTAATGATAATCGACCTGGACCGCTTCAAGATAGTGAACGACACGTACGGGCACAGCGTGGGCGACGAGGTGCTGCACGAAGTGGCGCAGCTGGTGCAGGAGAACATACGGGCGGGGGACAGCGCGGCGCGCTACGGCGGCGAAGAACTGGCCGTTATCCTGCCTGAGACCACCGCCAGCGGGGCCTTCAAGGTAGCCGAGCGCATCCGCCAGGCCGTAGCCGCACGTCCCTTTGCCCGCCCACAGGGTGGCACGCGGACCCTGCCTGTGCGCATGACGATCTCCGCGGGCATCGGCTGCTTCCCAGGCGACGGCGAGAGCCTGGACACTCTCATCGTGGCGGCGGACCAGGCGCTCTACAAGGCGAAGGACGAGGGCCGTAACCGCACCATCATGTACAACGGCAGCGCGTTCGGCACCAGGCCACTCAACAGCCACCAGGTAGAAGAATAGCGCACGGCTGACGGGGTCGAAACCGGTATTCACCGCCCGCCTCCCACGTTCGCCCGGCTACTTATGTTGCATGGGCAGTATTGGGCTGTACCCGGCTAGACCTGTATGGAAAGGAGATACCTATGACCAACCGCACTGCCCGGCTCGTGCTCCTCGTAACCGGCGTGGCCCTCACTCTGCTGCTGGCGGCGTGCGGGACGGCCGCCGAGACCCAGGCCCCGGCGGCGGGACAGCTTGTCAAGACGCAGGCGGGCCACCAGTACAGGGACATCACAGCCGTCGAATTGAAGGCCATGATGGACAAGAAGGACTTCTTCCTGGTGGATGTGCACATCCCCAACCAGGGCAAGCTCCCCCAGCTTGACGCCCGCATCCCCTACAACAAGATCGCGGACAACCTTGATAAGCTGCCCACCGACAAGTCCGGCAAGATCGTGCTGACCTGCATGAGCGACAGCATGAGCACAATCGCCTCGCAGGCGCTGGCCGACCTGGGCTACAGCAACGTGTACAACCTCAAGGGCGGCTACACGGCCTGGCGGGCGCAGGGCTACGAATTCACGCCGGAACCATAGATCGCATGTGGGAACAAACCATCATGACCGGGTGTAGCTGATGGACCTCCGCATCACATCAAAAGGCGACCGCAAGATTGTCGAGGGGCCACCCGGCATGCCCCTGCTTCAGTCGCCCGACGACATCGTAGAGGTCATCGGTGCCTGCTTCGAGCACCGCACGGGAGCCGTCCTCCTGTACGCCGAGAACATGCCTGACGGCTTCTTCGACCTCAGCTCGGGCGAGGCCGGGGCGGTTCTGCAAAAGCTCCGCAACTACCACATTAGGCTAGCCATCGTCGCGGACATGGGCGCGCTACGCCAGAGCAGCAAATTCCCCGAGATGGTCCTGGAAGAGAGCAAAGCAGGCGACTTCCGCATGTTTGAGGACAGGGGTTTGGCGGAGGGGTGGCTGGTGGGGGAGTGAGGTGGATGCTGGGTGGCCTGCCACACTTGGGAGTTGGAGGATATAGGTGGTGTGAAGGGTGTCCGGCTGGCGGAAGTCGGTGTTGATGCGGATAGTGAAGGTTCGTGAGTTCATGGTTTGGCCCAACTATTTCCGTTGTTACGACCAGCAATCCAATTGAACGGATAAACAAACGTGAAACGATATCTGCGAGCTATGTGTATTAACTTGACATAGTACTGCCGAGAACATATTATCGTATCCCACTGGGTTGTATAGAAGTTCGGTTGTATTAACTGGGATGATGAAGGATAGACGAATGGCCGTATACCAAGAAGTGATGAATTCTCTTGAGCAACTTTTCCAGACACTCATTAAGGAAGATGATGCCTCTGTCGAAAAGCTTTGGAGAATAGAGCGAGAGTTAATAACTTTACAATTGCAATTCGAGAGTTCATTAGCAAGTGGCAGGGCATCTCAGAAGAATAAGGCGACAAAGATTAAGCATCTTGCTCAAGCTAGGGAGAACGACTGGAAGGCCGCAATCAGGCTTCTCCAGCATGAGCAGAAGCAAGTTAAGACGGATATGCTTTTCTATGCTTATGCACTCAACCTTAGTCGCGCACTTGGAGATGCATTAGCATGGCTTTGCTTTGACATGAATGAGCAGTTAATGGCGCCATTAGCTCAGAACCAATCTGCTCGTGTGCTGCCAGATGGTAAAAGCTTAAAAGGCATGCTTGCCGTGGCTGAAGCCTTAGCCAATAAAGGAGTTGGATTCCCGCTACTGCACGATGCTACGCGCATCCTGCGAATAGGTGATATTACGTTTGTGCAGGGAGATAAAGAACCTCTCACTGTTGAAGTAAAAACACATTCAGCGACACCTACAGAACGAGGGATCACCTACGACACCACAGTTGCCACAGTGGGATATTTAGATAAGTGGCAATCTCTAGGTTTTCCAGTAGATGTCAGCCTATCAGCAGAAACACAAGGGGATCCGCAGGATTCCGTCGCACCAGCTAAAGTAAGAAGAATTCGTGCTAGCAGCAGGTTTAGTCGTCAAATGCATCGGATGGCACTTGCTTTTGAAGGACAGTCAATAGAAAGGACGAAACTTGTAAAAATAGGGGACCCCCTGGATCAGGAAATCATTATGGTACGCGAAGACTTGGGAGAGGAGGACTATCATCGACTCGCTATGTATGCGTTACTTGCAGAAGCTAAACAAAAAGGGTACGCCAGCATCACGGTAGATGGGGCCTTCCTTTATGTGGCCATGTATAGTGACAGTTTCGGAAATGGACCATGGTGGGAAAATTTCACTTCAATATTCAACCCTCAAACTAGGAAGGATCTCAATTCCAACTCCATCTTATATGAGGACGAGACTTTGAATCTCCTTTATTATGGATCAAGCTGGAGTTTGATGTCTGTGACGGAAGCTCCGATGGTACGTCCATTTTTCATTTATAGACTTGATAACGAACTGCTAATCGATATGCTCTATGGACGGTTAGGCTGCTATGTTTTCGTAAATGTCGGCAGACTTGTTGAAGTACTTAGAGACAGAGGGTTTGATGCAAGACTTCGGCACTCCTCACGGTCTACAGGGCTGCCGCTAGAAGTTGAAACGACAGTGTCATTAGATTCCGAGAGTTTCATTATTAATCTGGGGAGCTTGCATGATCTGGGGTGGAAGATAATCTATGACTATTTATCGTTGGATGCATTTGTTAAGCTAGTATGCACGATGTCAGATGGCATGAAAGAATTACTACCGGAAATTACGAGTCGGCGTGACCTCGCGGGATAAAATTCAGCCACCTGAATCGTAGCGGTAATAGCCCTATATTGGGATTTTGTCCCGGAGCAGGTCTGAAAAGTGATGGAACGGTGGCAAATAGTAGTAGCTTTTATAGTAGTACCCTCGTTGTTTGTGGGCCTGCTTATCACGGCTGTTTGGTGCCCGAACTTGTTTGCGGGACTGGGGGGTATCCAGATTGTTCTAATAGCGCTCACCGCATTACTTACGTACTTCTACGTAGTACTAACCTTCCTTATGGTCCGCCAGATGGCTTTATCACGGCAAGAAGAAGCACAACCCCTTGTGCTGGCAGACATAGACTATGACACCACTAAACGATGGCTCATTATTCGTAATGTCGGTAAGACCCCTGCATACAACCTGACAGTGAAATTCGAGCCAGAGTTGTATTTGTTCCTAGATGAACGTCTGAAAGAGCCATTCTTATCAAAGGAAATTGCTTTCCTCGCACCCGGCACTGTATTGCGCACGGTGATAGATTTCGGCCCGACGCGATCTCCTAGAGCTTCCACAGAAGGTGATAAGATAGATGTGGTCGAACCAGCACCCGATAAAGAAGAACTATTAGCAAATAGAGTACATAAGTCTCCGCTCGTCAGAGGCGATAATGAAGCACAACAATATACCGTCACTCTTAGCTACAGACCGGCATGGCAGAAAAAGCATAACATCGTAAGCTACAGCATCAATCTTGATTACGTAAAGCATTTACTAAGTAAGAAAACCGCCGACGCTACCGACTTGTCACTTGGGCTGGAACGAACGGAAAGGCACTTGGAAGACATTGCGACTTATTTCCACAATGAGGACCTAGACAGGCACGGCATTCGTGGGCCACATGGTGGCATAGCAAGAAACTTGCATGGTATAAACAACTCTTTGAGAGATCTAGTCCAGAGAAGCCCTGTCGCCACACAGGAGTCCGAAAATCAACTAAAACCTACTTTCCAGATTCGAACTCCCAAGTCGAACGTTCTGAAGCGGATTCTCCGTCTGTTCATACACTGAACGGAATATAAGAATGCGCCTCTACCACCCTGTACAGATGGCGCAAGACGCTCCGTGCGATTGATAATGTATCAGGCAGAACTTTTAATCGCTCACAGCGGCACGACCTCGTGCAGCACCCTGTCACGCACGTACCAGTGCAGCCCGTTCTCGGTAGCCACGTCCACAGAGCAACCCAGCAAATCCTCCAAGTCAAGCAGCAGGCCACTCAGGTCAAGCAGGGAACGGGCCGGTTCTAACTCTACCAGAATGTCTATGTCGCTGTCCGGACCGGCCTCACCGCGCGCCACCGAACCAAAAAGGCGCACATTACGTGCGCCATGTTTGGTGGCTATCGCCAGGATTTCGGCTCGTAGCGAATTTACTCGCTCGCGAATGTCCATAGTTGCGGCCCCGCTTAGATATCGAGGTTCCTCACGTTCTTGGCGTGCGTCTGGATGAACTTCTTTCTGGGGGCGACTTGGTTGCCCATCAGCATGTCGAACGTCTCGTCGGCTACCATGGCGTCCTCGACCGTCACCTGCAGCAGCGTGCGGGTGTCGGGGTTCATCGTGGTCTCCCACAACTGGTCCGGGTTCATCTCGCCCAGACCCTTGTACCGCTGGATCGCCACCTTCTCCTTGCCGATCTGCTTCAACGCTACCTTCAACTGGTCGTCGTCGTAGGCCCAGATGGCGTTCTTGCCGTTGGCTACCCTGTACAGGGGCGGCTGCGCGATGTACAGGTACCCGCCGCTGATAAGGTGGGGCATATGGCGGAAGAAGAAGGTCAGCAGCAGCGTGCGAATGTGGCTGCCGTCCACGTCGGCGTCAGTCATGATGATGATGCGGTGGTAGCGCAGCTTGGAGGTGTCCCACACGTCCGCGATTCCCGCACCCAGCGCCGTGATGAGGGCCTTGATCTCCTCGTTGCCCAGCATCTTGTCCAGGCGGGCCTTCTCCACGTTGAGGATCTTACCCCTCAGCGGCAGCACGGCCTGTCCGCGCCGGTCGCGCCCCTGCTTGGCTGAGCCACCTGCCGAGTCACCCTCGACGATGTACAGCTCGCTCTTGGCGGGGTCGCGCTCCGAGCAGTCGGCCAGCTTGCCGGGCAGCGTGCTCGACTCGCCTGCGTTCTTGCGCACCACGTCGCGGGCCTTCCTTGCGGCGTCGCGGGCGCGGGCGGCGGTCAGCGACTTCTCGATGATGCGGCGGGCGTCCGACGGGTTCTCCTCGAGGTACTGCATCAGCCCCTCGGCCACCGACTGCTCCACCACGTTCTTGATCTCGGCATTGTTCAGCTTGCCCTTGGTCTGCCCCTCGAACTGCGGGTTGCTAAGGCGCACCGACACGATAGCCACCAGGCCCTCGCGCACGTCGTCGCCTGTCAGGTTGGCGTCACTCTCCTTGAGCACGTTGGCCTTGCGGGCGTAGTCGTTCAGCGTCCTGGTGAGCGCACCACGGAATCCGGTAAGGTGAGCGCCGCCGTCCACCGTGTGGATGTTGTTGGCGAACGAGAATACCGACTCGGAGAAGCTGTCGTTGTACTGTAGCGCGATCTCGGCGTATGAGGTGCCCACCTTGCGCTCGATGTAGATCGGCTGCGGGTGCACCGTCTTGCGGTTCTTGTTTAGGTGACGCACGAAGCTCATCACGCCGCCCTCGAAGTAGAAGGTCATCTCCCGGTCGCGCCCTTCACGCTCGTCACGGAAGGTGATCATCATGCCCTTGTTCAGGTAGCACATCTCGCGGAAGCGCTGGGATAGGATGTCGTAATCAAATTCGACCGTGTCAAAAATGCTGGTATCAGGCCTGAAGATGGTAAGCGTGCCGGTCTCTTCGCTCTTGCCGATTACCTTTACCGGTGCCTTGGCCTTGCCGCGCTCGTACTCCTGCATATGCACCTTGCCGGAGCGCCTCACCTCCACGCGGCACCACTCGGACAGCGCGTTCACCACGGAAGCGCCCACGCCGTGCAAACCGCCCGACTGCACATAGGCTCCGCTGTCGAACTTGCCACCGGCGTGTAGCGTGGTCATCACCACTTCCAGCGCCGATACTTTGAGCTTAGGGTGCGGTTCAACGGGGATACCGCGGGCAAAGTCGCGCACGGATACGGTGTTGTCCTTGCCAATCGTGATATTGATCCGGCTGCCGTTACCCTGCATGTACTCGTCAACCGAGTTGTCTACAATCTCATATACGAGGTGGTGCAGACCGTGTATGTCGGTACCACCGATGTACATACCGGGGCGCTTACGAACGGGCTCTAGACCCTCCAACACCTCGATACTTCGGGCATCATAATTCTGTGTAACCAACTCTAAAGTACCTCCAAAAACGCGCGTTATCCACAATCTCAAGCTAAATTCCGCTACCAGTAATTATACCACATCGTGAGTAGTTTTGCACTTGTTTGTAGCACAGAAGTTCTGAAATGTGAAACAGAATGCATTCGGACCGAGAGAGGATGGTGAATGCAGCTTCGGTAGCGAAAATGCTGAATAGCTGAATAAAGGTAGCTAGGCAACAGAAAAGCGGAGGTACAGGCCGGGTTGCCTCGTACTCCGCTTTTTGGCATGCCCTACCTGGCAGCGGCCCCGAATTTACGACTTGCTCTTCTTGGTCCTTGCGGCAGGTGGTTGTTCCTGGTCGTCTCTTACCGCCTTCTCTTTGATAGCACGGACCATTGAAGCTATGTACTCCAGCGCCGCCGGGTCACGCTCGGCGATTTCTTGTAGGTCGCGCTGGATACCTGCCAGGAACGCGTTGTCGGATGTTGGCCCGGTGTCTGTATAGGTCTCACCTGACCCCGCCACATAGTCGATTCGCGCCTCCGAGACCACGTTATGGTCGGCAGTGGGCGCATGCTCCTCTCGCCCCACCAGGTAATCGATAGACACGCCGAACACTTCA
>JAXDKH010000234.1:0-9994 GCA_034667185.1 Chloroflexia bacterium | reverse complement strand
AGCGGAGCTGGGCACTTACTCATCTACTCGCTTTTCAAAGAGCCGTAGATTCATGGGTTTCTCTGGCGCAGAAGGGTATGCAAAACCTACAGGAATATAGTTTGTCCAAAGTACTTCTGCTCGTGTGTCTTTCGTCGAATGAATTGTTCTAGGATTACCCGTGTGCTTGGTCCATTTAGGTGCTGGGTACAACCGATCCATCAGATCGCACTGGTAATTAGAAATGGCAACCTTACCTTGGACGGAATTGAGCACATCAGCCAGTTCCCCATGCTCTTTATCTGTCATCTCATAACCATATGCTTTGGAATCGCCCCGTGTATCGTGTACATAAGGTGGATCACAGTAGAACAGTGTATCCGGAGAGTCATAAAGCTGGATTACATCAATGGCCGGACGGTTCTCTATCTGGACACGGATTAGACGGTCCGCTATCTCTGGCAAATCTTCGACCGCACCTAGCCACCTGCTTATAGCACCGCTCATACCTGCTCTACTTGTGTTCTTACAGTTAGCCCATCTGCCCACCGTGGCCGTCTGGGCCAGCCCGGTGCGTACTTGTCTGGCTCTCACATAGAACCTGCGTGCCCTTTCTAACGGCTCTAAATCCGGATCAAGTGTGCAAGCGATACTAAACTCTTCTCGCGAAAATGGGGTAAGACCAATCGCCTCAACAAGTCTTTCCTTCTCTGTTCTCAGGACGCGAAAGAAGTTCACTACCTCTCCGTCAAGATCGTTATATGTTTCCACAGGTGAGGGTGCTCGGTTCAATAAGACTGCTCCTGACCCGGCGAAAGGCTCACAGTAATGATGAGCTTGCGGCAGCAAAGGTAGTAGCCACTCAAGGTGTGAGAACTTACCACCGTACCAGCCAAAGGCGATTAGTTTCCTTCTCGTTCCAAGTCCGAATATAGGTGCTGGACTTTGCTTGGCTTTTGTTGGTAATTTTTCTTTATTGGCGACCATATTTCCGCCTTTGCTTGCTCTAAGATATCTGATTGTCGGATTGACTGAGCCTGGTTTGCCGTTTCTATGCGCCAGTATATCATAGTGCGTGCACGTGGTTGTAAGTATCCGGAATACCGTGCAAACTACTTACCTTGCTACTGAGTTGACCCTGATCATAGCAGGATCAGCATAGTCTTCAGCTACTCAACAACTCACTGTTCAGCCACCCCACCGCCTCCTCCACAACCTCCTCAAGCGGCCTAACCGTGTCCATCACCAATCGCTCATCCCGAACCGGGTAGTCCACCTTCCCCTCCACCATGCCCCTGTATCCTTGCAACTTGTCCCGACTCGTCATGTGGTGGCCCGGAAGGCCCACCTCTCGCCGCGCATCTACCCTTCGCCGCCACTCCTCCTCGTCCCAGCAGACGCATTCCAGCACCACCAGCTTTGCCCCGGTCTCGCTCGCAACACGGTGTGCCTGCCCGTACAGGTCTGCGTAGGTGAGGGGGCTGTCGCAGATGACGTTGAGGCCCTGCTGAAGCTGGCGGCGGGCGATGTTGAACATCACCGCGTAGGAGAGCGTCCCGGAGCCGTCGCTGCGCCCGTCGATGAGGTCTTTGACGTCGTCCTTGTCGATGATGGGCCAACCGAGGCGTTTGCTGATAGCCCGACCCAGCGTGCTCTTGCCGCTGCCGGGCATGCCTTTGAGGGCGACTAGCAGCATTGCCTCACCTTTCTATTGCGCCGCACCGGGCGTAAATTGCCGCTGATTTGGCTTTTGCACACGCCTATTTGCTTCCTTTAAGCGGCTTTATCTGAACCGGACACTTGACATGTTGGTGTTATAACTTATAATGCAAATTACCTGCATTGTAGATTCCCATATCCTACAAAGGGGGTGATGCGTGGTTATAGCCCATCACGTATTGTCGTATTGAGTGCTCGCTTGGCGTAATTGTTCGAGCATTCCGTACCTGATACTCGAAGGAGCATCGAAATCATAGGAGGAAAGCAAGCATGTTCTTAAAGAAGAAACTCGCGGGGGTATTGGCGGCAAGCCTGTTTGTGCTGCCCTTGCTCGCAGCCTGCGGCACGGACGCGACACCGACGCCTACAGCTGTCGCCCCCACGGCCACTTCGGCCCCGGCTGTTCAGCCGACCGACACTACGGCAGCACCCACCGACACCGTTGCACCTGAAGAGACCGCTACCGAAGCCAGCGCCGCGGCCACTCCCACCGGCAGCGCGGCAACTATTACCGCCGAGAAGGACATGTATGGCGTGTCCGATTGCAGCTATGGCGGCATCATGAAGTCGATTGAGGCCGTGGACGCGACGACGGTCAAGTTCACATTATGCGCCCCGGACCCGGCCTTCCCGTCCAAGATCGCGTTCAACTCCCTCGGTATCCAGTCGGCCAAGCACCTGCAGGAGACTGCCGGAGCTCCGCTGGACAACCCGGTTGGCGCTGGCCCCTACATGTTGCAGGAGTGGGTGCGCGGCGATCACCTGACGCTGGTGCCCAACCCCAACTATTATGGCACCGCTCCCACCATGAAGACCGTTATCTTCAAGTGGAACGAGTCGGCGACCGCCCGCCTCAGCAGCCTGCGCGCAGGTGAAGCTGATGCCATCGATAACCCCGATCCGAACGACTTCGCCACGATAGAGGGTGATGCCAGTGTCAAGCTCTTCCCGCGTGTGGCTCTAAACGTCTTCTATATCGGCATGAACAACACCAAGAAGCCGCTCGACAACGAAAAGGTGCGCCAGGCCGTCGCGATGGCCTTGAACCGCCAGGCTATCGTTGACAAGTTCTACCCCAAGGGTTCCTCGGTGGCTGACTACTTCACCCCGTGCGCCATCCCTGGTGGTTGCGAGGGCGAGGCATGGTACAAGTACAACCTGGACCAGGCCAAGACGATGCTTGCCGACGCCGGGTTCCCCAACGGCTTCAATATCCGGCTTGCTTATCGCAACGTCGTTCGTGGCTATCTGCCCGCCCCCGACAAGGTAGCAGAGGAAATCCAGTCGCAACTGGCTCAGTTAGGCATTACCGCCACGATTGACCAGCAGGAGTCGGCTACCTTCCTGGACAACGCCTCCAAGGGTAACCTGGAGATGTTCCTCCTCGGTTGGGGCGCGGACTATCCCGACATGACCAACTTCGTCGACGCTCACTTTGGCTCCGGCGCGAACGACTCGTTCGGTACCAAGTGGCCTGATATCACCTCCAAGCTGCAACAAGCGGCCTCCCTGTCAGACCAGGCGGCGCGCAACAAGCTCTATGGTGAGGCCAACAATGCTATCAAGCAGCACGTACCGATGATACCTGTAGCGCACGGCGGCTCAGGTGTCGTCTACAGCGCTAAGGTAGAGGGTGCTCACTCCAGCCCGCTGGGCAACGAGAAGTTCGGCACTATGTCGATACCCGGTAAGGACACCTTCGTCTGGATTCAGAACGGCGAGCCACCTTCGCTCTACTGCGCCGATGAGACGGACGGTGAGGCGTTGCGCGCCTGCAACCAGATCTTCGAGCCGCTGCTTCAATACAAGACAGGTGGCACGGATGTCGAACTTGCCCTGGCCGCTTCGTACACGCCTAACACCAACCTCACCGAGTGGACCATCAAGCTGAAGCCGAACGCCAAGTTCTCGGATGGCTCCCCTGTGACCGCCGAGGATGTGGTGGCTACTTACGCCGTACAGTGGGACGCGAAGAACCCACTCCACAAGGGCCGTTCCGGCCTCTTCGACTACTGGACCTTCCTGTTCACCCAGTTCCTGAACCCGCCTCCGCCCAAGTCATAAATAGAGGCGCTGTGCGATCCGGTTCGCTAGCTATGTGAGCAGTTACGCGAATGGGTGGGATGCAAGTCGTCCCGCCCATTCGCTGTAATCATTCTCAGGAGCGCAGGGAGCACACTGACGTGGGTTGGAGGTGTTCTCAAGCTCCACCTTTCCTACCACTTATAGCTTTTTATAGCTTTCCCGAGAACCGTTTGTATTTGAGTATGTAAGCGTCGGGGATAAGATATGGCACGTTTTCTCTTGCAGCGTCTGCTGTTGATCATACCGGTTGTGCTGGGTATTATCTTCGTGACCTTCGCGTTGGTCCGGGCGATTCCAGGTGACGCGTGCATCGCTATGCTGGGGGAGCGGGCTTCACCTGCTGCCTGTAGTGATTTTCGCGTGCGCTTCGGTCTGGACGATAACATCCTGGTACAATTCGGGCGCTATGCAGTCAACCTAGCGACAGGCGACCTGGGTAGCTCCGTTAAGTTCAACCGGCCCGTGGGCGACATACTGCTCGAGCGCCTGCCTATGACGTTGGAGCTTGCCATTGGCGCTATGCTATTCGCGATAGCCATAGGGGTGCCGCTGGGCATCGTATCGGCTTACAGGCACCGAAGCGTGTTCGACGCCGGGGCGATGGTGGTGGCAAACCTGGGGGTGTCGATGCCGATCTTCTGGCTCGGCTTACTGCTGGCGGGTCTCTTTGGAGTGGTGCTGCACGACACTCCGTTCCAACTGCCCACCGGCAGCCGCCTCACGCCGGGCATCACCCTCACTCCCCTCGATAAAGCCTGGGGCCTGACGCACCTGGATGGCGTTGCCAGGGGCTTCTTCCTGTTCGTTTCCAACATGTTCACCGTGAACGCGACTTTGCAGGGCAAGTGGGCGATACTCGGAGACGCGCTGCAACATCTTATCCTCCCATCTATCGCCCTAGGCACCATCCCGATGGCGATCATAGCCCGCCTCACGCGCTCCAACCTGCTCGACGTGCTGGGTGCCGACTACATCCGTACCGCCCGTTCTAAGGGCCTGGGCGAAAGGTTCGTGCTGTTCCGCCACGCCATGCGCAACGCTCTGCTGCCCCTTGTGACAGTTATCGGATTACAGTTCGGGTCGCTGTTGGGGGGCGCCGTACTCACCGAAACGGTATTCGGCCTGCCCGGCGTGGGCAAGTTCCTGGTGGATTCGATCTTTGCCAGGGACTACCCCGTGGTGCAGGGTTTCACCATCATCGTGGCACTGCTGTTTGTGCTGATGAACCTCATCGTGGACATATCGTACGCGTACATCGATCCACGTATCAGGTTAAGTTAGGAGCGGGACAATGCTTCTACGACAGAAAGCGGTAGAACCTGGAATACTGAGGCCCGCCAGGTCGGCCAGCATGTGGCGCAACGCCTCGCGGCACCTGGTGCGCAACCGTTCGGGGCAGGTGGGGCTGGTGATTATCGGCATCCTGCTGCTCGTCGCCATCTTCGCGCCCCTGATTGCCACCCACGACCCGGTAACCTTCACCGACCCCAACAATCGCGTGAGGGCCACCCCCTGTATCCACCTGCTCGGTTGTGCGGCGGACCAACCGTTGCACATATTCGGGCTGGACGGCAACGGGCGCGACCTGTTCAGCCGCGTGGTGTTCGCCACCAGGGTGTCTCTCTTCATCGGTATAGCCACGGTGACGTTTGCCATCATCGTAGGCACGCTGATAGGGGCGCTGTCGGGCTTCGTCGGGGGCTGGCTGGATAACGTGTTGATGCGGCTCATGGACGTGCTGCTGGCCTTCCCAAGCCTGCTGCTGGCTATCGCGCTGGTGGCGGTGCTGCGGCCCCTCATCGTGCAGGGCCTGAACCCGCTGCTCCCCGCGCTGTTCGCCATCGGCTTCGTCGGCATCCCTATTTACGCGCGCATCGTGCGGGCCAGCGTGCTCTCCATCAGGGAGCTTGACTATGTCCTGGCTGACAAGGCGCTGGGTGTACCGGCGACGCGCACGCTGTTCCGCACCATACTGCCGAACGCCCTCACACCCCTGATCGTGCAGGGGACGCTGGGTATCGCCTCCGGCATACTTGACGCGGCGGCCCTTGGCTTCCTGGGGCTGGGACAGCAGCCGCCGAACCCTGAGTGGGGCACGATGCTCGGCGTGGAGCGCAACAGCGTGTTCAACGCCCCGCACCTGCTCGTATTCCCCGGCCTGGCGATCATGGTGACGGTGCTGGCCTTCAACCTGCTAGGCGACGGCCTGCGCGACGCCCTGGACCCCCGACTCAACAGATAGGGGAATTTGGGAACTGGAATTTCGAATTGCGAATTTAGGAGAATTCCTATCAAATCCGCAATCCGAAATCCCAATTCCCAAATTCCGAGAAAGGTCTCTAATGCCACATCTCTTGGAAGTCAAGAACCTGCAAATGTACTTCTACACTGCCGAGGGCGTGGTGAAGGCGGTGGACGGCGTGTCCTTCACGTTGGATGAGGGGGAAACGCTTGGCATCGTGGGCGAGTCGGGCTCGGGCAAGAGCGTGACCGCCATGACTATCATGCGGCTGATAGCCTCCCCTCCGGGCAAGGTGGTGGGCGGCGAAATCCTCTATCGCGGGCAGAACCTGCTCAACTTTGGCAAGGAGCAGATGCGCCATATCCGGGGCAAGGAGATCTCGATGATCTTCCAGGACCCGATGACCTCGCTCAACCCGGTGCTGAAGGTGAGCAAGCAGATTGGCGAGTCGCTGCAATTACATATGAACATGACGTCAGCGCAGGCGCGTACCCGCACCGTGGAGTTGCTCAAGCTGGTGGGCATACCCTCCGCCGAGGAGCGCATGGATAATTACCCGCACCAGTTCTCGGGCGGTATGCGCCAGCGCGTGATGATCGCTATGGCCCTCTCCTGCAACCCCAACCTGCTCATCGCGGACGAGCCTACCACCGCCCTCGATGTGACCATCCAGGCGCAGATACTCGACCTCATACGGCGGCTCAAGAGCGAGTTTGACACGGCGGTGATCTTCATCACGCACGACCTGGGGGTGGTGGCGGGCCTCTGCGACCGGGTGATGGTGATGTACGCGGGGCAAGTCATGGAGCAGGGCACGACGATGCAGATGTACAAGGACCCGCGCCACCCGTACACGCTCGGCCTGCTCAAATCGGTGCCCCGCCTGGACGAGGCACGCAAGGAGCGGCTTGAGCCTATCCCCGGCCTCCCCCCCGACCTGATCCGCATGGCCCCCGGCTGCCCGTTCTACGCCCGCTGCACCTACCGCGAGCCTCGCAACGAGCTAGAGCGCCCGCCCCTGCGCCCGGTAGACGAAGGGCACCAGGTAGCCTGCTGGGTAGATGTGCGCACCACCCAGCCGCATGTCATCGAAGACGAAACAGCACTCAAGGTCGGGTCTTGACCCAACGATGAAACCGCAAAGGCGCAAAGAGCGTGAAGGTAATGCAAAAAGGGTGAAGGTTTAGTTCTCATTGATAGGAGCAGTTTGCCTGTAATGTGGGGCATGGGCACGGATGTAACTGAAGTTGAACACCCCTAATCACTAGTGTCCTTCGCGCTCTTTGCGCCTTTGCGGTTTCATCGCTATCGTTAGCTAAAGGGTTGTTATGGCAACTACGGACAAGACAAACATAGGGATTGATTCGCAGGCTGATGCTTCAGGGGCGCGGCTGCGGGTTGCCACAATGGAGGAAGTCGGCATCGAGTCGCCAGAGGACGTGCTACTGCGCGTTGAGGGGCTGCGGATGCACTTCCCCATCATGCGCGGGGTGCTGTTCCAGCGGCAGGTGGGCGCGGTGCGGGCCGTCGATGGGATCGACTTCTTTGTGAAGAAGGGCGAGACGCTTGGCCTCGTGGGGGAGTCGGGTTGCGGCAAGAGCACGGCAGGGCGGTCCATCTTGCAGCTTTACAAGCCGACTGCGGGCAAGGTCGTCTTCAAGGGCGAGAACATTGTGGAAGTGCCCAAGGAGCAGATGCGCCACCTGCGCCGCCAGATGCAGATGATCTTCCAGGACCCTTATGCCTCCCTCAACCCCCGGCAGACGGTGGCCGACATTATAGGCGAGCCGATAAAGGTGCATGGCCTCGCGAAGGGGAAGGACCGCCAGGAGCGCGTGCTGGAACTATTGAGGCGCGTGGGCCTGAACCCCTACCACGCCAACCGCTATCCGCACGAGTTCTCAGGCGGCCAGAGGCAACGTATCGGCATCGCCCGCGCATTGGCGGTGCAGCCGGAGTTCATTGTAGCCGATGAGCCGATTTCCGCCCTCGACGTGTCGATCCGCGCCCAGATTATCAACCTGATGGAGGACTTGCAGTCGGAGTTCGGCCTGACGTACCTGTTCATTGCCCACGACCTGAGCGTGGTGCGCCACATCTCGGACCGCGTGGCGGTGATGTACCTGGGCAAGATTGTGGAGCTAGCCGACCGCAACGAGCTATACGCCAACCCGATGCACCCCTACACCGAGGCGTTGCTCTCGGCGGTGCCCATCCCCGACCCCACGGCCGAAATGCAGCGGGAGCGCATCATCCTCACCGGCGACGTGCCCTCACCCATCAACCCGCCGAGGGGCTGCCACTTCCACACCCGCTGCCCACTAGCCATTGCTGCCTGTCGCGAGATCGACCCACCGTTGCAGGAGAAGTCGCCGGGGCATTGGGCGGCTTGCATCAGGGTCTAGCATGCCAATGAGCACGTTAGCGGGGGGTAGTGTTGTCTCAGGTATGTTCATCTCATACAAGCCAGGTCAACTCGCAGGTAGGCCAATCTCCTATCTGGGCTGACTTTCTTTAGCTCAGTTTCCAACTGACTAACATCATCTAATATCTGCAGCCAGGCTGCAAAGCCGATTTTCTCAATAACTCGGTCCTCTATAATAGACGACGTGCAGTCCAGGTCTAGTTGCGGGTCCAAGATCGAGTCCTCTTTGAGAGTAGCCTTGATAGTCTCACACAGGCGGCACTTTGCATAGGACTTCACTAAACCTTCTCCTTCAAAGTCCAAGTACTCCCCCGATTGTCTTGAGCTAGCGATTGCTTCACTACTGATACGTTCAACGTCGTCGGACACACTTTCGCCAATAACCAGACTTCCAGGGTAGTGCACACCAGCCGGAACTCTTGGTTCCTCTTTGGGCAAGGGTATACGAGGTTCCTCCCTTGGCAAGGGTATATGAGGTTCCTCCTTTGGTAAGGGTATGTGCGGCGGCTCGCCACTAAAGTGGCAACCACTGAAGGTAAGAAGTGCCAGCCAACAGGCTATAACGATCGTCTTAGCTGAGATAGGCATCAGTTCGCTCCTTTCACGTAATAGAACAACGCTGCTTGCGATCTATCCCCTGTCAGATTCGGATTATCAGATTGTTGAGGGCTTGACTACTTGAAATGATAGACTGATTGTGTATTATACTGGATAGTATTACTTCAGTTCAGCAAGTATACAAGCAAACTTGGACCTTGTATATATGTAGCATGTGAAACATTGGCAGCCGTGACCACATGGCACTACTTGGGGCTATACAGTACACTTATTGACGCTTGTAGACACTACTTCGAGGTGTTGGCAAGAATGACAGCAACGCACAAGAGGAGTTGATGGCAACAACTACAGGCGACGAAATAACAGCAGCCCGGCCTACGATAGTTAGCCGCAAGCGTGTTGGAGTGCGCCGGAGGCTGGCGGTGCTTGCCACCACTGTCGTCGTGCTCATGCTGGCCGGCTATTTTGGCGTGTCGGGAGTGGTGGCTGACAAGCTATCGCACCCCACGCGGAAGGCAGTGGTAGGGACGCCCGCCGAGCATGGGATGAAGTACGAGGACGTGCAGTTCAACAGCACCGTAGACAACATCCAGCTCAAGGGCTGGTACATCGACTCACCGGGCGACAAGGTAATCCTGGTGATGCATGGCCGCAACAACAACCGTGCCGGGGGCTCTCTGCTCAGCATCATGAAGGGGCTTTACGAGCACGGGTACGATGCGCTGGCGTTCGACTTCAGGGCGCACGGGGAGTCCGGCGGCGAGCGCTATTCTCTCGGCCTCCAGGAGACGCGAGACGTGGCCGGGGCGTTGCAGTACCTGAAGGGTAGGGGTATCACGCAGGTGGGCGGCCTTGGCTTCTCGATGGGCGCGGCTACCGAATTGCTGGCGGCACCCGACCAGCATGAGATGAAGGCGCTGGTCTCAGACTCCTCCTTCGCCAGCCTGCCTGCCCTGCTGGACAAGGAGCTACCCAAGGCGAGCGGC
>JAXDKH010000233.1:0-9137 GCA_034667185.1 Chloroflexia bacterium | reverse complement strand
TCATTCCGAACGCAGTGAGGAATCAGTTGGGTAGTGCTCAAGGGGAATTGCAGTAGCCATGTGGCCTTGCCCCCGTTACGCCTCAATTGCCACAGAGAACGACTGCCACCTGATTCCTCACTGCGTTCGGAATGACAAAAGGGACGCTTGGGTGCCGCCGATGCACTAGCCTGGTATCCTGCTATACGCCACAAGTCTTGCAAACTGACGTACTGGTGGTAGAATGTCAGCAACAGCTATTAGAAGAACTATTCCTGCTCGGCGGGCGTAAATTAAGCAATTGGCTCTGCCGCCGATACTCAACTGGCAAGTATTCCAAGCCCACTGGGAGCCTAGTACGTGGCTACTGAAGTTATTGCGCAACAACCCAATACAGCTGAAGCCACTCTCTCCGTGCAGGGCATGACTTGCGCCTCCTGCGTCGCACGCGTGGAGAGGTCACTTAAGAAGGTGGCCGGGGTAGAGAGAGCCAGTGTCAACCTTGCCACTGAGCGCGCGGTCGTGCGCTACGACCCGTTGCAGGTGGGTGCAGCCGAGATGGTGGCCGCGGTGGAGAAGGCAGGCTACAATGCCTCCCCCCGCGCCGAGGAAAGCCTGGAAGAAGCCGCCGAGCTACAGGAAGACCAGGAGCGCCGCGCCCGCCGCATAGAGTACGTGAAGCAGCGCGACATGCTGATCTTCAGCGTGCTCTCCTCCATCCCCGTGGTAATCACCGGCATGTTCTTTATGAGCAGCCCGCACGCGATCCACTTTCTCGCCATCTTCGGCCTGATTGTCTGGTACGTGCCCGGTAACCAGTTCCACGCGCTCGCCCTAAAGAGCCTGCGGCACCGCACAGCCGAGATGAACACCCTCGTCAGTCTGGGCACCACCGCCGCTGCTGCCTACTCAATCTACATACTCTTCCGAGATGGCCTGCGCGCCCAGACCTACTTCGAGGTGGCGGCGGTCATTATCACGCTCGTGCTGCTAGGCCGCTTCCTGGAGGCAAGGGCTCGCGGACGGACTTCAGAAGCGATTCGCAAGCTGGTAGGTCTGCAACCACGCACCGCTACAGTTTTGCGTGGGGACATTGAAGCCCAGGTGCCTATCGCCTCGGTGCTGCCGGGTGACCTGCTACTGGTGCGCCCCGGGGAGAAGCTGCCTGTCGATGGTGTGGTCGTGGACGGCGAGTCGGCAGTAGACGAGTCGATGCTCACGGGCGAGTCTCTCCCTGTAGAGAAGCGGCCGGGCAGCACCGTCATTGGCGCGACCCTAAACGGGCAAGGTGTGCTCCGGTTCAGGGCGACCCGGGTGGGACGGCAGACGGTGCTGGCCCAGATCGTCAAGCTAGTGGAAGAAGCGCAAGGCTCGAAAGCCCCGATACAGGCGCTGGCTGACAGGGTTGCGGGCGTGTTCGTGCCGGTGGTACTGGGCCTCGCGTTGCTCACCTTCCTGGGATGGTGGCTCCTGACAGGCAACCTGGTACACGGCCTCCTCAACGCGGTGGCGGTGCTGGTAATCGCGTGCCCCTGCGCGATGGGCCTCGCCACGCCGACCGCCATCATGGTGGGCACCGGGCGCGGCGCGGAAAAGGGTGTGCTTGTAAAAGGTGGCACCGCCCTGGAGCAGGCCAACCGGGTAACCACGGTCCTGCTCGACAAGACGGGCACACTTACGCAGGGTAAGCCCTCCCTCACCGACGCAGTCAGCCTGAACGGCCTGTCGCGCGAACAGATGCTACATCTAGCCGCCGCAGCCGAAAGAGGCTCGGAGCACCCGCTGGGACGCGCCGTGGCGCAGGGTGTAGGCGACCATGCCTCCGCCGCTGTGTCCGCCTTCAGGAGCGTAACGGGCCAGGGTGTCACCGCCACCGTAGACGGCACGCGCGTGCTCGTCGGCAAGCCCCAGTTGCTCGGTACGGCAGGCGTGGACTTTTCGCTCGCGCTACCTCAGATGGCGAAATTGGAGCAACTAGGTAAAACTGCCATGCTTGTCTCGGCTGACGACAAGCTGGTGGGTCTCCTGGCCGTGGCCGATACCCTCAAGCCGGAGGCCGCCGAAGCCGTAGCCCGCTTGAAGGCGCTGGGCGTAGAGGTGGTGATGGTCACAGGCGACAACCGGCGGACGGCCGAGGCGATAGCGTCACAGGTGGGCCTCGACCGGGTGTTCGCCGAAGTCTCACCGGCGGGCAAGGCAGACGTGGTGCGCAGGCTTCAGGCTGAAGGCAAAGTCGTGGCGATGGTTGGCGACGGCATCAACGACGCCCCCGCCCTGGCAGCCGCCGACCTGGGAGTGGCAATCGGCACCGGCACCGACGTAGCAATAGCGGCCTCCGACATCACCCTCATGAGTGGCAACCTGCACGGAGTGACGGAAGCCATAGAGCTGAGCCGCAAAACGGTCCGCACTATCCGCTGGAACCTCTTCTGGGCCTTCATATACAACACCCTCGGCATCCCCCTAGCCGCGTTGGGCCTGCTCAACCCCATCCTCGCAGCCGGGGCAATGGCCTTCTCCTCGGTCTTTGTGGTCACCAACTCGCTGCGGTTGAGGAAAGCGTAACTGAAACGGCATGTGGCCTGCTCGGCGGGTGCGTGAATACAACCCGGCTTGTATTGCCGTACCACACTCCCCCTGTGATTCTGAGCGCAGCGAAGAATCTCGTCCTCCCCTGGCATGTTTCCCTTATCTCATTGGAGAATACCCTTAAAGATACGGGCTGTTTGAGCGCCGCATCTGTGACGGCGGGTTAGCTCCATACCTGCTGCCGGCAGGCAGATGGAGAGAGGTAGCAACACAGAAGAGAGCAGGCATATCGCCCCTCGGTAGAGGTGTAAGTGTAGGTATAAGTGTTTGTGCCGAGTAGGCGTAGAGGCCCTGCATCAAAGACGCGAGGTTGCTACAAGACCCATATTAGCACCACTGTTCTGATTAAGCAATAGGAAAAGTGGGCTACGTCTCCCTGCAACTACTGCAACTTATCTAACCACCTTACAAGATGCTCCGCCGACTTCCTCAACTCCCCCATTTTCTGATCATCAATCGGACGCATTGCACCCGCGCTCTTGTCACGATACCTGGGGGCATTCCCGTGCGCGATCTTTCCTCTCGCGACCCAAAGCTCGTCTATACTGGCATAATGGTCAGGCTCATCAGATTGATACGAAGGACGGTTTCGGTCGCGCACATCCTTTCTTCTGTGTCTTAAGAGATCATTGTCTGATTCGCTTAGCCTTATTCCAATTCGGGAGAAAGCTTGATCACGTGCCACCTCGCAAGCAGTTGCTGCATCCATGATGGCACGTCTGATATCCCCAGATGTTAAGTGATAACGGGCATCAAGCAGAAGAACTTCTTGAAGTGGCGGTTCCATCTCCTGCTCCAGCTTATCAACGGCTGCTTTCCAAAGCTCCTCATCAACAACCAGCTCATCACCTTCTACAACCCTCAATCCCTCTAATCCCCCTGCCGGCTCGTGCAGCATTAAGCCATTCGCATCTATGGGAAAAGTGTTACGTCCGTGACCAGTGATCGCACCTGCTGGCCGTCCAATCCACCATTGCTTGCTGTATACACGCAGCCACTCCATAAGGAGAGAGACCACCGTTTGTGTCTCCACCCCGAACTGGGGCCAGCCCTCCTCCACCTGCAAGCTACTAGGATCTTCAGGAAACACATCGATACGAAGACTATCCATGGGCAACTGCTCCGGTGGATCCTTCCACTCAGTATCCAGAGTCATAACTACTCGCGCCATTCCTTCTGCATTCAGCCCTAGCTGGGGCACCGCAGCCATCCGCATCAACTTAATTTCATGAGGTACTTGAACACTAAAACCCAGTAACCAGGGCACCTCCGTTAGTTTCACCTCCGGCACTGGCAAGTAGTTAGCTGGACCACTTCGGAAGGGCGGGTAGATCCTAAACGAAAACATGCCCACTTTAATGGTTCGTATTTGCAATCGTGCGTCCTGGTCTAAAATGATTGGCGGAGAGAAGGTCAGCAACTGACCGACACCTGCCACCTGCCCTAATGCTTCTGCTGGCTCTATCCTTAAGAGTCCCCTACCTTCCATGAAATCACCTCCTACTGGGAATAGCAGCAGGCACACATACACCTCGAATCCAGCTCACCGGGCGAGACGACGAGGTTCACCAGCGCTGTGTGCTGACGTACAACCCACCAACGGGGGTTGATGTGGGAGCTCCACGCCCCACCTCTCGGAGCTACCGCCTTGCAGCCAGTCTAGCAACATCTCGACACGCTGTATAGTACCCATATGGATACCATCTGTGAAACCTATACAAGAAAGGAATGTCAATGGAAACCATCATCGGCGTTATCATAGGCTCTCTCCTGTTCTTTTTGCATATGAAGCGGGGCCGCCACCTATCTCGCTAGGCCACTGACCTCTTCGGCCCTGGCGGGAGCTGCGTACCAGTCCAGCCCAGGTACCTACCCACCAGAGTCCCACAACCTGCGAAGCACTCAACCTCAAGCCAGCCCCGCCTCCCGTCCTGCCTCAATCCGCACTCTCCCCTGGCTTCAGTTCAATCACCTCGCACTCGTACCCGATCTTACCTAGCTCCTCGCGCAGCTTGGCGGGGGTGCCGGTGAGGAGAGGGAAGGTGCCGAAGTGGCTGGGAATGACCTGTCTGACGCCCAGCATCTCGGCGGCGCGGGCGGCCTGGCGGGGGTCCATCGTGAAGTAATCGCCGATGGGCATGACGGCAAGATCGGGCCGGAATAGCTCACCGTAGAGGGCCAGATCGCCAAAGATTGCCGAGTCACCCACATGGTAGACCTTGAAGCCGTTCTCGAACTCCAGCAGATAGCCCACTGCCTCGCCGCCATAGATGATCGAACCGTCATCCTCTTGAATGCCGCAGGAGTGGTCGGCGTGCAGCATCGTTACCCTCAACCCTTCCACGGTGATGGTGCCACCCTTGTTCATACCATTGCAGTTCTCAACGCCCTTTCTCTCAAGCCAGGTGCACGTCTCGAGTATGCCCACGACCGAACTGGGCTTCGCGGACTTCGCGATCTGCACCGCGTCGTTGATATGGTCGAAATGCCCGTGAGTGATAAGCATCCCATCGAGCCGGTCAACGTTCTTGAGGTCGTCCGGGCAGGCGGGGTTGCCCTGCACCCACGGGTCCACCATGATGCGCTTGCCACCCGGCGTCTCGTAGAGGAAAGTAGCGTGGCCGTACCAGGTAATCTTCACGTCTTTGTTAATCTTACCCATAATTTCTCCTCCTGACTTCCTTGAAAATACACTTAAAGTTACTAAACCTTATATATCAAGGTGAGTGCCGACGTTTGCGCACCACGTACCGACCGGCACCAAACAAACCATAATCCTCTTTGCGGGTCCTTTGCGTTCTTTGCGTTTTCGTCTCCTACCATCGTCTATCGTCCACCGTCTATCGTCCTGTGCACAACTTTCGCCAATCCGGTCATTTGTGCTATAATCTGCTTACGCATGGGCTATCTGGTTGCTCCGTGCGTTTTGCCTCTATGGACCTACGCGAACGACTCAAAGCAATGGGCGTGCGCCCTCGCGTGCCAGGCGGTGCCGCTGCCGGTATGCCTGAGGGCCAACAGCCCGCGCCCGAAACTCCCTACGCGACACAGACCCAAGTAGCTCCTCTGTCGCCATTCTCCACCCAAAAGCTGAAGATAGAGCACGCGCTGTCCGGCACCTGGCACGACACCTCAGAAGGCCCCTGCTTTGTGGTCGAGCACCGCTACCCGGTGTCACATGCTCGCGGGCCGGTGGTGCTTGGGAGCGTGATGCACTCGCGGCCCAATGTGCTGTGGGAGGCGGGCCGTGCTGTGTCGCTGCGGGACGTGGACGCTCGCAAGCTCCTCTTCCTCGATACCGAGACTACCGGCCTCTCAGGGGGCACCGGCACTTACGTCTTCCTGGTGGGTGTGGGCTATTTCTCGGATGACGGGCAGGAGGTGGTCATTCGCCAGTACTTCCTCAGCGACGTGTCCGCCGAGCGCGCCATGCTGCACGCCCTGAACGACCTCTTCGCCAACTTCACCGCCGTGGTCACCTTCAACGGCAAGAGCTTCGACTGGCCCCTGCTGGAGACCCGCTTCACCTACAGCCGCGTGCGCTGCATCCTGCGCGACCCGCCCCACCTCGACATGCTTGGCCCCTCGCGCCGCTTGTGGAAGGACCGCCTACCCTCCTGCTCGCTTGAGACACTTGAGCAGATGGTGCTCGGCTTCAACCGGGGTTTCGACGTGCCGGGCTGGCGCATACCGTCCCTCTATTTCCAGTACCTGCGGGCGGGTCACGCGGGCCACGTGCTGCCGGTTTTCGAGCACAATGAGCACGATTTGCTCACCCTGGTAGCCCTCACCGGGCACGTGGGCAACATCCTGGACAGCCCCGACGAGGCTGATCTGCAAGCCGCCGAGTGGTTCGGCCTGGGTAAACTGTACGAGGACCTGGGCCGCTACACCGACAGCCTGCGTGCCTACTCAAAGGGCCTCGATTTCGACCCCTCGCCGGAGTTGCGGGGGGTGGCCCTGCGCCGGTTGAGCTTCCTCTACAAGTACCTCCAGCAGCAGGAGGAAGCGGTAGCTATCTGGAACCGCCTGGCCGCCGAGGGCACCCACCTGATGTTCCCCTACCTGGAACTCGCCAAGCACTACGAGCACCGGGTGAAGGACTACGCCGCTGCCGCCGAGTACACGTTGCTCGCCCAGGTACGGGCCACGAATGCCGTCGAGCGCGCCGAGTTGCAGCACCGCCTGGATCGTGTCGCTGCAAAGGCCCGCCGCCTGGCCGAGAGAGAAACGGTCACGTCCGCCGCGCCCCAGACGCAGCCCTAGAAAGCGGCCCTGTGCACACTCTTCCCACTGTAACTCTGGTTCTCGCCGCCAATGACCTCCTCCTCATCCCGCCCCGGGGCACCACGCCGGAAGACCTGCGCGGGGTCTTGAGCGCGGCAGGCTGGCGGGGCCGCACCGTAGTAGACTCGCGCCGCCACGGCCTCCGCGTGCTGCCAATAGACTACCCGGCGATTTGCGACGCGTTGCGGGACCGCTATACACTGAAGCCGCTTTTCGAATTGCGCCACCCATTAGCTCACGCCGTTGAGGTCAAGCAGCAGCCCAGGCCCTATCAGCGGGATGCGATTGCGGCATGGCGGGCGGCAGGGCACAAGGGCGTGGTGGTGCTGCCCACGGGCGCGGGCAAGACGCTGGTGGCCCTGCTGGCAATCTCCGAGTTGAATACCCAGACCCTTATCTGTGTGCCTACGCTCGACTTGCTGGGCCAGTGGAAGACTTCTATTCTGGGCAACACCAACCTCTCGCCTGAGGATGTGGGCACCTGGGGCGGGGGCGACAAAGAGTTGAAGCCGGTTACGGTAATCACCTACGACTCGGCGGCCATTCACATGCGCTCCATCCAGGGCTTTGGGCTGCTGGTGTTCGATGAGGTCCACCATCTGCCCGCCGACACCTACCGCACAATCGCGGAAGGCTCCATTGCGACCGCACGCCTCGGCCTGAGCGCCACCCCCGACAGGAGCGACCTGCGGCACTCAGACCTGAACCAGCTTGTCGGCCCTGTTGTCTACGAGCGCTCCCCCTTCCAACTGCGTGAGGGGCGGCACATCGCGGACTACCGCACCGAGCAGATCAGTGTGGCGCTCACCGGGGACGAGCGCACTGCCTACGAGCGTGCCGCGGAGGTCTACCGGGCGTACCTGCGCAAGCACCGCATCAGCATGCGCTCCGGCAGCGACTACGAGCGCCACCTCATCTGGCGCAGTGGCAACGATCACGCGGCCCGCGAGGCCCTGCTGGCTCACCAGGCCGCCCGCAAAATAGCCCTCAGCGCCTCCGGCAAGCTGCAAGTGGTCGCGCAACTCCTCTCCCGCCATGCTGGCGACCGGGTGCTGGTCTTCTCCGAGTACAACGCCCTGGTGGACGATATCGGCAAGCGCTTCTGCATACCCACCGTCACCCACAAAACGCCTCCGGCCGAGCGAAAGGCGATACTGGATGGCTTCCGTAGCGGGCGCTTCAGCAAGCTGGCTACCGGGCGCGTGCTCAACGAAGGCGTTGACCTACCCGATGCGAATGTAGCCATCATCCTGAGTGGCAGCGCCACCAAGCGCGAGTTCATCCAGCGTCTTGGCCGAGTGCTCCGCCCAAAAATGGATGAAGCCGTGCTCTACGAAGTAGTCACCGAGGAAACGACGGAGGAGAATATCTCCCGAAGGAGGCAAGGCTGACGGAATTTGGGAATTGGGAATTCGGATTGCGGTTTTGTTGGGGTGCCATGTATTCCCCTGACGGGGTGTGGGGTGTCCCCACCTACTCCCTCCTCTTCTAAATCCGAAATCCGAAATTCCAATTCCCAAATTCCCCACAATGCTTTTCTCGCTCACCAACGTAAAACGGCGCGGCGTGCGCGATGCCGATGGGGAGTTTGCGGTAGTGCCCAAGCTGCTGCATGGACGCGCGAGCTTGAAGCTGGTGGAGCAGGCGATTGAGGTGTTTGAGGGCTTCGTTGGCCGCACTCGTGGTGAGTACGATTCGCGTGACATGGAAGCTGTCATGGGCGACTATCGCCTGGGGCGCTGCATCGAGGCGTGCCTGCTGACCTGCTACTCGTTCGTGCAGCCTACACTGTCGGATGTGCTGCCTGTCGAGGAGGTAGCGGCTCTACACGCTTCCGGGCTCGACTCGCCGGGGGTCGTGCGGCTGGCGCTGTGGGACGCCGCTAACGCACGCGGTGGCTTTGTCGCACCCGAAGAGCGTGCGGCATTCATGTCGAGCCTCGCAGAGGAATGGGGCCTCTCCGACCCGGCTAGCATTGACGTGCTGGTGAAGCTCGACAACGAATCGGCTGCCGTGTTGGCGCACACAGGGGAGAGACCTACGGCCGCCGAGATGCTACGCCTCTACAACCGGGGCATGGTGAAGACGCTGCTGGCCCATTCGACGCTGGTGCGCTTCAACCTGGGCAGCCTGCCCGGGGAGGCGCTTCGCAAGGTCTACTTCATCGCCAAACGGAGCGGGGTGCTGGTGGACATCGAGAGCGACCCCGCCGGGGGCTTTGTGCTTACCCTGTTCGGCCCTGAGCAGGCATTCGGCAGTGCGGACAAGTACGGGCGGCGGTT
>JAXDKH010000232.1:0-19905 GCA_034667185.1 Chloroflexia bacterium | reverse complement strand
GCGTGAAGCATCACATGTAACTTGTCCGCCATCTCGGTCCCGTGCGGGATCCAAGTGGTCCAGGTCAATTATAGCACGTTGCGCAAGGGAGGGGGTCTATGCGTTATTGGTTGGAGGCATAACTACTGGCATATCTCATGCACCTAGCCCGAAGAAGCAACGTAGTATTAGCACAATCACGATCATGGCGCTGAGGAGTCTTACCATGCGAGGGAAGGGGTTATTGGGGTTGGCTGCGGGCGTAGCGGCGGCCGCTGGATTGGGCGCGTTCAACCGGAGTGTCACCCTGGCTGGCGGCGAAGTGGAGCCTTCTCTACCGTTCGAGCCTACGTACTGGAAGTGGCGGTACGGCAACGTGGCGGTCTACCAGGGAGGCGACCCCGCGAACCCGCCCCTGCTGTTATTGCACGGGCATAACGCCGCGGCGTCGGCCTTTGAGATGCGCTATCCTTTCTCGCTGCTTTCGGGCAAATACCACGTTTACGCTCCCGACCTGCTTGGCTACGGCCTCTCCGACAGGCCTAGCATCGAGTACACGCCTGAGCTATACATGGAGCTTATCGAGGACCTTCTGCGGGAGGTGGTGCAGCGCCCCGCGACGGTGATAGCCTCCTCGCTCTCTGCCGCGCACGCTATCGAAGTGGCGTCCAGGCTGCCCGAGTGGATCACTTCGCTCGTGCTCTTCTGCCCAACAGGACTGAGGAGGCTGACCGCGCAGTCGTCCCAGGGTAAGGCGATAGAGACCCTCTTCCGCACGCCCCTCATAGGCGAGGGGCTGTTCAACGGCCTGGTCTCCCGCCCCAGCCTCCGCTACTACCTCGAACGGCAGAGTTATTTCAACCCCGGCCACGTAACCACCGAGTTGGTGGAGCAGTATTACAACACTTCCCACGCGCCCGGTGCTCGCTACGCTCCTGCGGCCTTCGTGGGCGGCACCCTCTATTGGGACGCGAACGAGGCGTGGACCCGCCTGGAGCAGCCCGTGCTCATCATCTGGGGCCGAGAGGCCACCTTCACCCCCTACTCCGATGCAGCCGTCTTCCTGGCAACCAACCCCGCTGCCCAAGTGCAGGAGATCAACCACGCAGGCATCCTCCCCCACGACGAGCAACCCGAGCAGGTAGCAAATATCATCACGGAGTGGCTGGGAGGGCTAAAGCGAGGTTCTGAAACGTGAAGCGTGAAGCGTGATGGGGTACACTGGGCATGATTGCTGTACGTACGACGCATGATCTAGCATCGCGGCTTTGCCTAAATTCAGTTGTGGGACCGGGGGATGCCCTGTCCGTGGCATCCTAAGCCTCCCCTCTGTCATCCTGAGCACAGCGAAGGATCAGATGGGCAAGCGAGAGTCCTCAACATTCAGTATGATGGGCGCAAGGGGAACCATGTCCCTCAATACCAAGAGTCAAGAACGGGCGTCTGATCCTTCGCTGCGCTCAGGATGACAAGGGAAGGTTCAGGATGACAGGGGCTGGGACTTGATCCTTTCACACCAATAGAGAGTATTCACGTACTTAATAGAGCAAACCTCATCACGTTTCACGTTTCACGTTTCAGAACCACCATGTACAAACTGCTGAATGTCATAGCTGTCGCCTTGCACGTTATTGGCTACACGGTAGCTGGGGTGTTTGTCACCAATACCCGGCTCATAGGCTTGGAAATCCGCAATTACAAACAGGTGCTCATCGTAGGGAACCTGTTGCTCTGGCCGCTTGTTGGTTTCGTTCGCTCGTTCCTGGGCGGTGGGTTCTGGGGCTTCTTGCGGTCCTTGCTACTTCCCTTCTCCAGGGGGTGGTTGTTGCGTACCCTATTCGTAGCGCTGGGTGCCAGGTACCTAGCGCAGGAAGTCTACCGGAGGGCGCACCCAAAGCCTGTGCCCGGTGAGGTAGTGAGCACTGTGGTGGAGGACGCCGATCTGACAGCCCACGTGCTCAAGACAGGCCTGCCCGAAAACCCATACATGCGCCTGGTGCCTGCGGGCTTAAACCACGCCTTCCGCTTACAGGTGACCACCCGTACCGTCAAACTGAAGTGCCTGCCCCGACAGTTTGACGGATTCACAATGGTGCAGCTTTCGGACTTTCACTATGGTGGCTTCACTTCCAAGGAGTTCGTGCGTTGCGTGGTAGAAAAGACGCTGGAACTCTCCCCAGACCTGATTGTGCTGACAGGCGACACGCAAACCGAGCAGCGGGATGTCGAGGAGGTGTCACGCCTGCTCGCGCCACTTGGTGAGTGGTCCGGGCGGGAGCGTGGCGGCATGGGAACGCTGGCGGTGCTGGGTAACCATGACAGGTTCGATGAAAGCGACGCCCATGTCACGGATGCCCTGCGACGGGCTGGCATAAGAGTGCTGCACAATGAGCATGTGGCGCTCGAACGGGATGGTGGGAGGCTGTACATTGCTGGCGTGGCCGATCCCTGGTCGCAACGAGCCGACCTCGACGTGGCCCTGCAAGGCATCCCACCGGATAGCTGCATCGTGCTGCTGTGCCACCTGCCCGACTACCTGCCAACCGCCTCCCGCTACCCTGTAGCCCTGATGCTGTCCGGGCACAACCACGGCGGCCAGATAAAGCTGCCCCTCATCGGCCCCATGCTCGTATCCTCCCGCTACAACCGCCGCTACGCCGAGGGCTTCCACAAGCTGAACGACACCCTCATGTATATCAGCAACGGCCTCGGCGGCTACCCTCCGATTCGCTGGGGAGCCAGGCCGGAGATTGTGTGGATAGTGCTTAGGCGGACGATGGACGACGGACGATAGTGGGTAGCATCTCCTACCATCATCTATCGTCTATCGTCCGTCACGGCGTTTGCATCGCCATCGTCAGCATCTTCGATAGCTGAGCGCGGGTGACCTCCAGGTCGGGCTTGAAGAAGCCGGTGGAGTAGCCGCTGATGACCCCTTTGGCGTAGGCTGTCTCTATGTAGCCATAGGCCCAGGAGGTGTTGGGCACGTCCCAGAAGTGCTCCAGACCCGGAGAGGCTGGCTGCCAGCCCTTGGCGACCACGAGCATCTTGGCGGTCTGCGCGCGGGTGATGGGCGTGTTGGAGCGGAAAGTGCCGTCCGGGTAGCCACTGATTACGTCGCGCAGGTGGGCCGTCTCGACGTACTGGTAGTAGGGGCTGCCGGAGTCCACGTCGGTGAACGTAGCGAAGTATGGGTTGTACAGGTTCCACCCCATGCCGAGCACCAGCATCTTGGTGAACTGGCCGCGAGTGGTGTTGTTATTGGGGCGGAAGTTCGAGTCCCCGTAGCCGCTGATGATGCCCCGGCAGAACAGGTTCGCAATGTGGCCGTAGGCCCAATAATCGGCTGGCACATCGTAGAAGGCCATGCCGCAGGGGCCTGGAGGCGGAAGCGCGACGGTTGGTGAGGGCACCGGCGTGTTCGTGGGCGGAGGCGGACCTCCTGAGAAGGGCCCGGCGCTCACCTGCGACAGCGGCGAGGAGTCGCTGTAGCTGACCTGCTTGAAGGTATAGAAATTGGGGCTGGCAGCAGTGCCCCCATAGCGCATACTCGTGCTGTAATCGAGCGCGGAACTGGAAACGCGTATCTCCCAGTCGAGGTGGGTGCCTGGATCGGGCTCGCACGACCCAAAGGCCGCGCCATCGTTCCCCTGGTAGCCGATTAGCTGTCCCGCCTGTACGTACTGGCCCGGCGACACCGCCAGGTACATGGCCCCCGTGTCGCTGTTGCCCATGTGCGAGTAGAAGGTGTAGGTGTACATGCTGTTGCCGCCCACGTTGTAGCCGTGGTCGATAGCTACCTGGGTGCCGTAGCCGTCAGTGATATACTGCGCGAAGGCCACAGTACCCGCAGCCGCCGCGTATACCGGGTACTGTCCAGCCACGCAGCCGCCCGATACGTCTATACCGTGGTGGAAGGTGTACGATGCGTACTGCAGCGCATTGTTCTGGTCGTAGTAATAGCCAGTGCTCTCGTAGGTAATAGGCTCCACGAACAGAGTGGTGACCCACCCCGTCGTAGCCATGCCCAGCCCGCCTGTCTGAGGTGCAGCCGGGCCCTTGCTCGCGGGAGGCCTCGGTGCCGCCTCCACGATATTCGCCGCCAGCCACCCTGATGATACGCCAAGCAGCACCAGGCACGCTATCGACATGATGAAGCGCCCAGCCTCCCAGGTATGGGGCGAGGGGTCCTCCAGGTTGGTATTGAGGTTGCGTGCTACGATGCGGGCCAAGACGTTATTTCTCCACGGTGACGGTAGATGCCAGATCGTCCAGGGTAGCCAGAATGGCCTTGCTGTCGGCTTCAGAAGTGCCGGGGCCGATATAGGTCACAAAACCCGAAACGGGTGTGCCAGTGGCGTTGTAGACGAGCACAGTGTAGGTGCTGGACGCCTTGCTGGTGTCGGTAGGCGTATCTACCTGCGTCACGACCTGCATACCGCCCGCATTCCGCGTCTTGCTCTGCGCTGACTTGATGCTTGATGCCACGCTCGCAGCCTTCTGCCCGAAGAGGAAATCGGTGCTGGCACAACCGGGAGGCAGGTGCGAGCCGAGGCCCTGGTTGGCGTTCTTATTATTGGGGCAGTAAGTCAGGTCTTCCGTCCAGGTGGGAGGGTAGCGGTAGCTGAGACGCGTACCATCCGCGCCTGTGCGGCTGTACTGGGTCCACACGCTGGGGCCTGATGCAGCCTGGCTCTCCGGTGTGGTAGGCGTAGGCTCGGTAGAAGCATCAGCCGGGCCGTTGGCGGGGAGTGGTCCCGTTGTGGGCGTTGGGGGCACCGGCGAGGGCGTGCTGGTCGGCTCTGTGATTGCGGGTAGCGTTTGTCCTTGCCCGTCGCTCTTAGACGACTGCGGCTGAGAGCCTGCCCCGCCTGGCGATTGGCAGCCCGCGAGAGCCACCGATACCAGGGCTACGAGAATGAAGGAGAGTGTGTGCCTTCGCATTGCGTGCCGGGCTTCGGGTACTTTGCGCATGATTTGCTCCGATTTTCAGGGTGTGTCGTACAAGCATGACGAGTAAGGCCTCGCCCGGTTGCAGTGAGTGTAGCAGAACGCTTAATGTTATGGCAAGTTAAATGCGTGGTACTATTAGGTGAAGCGGCAGGGGAGATTGTACTACAGGCTTAGTCTCAGGGCTGGTGTCCCGGTTCGGTTTGGGACATTCACGTGCCGTGTGTCGAAGTTCAAGAAGGAGGGTTTCGAGCCATGTCAGACGAAAGAGTGTCTTCTTACAATGTGAGTGAGATGCCAATCGGCGTCGACAGCGAGGTGGAACGGCTCCGGCAGCAATTGATGATGACCTGGGAGAAAGAGGCGCGCGATCTGCGGTGGTGGGGTCTCACGGACGATATGTCGGTCCTGGAGCTTGGCAGTGGCCCAGGTTTCGTGACCGAGCAGCTAGCGCGATTGGTGCTCGGCGGGAAAGTAACCGGCGTTGAATACGACGCACTCTTAATTGACAAGGCCCAGGACTATCTGCGGGGGAACGCAGCAGGTACATGGGAGATTGTGCAGGGCAACGTCATGAGCATGGATTTTCCGGATAACACCTTCGACTTCGCCTATGGCCGCTACCTGTTTCAGCACCTGCCGGACCCTGTAGGCGCGGTGGGAGAGGTCTTGCGGGTGCTAAAGCCGGGTGGTAAGCTGGTAATCGCCGACGTGGATGACCAACTGAACATATTCGACCCACCCGCAAGCGATGAGATTAAGGCGGTTGACGAGAGGGTCAACAAGGCTATGCAGCAGGACCAGGCAAGCAAAGGAGGGAACCGGCTGGTAGGTAGGAGCTTGTTGCGAATCCTCGAGCAAGGTGGCTTCGAGAGCCTGGACATTGAGGCGATATTGGCGCATAGCCGGCTCGTTGACTTGAGTCAGGTGGTGCCCATGCCCACTCCCGAACAATTACAACCGCTAGTGGAAAGCGGCATCATCACGGAGGCCGAGGTGGGCCTGATTATCTCCGAGGCCGAGGCGTTTGAAGCCGCGGACCACGTAATCATCATACCCCTGCTATTGGCGTGCGGCCAAAAGCCCCAGACCGGCTAACGGATGTTCACCTATTGACGCCAACCCACCAGAAGTCATCTCGAAAATAGTAGCGCTAGACATGAGCACCCAAGCTCCGTCTTAGTCATTTTGAGCGCAGCACTAACGAAAGAACGTCAGTAGGAGGTCGCAAAGCTGTAGAACAAGGGCACATAAGCCCTATCCTGTCATTTCGAACGTAGTGAGAAATCTCGTCCTCCACCCCAATGTTGCCCTTTTCTCACGCGACTCTAGCTCTATGCCGTAGGAAAGGTAGTATTTGGGTGCTAAGGGACGAGATTTCTCACTACGTTCGAAATGACAAGGTCCTACTTTGGGTGCTCACGTTCGACGTTCTCATTTTTGCGATCGCTCCTAAGAATATCGTCACGCAACCTCGATAAGGCTGCTTTTTCGTCTGTGTATTCCCGCACTTCCGTTCCACAAAGCCGTATAATAAGACTCCAACACAAATCCGCAATCCGAATTCCCAATTCCCAAATTCCCCATGACCCTTTTCTGCTCCGCATGCGAACACTACTCGGCGCTTCCCCCTTACGCAGGGGGTGAGATGCCTTCGGTTGTGGTCTGCGAGCACTGCGGCGCGACGCTGCCCCAGGAGCATGTAGAGTCTCGGCTCATGCACGCGGACCTCGGGATACGGCCCGACGAACTGCTCGCACCCGAAGCGACTCCAGTCCCAGAACCGGAAGCAGTCACCATTACAGAGACCGTAGTAGAGACCACCGTCTCTATCGTTCCCAAGAAGCGCCATAACAAGCGCGGCGACGACTATTACTTCCAGCTCTACTTCGACTACATGGCCGCGGAGACAACCACCGAAGACGCCGCTGCCGTCCAGGCGAACACCACCTACATCAACGGCAATGCCGGCTCGAACAGCACCAGCAATGGAAATGGCAACGGAAATGGTAACGGCCACCATGCTGAAAGTGAGAACGGCAGTGGCAACGGCAACGGTTCGGGCCTGGACCTCGCAATTGCTGAGACGGTGCCTTTCACGCTCTTCGGCGAGGGTGAAGCCGGTGCAGGTGGCTTTGCCGCAGCCACAGCTGAAGCTGAATCTGCCAAGGCAACGTCGCCCGGCAACTACAACGACTTTGAGTACGAGCTGATAAACGATCCCTCCCGGCTGGCGCAGGTGGCCGAGCTACTGGCGCATGAAAAGGTGCTGGGTGTGGACACCGAGACCACTGGCCTCGACCCTCACGTCTCCGAGTTGCTGCTCCTGCAGGTAGCTACCACCGACAAGGTCTACATTGTCGATTGCAAGCGGGTGGTGCCCCTCGCCCTCAAGCCCATCCTGGAGAACGCGAACGTCCTCAAGATTGCCCAGAACGCCAAGTTCGAGTACGAGATGCTGAAGCAACAGTGCGGCATCACGCTCACGAACATGTACGACACGATGCTCGCGGAGCGCATATGCACGGCGGGGCTGGGCCGCGAGATTTCCCTCAAGCAGATCGCGGCGCGCTACGTAGGGGCGGTGCTCGACAAGTCGGTGCGCGAAGCGTTCTACAAGCTGGCGCACAACGGCGACGCGTACCTGGCCCCTGAGCAGTTGCACTACGCCGCCCGCGACGCCTTCATCATGATCCCGATCTGGCACTTGCAGAAGAAGGAGCTTGAGCGACACAAGCTGGAAGGCATAGCAGAGCTGGAGTTCCAGTGCATTGCCGCAGTGGGCGACCTGGAGCTTGCGGGCGTGAAGATCGACGTCGCCAAGTGGCGCAAGATCATCGAGGACGTAGCGGTGCAGCGCGAGAGGACGGCAGTGGAGCTAAGCGATATGCTCCAGCCCGCCACGATGCAGGCCACGATGTTCGGCATCCCGTCCATCAACCTGAACTCGTCCACGCAGCTAATGGAGGTGTTCAGCAAGCTGGGCGTAGACCTACCGGACACGAGCGAAGCCACGCTGTCCAAGTTCAACCACCCCGCCGTCGCCAAGCTGCTGGAATACCGCTCGCACGAAAAGACTCTGTCGGCCTTCGGCGAGAACGTGCTGGGCCTCATCAACCCCAGGACAGGCCGCATCCACCCCGATTTCAACCAGCATGGCGCGGACACAGGGAGGTTTTCGTGTACCAAGCCCAACGTGCAGCAAATACCCGCCACCTCCGACTTCCGCAAGTGTTTTATCGCTACGGAAGGATATAAGCTCATCACCTGCGTTGCAGAAGGTACTCGCGTGCTGACGACCCGCGGGCTTATTCCAATAGAGCAAGTTGTTGTTGGCGATAAAGTGATCCAAGAAGATGGCAGCACTCGGCCTGTCCAGCGCGTCATAGACCAGGGCAGCAGGCCAACACTTCGGCTAAGAACGTCCCTTGGTTACGAACTGGTAGCCACGCCTGAGCATAGAGTCCGCGTGTTGAATGGTGAGGGTGATTACGTTTGGGAAGACGTTAGTAGCCTTAGGGAGGCCGCGGCCATAGCCATTAAGGTAGGCTCCGGCGAAGCATTTGAAGGGACTCACTTCCAGTTGCCCTACTCACAGGAGGGACATTTCAACGCTGTAAATAGGGCACTACCCGCTACAGTGACGGAAGAGCTTGCGCTCTTACTCGGCTACATCACGGGAGATGGTACGTTCATCAAGGACTACATTGGGTGGGTGGTAAATCAGCACGATACAGACGTAGCCGAGTACCTGGATAATATCAGTCAGCAACTCCTCTCCTATGTGCCGAAGAGCTATTCTTACCGGGGCGTCATAGACCTGCGCGTGTATAGCAAGCAAATCAGACGCTGGTTGGAATCCATAGGTGCTTCCAAGGAGCGGGTTCCCGCTTTCTTGTGGTCGTCTTCCAGGCCCATTGTGGCAGCTTATCTGCGGGGTCTGTTCGAGGCAGACGGCTCCGTTCAAAGCACTGACACTGGTAAGATAAGCTATTCTACCGTACATGAAGAACTTGCGCGCGAGGTACAAGCCTTACTCTCGGTGCTTGGCATCGCTGCCACGCGAAGGAAGGAAGAACACGGCAAAGGCTGCGGCTACATCTGGTTCATTACCATCCCTTCGGCATGGAATAAAGCCTTTTACCAGCATATAGGCTTTCTGTCTAGAAGGAAACGCACGGAACTTGTAAAGCTGCTGACCCGCAAAGTCAAGCAAGAGCATGGTGCCATGCCCAACCTTCAGGCCAAGGCTCGACAGCTAGTCCAAACTCGGAGCACGTCAAGAAAAGTCAATCAGCTTCTCGCCAACACCAGAAACAGGGGAAGCGTTGTCACGGTGGCTATAGCTGAGCGAGTGCGGGCTGAAGCCCCAGAGGCCGCGCGACATCTGGGCCTGCACCACTTGCTGGATAACTCTATTCTCTTCGACAGGGTAACAGAAGTAAGCCCTGCAGGCGTCCAGCACGTGTACGACCTGACAATAGAGGGTACCTCAACCTACATCACGCAGGGCTTCGTCAGCCACAATTGCGACTATAGCCAGGCGGAACTTCGTATCCTAGCAGAACTATCCGGCGACCCCGGCTTCGTGGGCGCGTTCCAGTCAGGCGGCGACTTGCACTCTCTGACCGCTTCGCAGATGTTCAACGTGCCGCTGGAGCAGGTGCAGAAGTCGCAACGTTCGGCGGCCAAGGCTATCAACTTCGGCCTGGCGTACGGCATGGGTCCGGGCGGCCTGGCCCCGCGCCTGGGCGTGACGCTGGACGAGGCCAAAGAGCTAATCGCCCGCTACTTCAAGGCGTACCCAGGCGTGCAGCAGTGGCTCGACAAGGCCGCGCGGGACGCCGTGCGCAACGGCTACTCGGTCACCATGCTGGGCCGCAAGCGTTTCTACAGCATGCCCGACGAGGGTCTCAAGAAGATCAACGAGGACGAGTGGCGCAAGCAGATAGCCTCTATCGAGCGCCAGGGTAAGAACTCGCCCATCCAGGGGTGCGTCAGTGGCGACACCCGCATATTTGAGGAAACGCGCGGCTACGTACCCATAGCGAGCATGCGCGGTGAGGTAGTCTCGGTATGGGACGGCAGCCGGTTCTCCCAGGCGGTGGTCGTGTACAGCGGCAAGAAGCAGAAGGTAAAGGTCCACCTGTGGGACGGCAACTATATTGAGTGCAGCCCCGACCATCGTTTCCTGGTGCGGCCCACATCGGGCACTGACTTGTGGCGGACCCCCGCCGAGTTCAAGCCGCAGCAGCGCGTGGTGTTGGGCGAGGCCGTGCCGAACTGGGGATTGCCTGTAAACATACCCGCCCATAGCTGCAACGGCTCCTGGAACGCGAAGGACACGAGCCTCAGCCAAATCAGCGACCCAGGGGCCCTTGGCGAGTGGCTCGGTAGGCTGGCCTCGGACGGCACGGTCAGGTCCAGCACGGCGGCGCTCATGGTGGCCGAGCATGAAGAGGTCTTACTCCCTATACTCCAGACTATCAGCGCTGAGCTAGGGCACGTTGGGCATAGTATTCGCTCCACGGAAAGCAGACCGAAGCGCTTCCATAAGCTGACTGTGTCGTCCAGGGGTTTGGCGCAGCAGTTGCACGAGCTTGGCGTCAAGCAGCGCGTGCCGGATTGTGCCTGGCAGGACAGCCGCGTACTGGCTGGATACCTGCGCGGCCTCTTCGACGGCGACGGCACGGTCAACCGAGATGGGGCGTTCCTGGCGTTCGGGCAACGTGACAAGCACCTGGCCTGGGCACGTGAGATACAGCAGGCACTATTGCTGTTCGGGGTGCGTAGCCGTATCAACATTTGCGCCGACCGCGTCAACGTCTGCATCATCAAGAAGGATATGCCCATCTTCTGCCGGAGCATAGGCTTTATGAACCGGGCGAAGCAAGCGAAAGCCGTGGAGGTCGTGGCTGCTCCCCGGAACAAGACCTATGGGCGCGGCGTGCGCGTGAAGAGCGTCGAGTTCACCGACGAGTGGATAGACATGTACGACGTGGTGAACAGCGAGACCCACCAGTTCATGGCTAACGGCCTGGTCGTGCACAACTGCAACGCCGACATGACCAAGCTCGCCCTCATCTACCTGCGCAACGCCCTGCGCGACTGGGATGCCCGCACAGTCAACACCGTACATGACGAAATCGTGGTGGAAGCCCGCGCCGACATAGCCGAGGAAGTCCAGCACATCGTCGAGGACTGCATGGTGCGCGCCGCAGCGTACATCCTCAAGGTCGTGCCCATGGTGGCCGAAGCCTCACTTGCCGATTACTGGAGCAAGTAGTATCTTCCCTCGTCCCGGTCATGCCAGGAACGTGGCGTCCCACTGGCGCAGCCGTGCCAGTTCGCGGTCGAAGTATGCGTCACTAACAACCCACTGGCCGCGGCGTTTCACCGATAGACTGGCGTCAAACCCAAGCCCATAAATGATGTAGAGAGCCACGAACCAGGGCACTGCGGCAATATCAGTCGCACTGAACCGGCGGACCTCCTGGTAGCCCGCGAGAAAGGCATCCCACACCCCATTGTGTTCCTCTGTCTGGAACTGGAACACGCCATATGGATCGGCTGCTCGCCACCCCGGCCCACCCGAATCGAAGTCGTACAACACAAGGGTGTTATCTGCTGTTACATGGAGATTATCGAGAGTGAGGTCGCCATGACACACCCCCCAGTCCAGGCCCGCGGCCACTAATTGGCCCAGGCGTGTCCGTGCTCGCTCCGCCAGGTTGCAGAGAAAATCCCAGTCCGCTGCCCGGCCTACGAAATAAGGAGCAAGCATCTGCAACGGCCTGTCCAGGAAATACGCGAAGTCCAGTGGTACCCGCGGGTGAGGACTGGCGAAATCATCTAACGCCGAATGCAGTCGGGCCGCAGCCTGGCCGAAATCATAATAGAGAGTAGGCGTAAAAGGCGGCCTGGGCTTGGCTCCAGTGGCCGCCTCAAAGAGGACCACAACACGGGCACCTTCGGGTGCCACCACCGTCCCGATCAGGGAGCCATCATGGCGCGCCAGCGGAGCAGCAACGGGTACATCGCGCCGGCGCAAATGGGTGAGAACATCAAGCTCGTAGGCTACTTCTCCGTAGGTGCGCCAGCCCGCCAGGTACACTTTGACGATATAAGACGAGTCTGCGGTCTGCAGGTTGTAGACATCGTTGGTGTACGACCGGTAAAGACGGCAGGTTCGTGGTTCCGCGATCGGATACGTGCGCTCTATTTCCGCGGCCAGCGCTGCAGCATCCAACACCGAGGAACTCACGGGAAAGGGCAGTTTGGGCGGACCCGCATTCATCAAGGGACCTTCTCGCGGAAATAGTGCTACATAGCAAAAGCACGGAGATAGATCCCAGTATACACCGGAGAATTGTCCAGGGGTAAGCCCGGAGACTCACAGCCGTACACTACGGGAAGGCCGGCTGCAACACTAGCAGGGCCTTCGTAGCAATGCCCTTGCCCCAGTGTTCCTTCCCTATCCAATAACCGATTTCCGGCTTGCGGTTCTGGTCAAAGCGGACGATGTTGCCCACCACCTGACTCTTATGCACTATAGTGCTCTTTACAATGCTGTCGTCCGCAAGTATTTTGGTCCGGTGTCGCATGAAGGCGTCGCGGTCAGAGGGGTCTCTGGCGGTGAAGGCGGCCATGTAGTTGGCTTCGGGGCCGAGTTGGTACTCGAAGAGTATGGGGAGGTCGGCTTCCGTTACCTCCCGAAGTTGGATATAACCTGTTGAAGCGTCTGGCTTTCCAGGTGTTGCTGCTTTTTCAGTCACCGTGTTCTCCTGGACTTCAGTGGCCTTCTTGGCAACACCTCATCAAGACCATTCATTACAAATCATCTTCAGACAGACCCGCCATATTGAGCAGATGCTTGAGTAATCCAACCTTGAGTTGCTTACTCCCGTGAACTGGAACTGACAAGCGAACAACACTACCTGGTTTACCATAGATATGATGGCTGCCTTGGACGCGCAGCAAGGTCCAACCGTGCAGTTCAAGTACTCTGGTAAACTCCCTTCCAGAGACCGTCTTCATACCGCAATCTCAAACACTCTGTCTTTGTCTGTTAGTTCCGGGGCTTCCACGTCGACGCTGAGACAGCCTTCGACGGCCTCATATAGGTTCTGTAGCAGTTCTTCGAAAGTGTCACCTTGTGTCGCGCAGCCGGGAATACCAGGTACTTCCGCCCAGTATCCACCTTCTTCGGCTTCATGCACTACAACTTTCAGCTTCATACTCACTCCTTGTTAGAGCACCTATTCTACAACCATCCTAACCTTCCTTTGCCTTCTTGTGCAACTCGTATAACACCCCCAGCGCCTCCAACGGCGACATCTCATCGGGGCGCAACTCCTGTAGCTGCTCGCGGAGGGGGTCGGGCGCGGAGGCCGAATCGAAGGCCATCTGGATTTGGAGGGCTTCGGGGGCTTTTTGCATCGTCTTGCGGCGCGACTCCCTGGTGCCGCCTGCTTCAAGGTCTTGTAGCACGTCCTCGGCGCGGCGCAGGATGGCGCGGGGTAGCCCTGCCAGCCGGGCGACGTGGATGCCGTACGAACGGTCCGCGCCGCCTTCGATTATCTTATGCAGAAAGACCACACCCTTGTCCGCGTCCTCGCTCACGGCTACGTTGTAGTTGCGCACCCTGGGCAGTATCTTCTCAAGCTCGGTTAGCTCGTGGTAGTGGGTGGCGAAGAGCGTCTTGGCACCCAGGCGTGGGGAGTTGTGTATGTACTCCACCACCGCGCGGGCGATTGCCAGGCCGTCATAGGTAGAGGTGCCGCGTCCTATCTCGTCCAGGATGACCAGCGAACGGTCGGTGGCGTGGTTGAGGATGTAGGCCGTCTCCTCCATCTCCACCATGAAGGTAGAGCGCCCCGTAGCTATGTCGTCCTGCGCGCCCACACGGGTGAATATGCGGTCCACCAGCCCGACGTGGGCCTCCTCGGCGGGCACGAAGGACCCAATCTGAGCCATCAATACGATTATCGCCACTTGCTTGATGTAGACGCTCTTGCCCGCCATGTTAGGCCCGGTGAGCAGCACAATCTGCGCCTCTTTGCTATCGAGGTGCGTATCGTTGGGCACAAAGAGGTCGTCTCGCAACGTGCGTTCGACTACGGGGTGGCGGCCTTCTCGTATGTGCAGGGCCGAACCGCCGTCCAGGATGGGGCGGGTGTAGGAGTAGCGCACGGCCACTTCCGCAAGGTCGCTGAACACATCGAGCAGGGCCAGCGCCTCGGCCACCTGTAACAGCCTGGGCGCGGAGGCGGCCACCTGCCCCAGCACCTCACCGAAGGCCGCCCGCTCTAGCTCGCTCAGGCGCTCCTGGGCGTTGAGTATCTGGCTCTCGTAGTCCTTCAACTCCGGTGTCATGTACCGTTCCGCGCCCACCAGCGTCTGCTTGCGTATGTACTCCGGCGGTACACTGACGGCGTTTGCGTTCGATATCTCGATGTAGTAGCCGAATACCTTATTGTAGCCCACCTTCAGGCTCTTGATGCCTGTGCGCTCCTTCTCCTGCGCCTCCAGCCCCGCTATCCAGCCCTTGGCGTCTCGCGACATGCTACGGACCTTGTCAAGCTCCGCGTTGAAGCCAGGACGTATAGCGTCCCCGTTGCCGAGGATGGCGGGTGGGTCGTCGGCAATACCGCGTCCAATCAGCTCCGACAGGTCTTCGCAGGGCTGTATGCGGTTGGAGAGGTGCCCTATCACCTTGTTCGCCGGGCCGCTGACCTGCGCCAGGGTAGCGTGGATATCGGGCAGGCGGTCGAGGGCCATTTTGATGGCTACCATGTCGCGCGGGCCCGCCGTACCCTGCACGGCGCGGGTGCACAGGCGCTCCAGGTCGGGCAAGTTGTTGAGCAGAGACCGGGCTTCCATTCGCAACGTGCCATTGTCGAAGAACGCCTCCACGGCATCCTGTCGCGCCTTCAGCCGTGCAATGTCGAGCAGCGGCTGGTTGAGCCACCGGCCCAGCAGGCGGGAACCCATAGGCGTGCGGGTCTCGTCCAGCACCGCCAGGAGGGAGTTGCGGCGGCCGCCGGGGCTGTCGGCTATCTCCAGGTTACGGCGCGTCTGCAGGTCGAGCGTCATGTACTGCTCGGTGGAGTAGGTGACGAGCCGGGTAAGCTGGTGTAGCGCCGAACGGTTGGTCTCGCCTATGTAAGCCAGCAGCGCCCCGGCGGCCCTTATCGCCAACGGCAGCCTCGCGCACCCAAACGGCTCCAGCGACGACGCAGAGAAGTGCTTGAGCAGCCTCTGCCGCGCGGGGTCCAATGCCCAGTTGTGCGGGTCCGTCTCGGTTTGGTGGGGCAGAGTGAGGCCATTCTGGCGATGGTGGCCGTTCGTGCCGTTGCTCCCGCCCCTGTTGTCTTGCTCGTTGCCGTCTTTGGCCCACAGCCTGTACGCCGCCATACTACCCGGCTGCCCATCCATGTCGTCGCTCGGCACCAGCAATTCGGCGGGCTTGAGGCGGTCTATCTCCTGCTGCACGGCTATAGACAGTTCCGCTGTGAGCTTGCGGATTTCGGTGGTGGCAAACTCGCCTGTGGTGATGTCGGCGTAGGCTACCCCTGCGGCCTGCCCGTTGCTTACTACCGCGGCGATGTAGTTGTTACGGCGAGCGTCCAGCATGCCTGGTTCAGTGATGGTGCCTGGGGTTACAATGCGCACCACGTCCCGCTCCACCAGCTCTCGACCTTTACCTACCTGGTGGGTGGGCACGCCCAATTCGGCCCAGTTGGCGGTGATGGCCGACTCCTTCTTGCCCAGGCGGATGCGGCGGGCGGCGGTCTCCTGGTCTACGATAGGGGCGGTCAGTTGCTCTGCCACCGCCACCTTGTAGCCGGCCTGCACTAACCTGGCGATGTAGCCCTCCGCCGAGTGGTAGGGCACGCCCGCCATCGGTATGCGTTGGTCCTTGGAGGTGGGGCGGGCGGTGAGCACCACGTCGCACACCTGCGAGACAATCGCGGCGTCGTTGTCGAACGTTTCGTAGAAGTCGCCCAGCCGGAAGAAGACAATGGTGTCGGGGTACTGCTTCTTGATGTTGAGGTATTGCTGGCGGAGCGGGGTTTCGGCCACGTGTTGATGCCCTTCTAGCTACGAATAGCCGTGAATTTTCTGACCTGCCGAAGTTATTGTTATATGGAAGCACTCAGTTCAACGGGGCATGTTCGGTCTCCTGGGCAACGGAAGCAGGCTGCTCACCCTGTCCATATACACACGGTACTCCTCCCCGAACGCCTCAAACAACGCCTCTTCCTCCACCCGGATGCGGTAGAGCACGCCTAACGCCGGCACCACGAGCATGATAGCCGCCGACAGCCAATCACCCAGCGCTACACCCAGCCCGATGAAGAATAGTAGTAGGCCGCTATAGGAGGGGTGGCGCACGAAACGGTAGGGGCCGCTGTTCACTAGGCGGTGGCCGGGTAGTATTTGCACCAGGCGGGTAAACATCGGCCCCAGCCACAGGATAGAGAACACCCGCAGCGCAAGCCCCGCAGCCATGATGCCAAGTCCCGCCCATCGTACCCAATCAGCCCTGACAGGCAGCAATCGCCACGTGCTTGCTGCCGTTGCCAGGAGCACCGCAATGCCCGCGCTCACCAGCACCAGCATGGCGGAACCCCGGTCGCTCTCCAGCGAACGTACGTCTAGCCCCAGCCGCCCGACGAAGAGTTCCGAGAGCGCCCACAGCAGCATCAGCCCCGCAAAGAGCCATCCCCACTCGCGGGACGGCACGTCGCGCAGAGTCGCAAGCAGCCTCTCCACTGTAGCGGGCAGGTCCAACGTGGTGGATATTATACCACAGGTACCGCTGCCCAACCTTGCATGTCGTGCCGCGCTATACTACAATTCGAGGTTAGAAACTACTGTAGAGGGTTTGCAAACGATGCCGATATACGAGTACAAGTGCGGCGGGTGTGGCCGCAAGGTGAGTCTTTTCTTTACCAGCTTCAGCGTCGCTGAGGCAAGGGCCGCAGCTGGAGAGAACCGATGTCCCCGCTGTGGCAGCCCTGAGTTGAGGCGCGTGATGTCCCGGGCGCGTGCCGTTCGTGCAGGGGGCAGCCCCGAGTACGATACCGAGATGGGTGCCGACCTGGGCGAGAACAGCATGGGCGCGATGGACGACGACCTCATGGCGGGGATCGACCAGGACGACCCCCGCCAGGTGGCCCGATGGGCCCGGCAGATGAAGGAGAGCCTGGGTGAAGACTTGGACATGGGCCCCGAATTCGACCAGGCGCTCACCCGTATCGAGAAGGGCGAAGACCCCGAAAAGGTGATGGAAGACTACGATCCAGAAGCCTTCGCAGCGGGAGATGGAGACGATGGCGCGTTGGACGATGAGTAGTAGGCAACACGCAACACGTAACACCTAAGGGTGCAATAAGCAACAAAGCGGCTCTAAGGGTACTTGGTCCCTGGAGCCGCTTTACGAGTTACGAGTTACGCGTCACGTGTCATTGCAACAGCAATTCGAAATGCACCTTCTCGCCGTTCTCGTTTACGCCGGTGAGGCGGTTCCAGAGGTGTTGCACCAGTAGCAGGCTTTTCTCTCCGACGAGGAGAGTGGCGAGGGAGCCTGCTACGAAACCCAAGAGCGCGCCTATTACAAGGCCCGTCATGAGGTGGCTGGTCTTGGCTCTGGGGGATATAGCCAGGCTGATAGCCGGCTGGCCGCTGTTGCCGATCTTGAGTACGCTGTTTTCGGTCCTGAGCTGCATTGCATCTTCCTTGATGTCTAAAGCGCGCCCTAACTGCACTACGTTCTTACGTTACTGCACTACGAGAACTGTCTGAGCGCCGGTCCAGAGTTGTTCCAGGCGGTAGAAGTCGCGAGTGTCGCTGTCGAAAATGTGTACCAGCACCGCACCGTAGTCCATCAACACCCACCTGGCCTCGTTCAGCCCCTCTACGTTGAGCGGGTTGATCTCCTGGTCGCCCAGCTTCTCATCGATCTCCCTGGCTATGGCCCGTACGTGGCGGTCGCCTGTGCCAGTACATATCACGAAGTAGTCCGCGATGATCGACACCTTACCAATATCGAGCATCACTATGTCCTCAGCCTTGCGGTCCGAGGCGATCTCCACCACCTGACGTGCCAACGCGTTTGCTTCCAGTGTCCTACCTCCAGTTTACCTCTACTTAGTACCTACACGCGAGTTATCCACTCCAATTATAACGACGGCCCTACCCTTTTGCAACGAACCAAACGCCACCGCGCCAATGTTAATAGACGAAAACGCAAAGACGCAAAGAACGCCAAGAACGCGCCAAGGTTATTGAGGTTTGTAATGCAAAGAGGACCATGGTACATCTTGTCGTACCATGGTCCTCTTATCTCTTCGCGAACAATCCTTAATCTCTGCGCGTCCTTTGCGTTCTTTGCGTCTTTGCGTTTCCGTCTCTTGTTGCCTATGACGACCTGCTGAACCGTTTGAAGAACCTGCTGAAGAAGCCTTCCTTGCGCGGGGCCGATTCGGCTGTGCTTGCAACCGGCTCGAGCGTTGAGGGCATGGCGGTGGCGAAGGCTAGTTGTCTGCGGAGGGAGACCCAGCGCAGGCCGAGCGTGGCTTTCTCGTTAAAGGGGTCGATCTCGCGGGCGCGGCGGAAGGCGGTCTCGGCGTCGTCCAGGTTGTTGCTCGTGCCGCCAAACCATACCCAGATGTCGGGGTCCGAAGCACGCTGGGAGAGGATGTGCTCGAACATCCTATTGGCGGTGCTCTTGTCGCCGCTTTGCACAGTCCTGACAGCCTGGTGCAGCATTTCGTTCACGCTACGGGCGGGCGACTGCCTGGGAGCCGGGTCGTACTGGGGCACATCCTCGGCAACGGACATGGTCGGAGAAGCCTGGGCCACAGGCTGTTCTTCCCAGGTCTGCTGTTCCTGCTGCGTCTGCGGGGCCTCTTCACGAGGCTGTGCTTCCATTTCCATCGCCGGTTGTGGCGCGGCGGGACGTTGCGAGGAGACCCAGCGCAGGCCCAGTGCGACCTCTTCGTTGCCTGGGTCCAACTGGGCGGCGCGCGTGAAGGCCGCTTCTGCCTCGTCCAGGTTCGGGCTGGACCACCCCAACCATACCCACACTTCCAGGTTATTGGGGTAATACTCGGCCACCTGGCGGAATATAGCGTTGGCCGTCTGCTTGTCCCCAGCCTCGGAGGCGGCTATGCCCCGTTGCATCATGTCCTGCATGCTTGCCCCACTTTCATTTGGTTAGTTTGCTTGCCAGCCAGGAGTTCGCCGGTGCTTTTCCTCATCTGCTCTCACACCTTGACAGCGCCCACGGGTAAGCAGACATTAGATTATACCTTTATAGGAGCATCTTACAAGAGGTACCGTTCTGGGGCAATAGTTTTGGTAATTTTGTGGGACTAATGTACTAAATAGTAGCCTTGCCAGTAAAGTAGCTGCGCCTTACCTTCCGCAACTTTACGACGCTAGAATCGTTACAGGCACAGACGAGCGTGTGTTTAGTGCAGCGGTAACGAGACCGGGGAGGCGGTACCTATCAGATGCGAAAGCGCGGTTGTATATGGCTATCTGCCGGTTTCGTGGTCCTGGCAGTTGCCTGTAGCTCGCTAGTGCTTTACACCTCCGACCTGGGAGGTTGCAGCCTATGGAACGGTACGTGCGACTACGACCCGCGCGTCCAACACCCGCCGCCGCTCTTCATAGAACAGCCTCCGGAAGGTGCAGTTGTTCGCTACATAGAAGACCAGGCTAAGCTGCACGGTACTTTCCCCAGCAACGCCGGATACCCAGTTACCTATATCACACCCGTGGAGGTCTCTGCATGGGGCTTTTTGGCTGATTGGCATGTGGTGGCTAACGTACGAGTTGCTGTCCACCATAGGAACGGAGTAAGCAACACTCTTCAATTCGAGCTTATGGAACGGACCTCGGCCCCTCTTCCGCTCGTGGAAAATAGCACTATGCACACGGCCTTTGGGCCTATCCGTGACTGCG
>JAXDKH010000231.1:0-5803 GCA_034667185.1 Chloroflexia bacterium | reverse complement strand
CCCTACCCACCTGATCCTTCGCTATGCTCAGGATGACAGAGGGGTGTTTGGTCCTGCAATTCGCACTAGGCAGTTGGCCGCTTAGCTAATTTTTGTGTACAGAACTTGTAGTTCCAGAATCACCGACTTCTTTCGTCCGAACCCTTGACATTTCAGCCATTTACGTGTATAATTGGAACAAGAGTGCTGAATATGAGGTAAACAGAGCTTAGTTATTGTGATACAAGAAGTGAGCAAAAAGATGGCTAAAGAAAATCTGATGATACTGACCAACAGGCCCGCTATCAACCACGAGCAGGCTGCCGAAGTGCTGTTCAACTGCGCTTCCCTGCTACAGATGGCCGGTGCCAACGAGTACCGCATCGCCCACTACCGCGACGCCGCACGCACCATGCTGCGACTGGGCCCTGTGGCTCTGGAAGCGGCGCTGAACGAGGAGCTATGGCCTCAGCTTGGCCTCGGCAAAAGGCTGGGCAGCAAGGTACGCGAGCTTGTGCGCGACGGTGCCATGCAGTTCTACGTGGAGTTGCGCGCCGACCTGCCGCCTGCGGTGGACCAGTTGATGCGCGTGAACGGCGTAGGCCCGAAGCTCGCGACGCGGCTGCACAAGGAACTGGGCGTGAACAGTCCAGCTGAGCTAGCAGATGCCGCACGTCACGGCCAGGTAGCCAAGCTGAGGGGCTTCGGTCCCAAGCGCCAGGCATCCTACGCCCGCATCCTCGGCCCCAACCCTCCCACCAGCCCAGCGGTCGGCACCATTCGCCTGCTGCCACGCGAGGACGAAGAGCAGTACGAGATGCCGGCGGCTGCGTAACAAACTGATTATTGGTGATAATAGAGAAAGCCCTGGATACAAATCGTGTATTCAGGGCTTTTGCTTGCCCAGTGCGGAAGGGCTCAGGGCAGCGACCACCTGTAGATGGTAAGCCCACGCTGCCTGTAAACCAGCTTGAAGCCCGGCCTCTCAACCCCGCAGTACAGGCTGCCCAGGACGGGGCGCGTGCCGGTAGGATAGCGCGACTGAGGAGCCGACGGGTTGTCCGGACACTGCCGCACGTCTATACCATCCACGGGGCCGCCGAGTTGCAGGTAGGTCACGCCAAACTGTCGAGCGACATTCTCTATGGTAGCAAGGTCGTCGTTGGATATCATGACGGCGCGGCGGTCGGTGTACCAGTTTAGCTCCCAGGGGTCGCGGGTCATGATTACGTCCTGCGGCGTCGTGTTGTCGCGGAACCATTGCATGGCGGTGACGAAACCCGTTGGCTGCAGGTCGGCCTCTATCTGCTTGCCAATGGTGTCCAGCGACGGCCACAACACCAGGGCCGAGAGGAGAGGCAGGAGCAGCAGCCCCCACCTGCGGACCAGGCCGTCGTTGAGCGACACTCGCAGGCGGTCCCAGGTCCAGAACAGGCCCCATGCCAGCAACATGTAGAGCCACGGCACCGCCACCTGGAAGTAGCGACCTTCATAGTGCCAGTAGGTGAGCACAAACAGAGCGTAAAGACCTATGCTCAGCGCTACCATGCCGAATAGCCCCACCACCCGCCGTGTCGATGCAGCCACTCCGACCAGCACGCCCGTCATCGGCAAGAGGCCAACCACGAAGTCGCCGCTGCCCTGCTCCCCCAATATGCCCCGCTGCCACACCCATTGCAGGTTCGTCCAGACCGCATCAAAAAGCACTTCATAGCCGAACTTGCCGCCGGTAACCCACCTGAAGCTCGGCAATTCGCTCCCGATATAGTACTTGTAGATGTCCTCCCAATCGTGGCCCGGAAAGTAGCGGAGGATCCATGCATCATACCCTTCGGTGCTGAAAAATGGCCTGCCGAAGTCAAGCATGTTGCGCAAGAAGTAGGGTGCTATCACCAGCGCGAAAGCACCCAGCACCGGCACGAACACCCGCCAATCTATCTTGCGTCCGCCCAGCCTGCGCACGCGCAACCATCGCTGGCCCGCCCACAATAGCATCCCCACCAGCAGAACGGCCCCGCTTGGCTTACTCCAAACCAGCAGTCCCGCGAGCGCCCCCACGCTGAGAAGCATGACCAGGCGACGTCTCTTACCCGTATGTCTATCTACCTGGACCAACGTGTCACCTTGCACATCTTCGGGGGATATGTCGTGGTAAGGGGAGACCAGGTGCCACACCAGCCATGCCAGCGCGAAGAAGATCAGCGTGAAGCCCAGGTCGTTGATCGGGTAGAGCACCGAGTTGAAGAAATATGGGTGTGCAAGCGTGAATATACCCGCCAGTAGCCCCACGCGCGAGTCCCACAGCCGCGTTGCCAGCGAAAAGACGAGCCAGGCCAGCGCCAGCATCATCAGCAGGTTGGGCAGCTTGGCAACCCACGTGATGGGGCCGAGCATGGCGAAGAAGGGTGCAATCGCCAGTGGCTGAAGCAGGGGCCACGTCTCGGCAGGGTGCGAGATGCCGGGGTGCGGCTCGTAGAACTGGGCTACGTAGTCAACGGTGAGGCCTTTCCCCTGCACGAAGTTGCGCGCTATGACCGCGTTCTCGGCGTAGTCGGCGTGGCCTATCCAGTCCACCTGCGGAAGCACCCACAGCGAGATGAGTGCGTACAAGGCGAGCGCAGCCCACATGAGCCGCTGCGCATTCACCACCTTACCAAGCCGGTCCACCCACTCCGGCCACGTTGCGACACGAGCACGCTGCCAGTGCAGTAACGCGACCAGGCCCACGACCAAAGCCACAGGCGGCAGGTAAACAGCTGCATAAAGTCGGAAAAGCATAACAGTTGCGTATACCACCGCGCCCGCGGGCAACACCAGGAAGTAACCCAGCAGGTTCGACAATTGCAACAACAGGTATCCCAGTCCCGCGACCAGGATGAGCGGCCACAAGAGAGCTTCCAGTGGCGGCAAGTTCAGCCCGGCATCGCTTTGCCTCAGCTCCACCCGCGCTACCTTTATGCCCAGTGGCCGAGGGTCGCCAGGGGAGTTGAAAGTAGGGGTGTCCAGCATCACCTTGTAAGGGCTAGTAGCGTGGTAGAGGTAATACGTTTCCATTGTCATCTCAAGCGCTGGCATGACGAACTTGTACGTTTCGAGCTGTTTGGTGAGAGTAATGACGGAGGGTTGGAGTAGGGCTTGCGCACCTTCGAGCGTAACAGTCATAGTGACAGGCTCCGAGAAGCCTTCGGGGCGGAAGCCCTGCGCCTGGACCAGTATTTCGGTGGGCATGGCGCTACCCGCGCCGTGGAACGTAAGGGAAGCGGGTCCACTCGTCCAGCGATAGCGATAGGTAAGATCGGCCTCATCCACGTGAAAGCCGCCGTCCAGGAACGCCGTGTCGCCTGCGTTACCAATGTCCAGGGCTTGTTCGCGCTCAAGGTGGTACGACAGCGGTATCCAAACCAGTCCCAGGAGCAGCGGCACAAACCAGAGGACCAGTTTGAGCCGCTGCCCTACTACAGTGGTGGCGTCTGGTTGCCTCACTTCGATGGCTCCTGTCCCGAGACCCACTCGACCTTGAGAGTGGTCACGCCGGGCGGAAGGCTGCCAATCACAAGCTGCCGGGTGGGGAACTCAGGGTTTCCAGGTTCGCTGAGTTGCACGCTGCCATCGCCCCCAGTCTTGACGGTACGGAGGCCGGTGCCGTCCAAAGATGCATTCCTCACGTCGCCGGGGAAGGTGAGCGTGACGCCGTGTAGCTCTCGCCCGGAATTGTTGTTGACCTTCAACTGCCACCCGCCGAGACCCATGAAGCCCTGCTCCAGCCGGGTGGTGACGCTCATTATCGCGGTCTGATAGGCAGTGATGTTTGCCACTGTATCAATCCATAGCCTGCCTCGGTCGCGCTCCTGCGCAGCGGCTTCCACGACACGCTGCCACGCCGCACGGTCGGGGGTGAACGCAGGGTCGTCCGCGAGCACCTCCGGGTGGTTCCAGAAGGAGGTCGTGCCACGCCGCGCCAGCGTCTCCTCGATCACTTGTAACCCACGGTCCGCGCCGATAGTCGCCCCCTCCGCCTCTTCACCCGCGGTTGCCGACGCGCCTCCCAGCAGGAAATCGGGCATGACGGCCATGTCGGCGTAGACCTTTACCGCCCCTACCGTGTACTGGTCCACCATATCGAGCGCGTAGATGCGGGTCACGGCGCGAATGCCTTTGCTGTAGAGCATATCGTACATGTCGGCCTTGAGCGAGTTGCTACTGCGCCACGGAAAGGCGAAAGTCGATGACGGTGGCACTCCCATAGCCGAGGCCGCCTTCAGCCACTCGTCGGCATCAACGGTCATAGACAGCACATCTGCCCCGCGTACGTAGAGGTGCCCGAACGTGTGAGACGCGATTTCATGCCCCGCCGACATGAGCCTGCGCGTCTGGTCCCCGAAGTACCAGGCAGGCTCGCTCTGGTAGGTGCCGTGCGGGTCGTCGGTGTACCAGGGGTGCTTGGTCCAGTAATCGGTCTCCCAGCGGTTCTTGGGGCTGGCCCACTGGTAGGTGGGGTCCCCGGCAAAGGTCCGGTGCTCCGTGTTACCGTCTAGCAAATTGTATCCGGTGCCGTAAAACGTGGCGCTGATGTGGTTGCGCACGAACAGGTCGTCCAGCCAATCGGCCCCCTGGCGCATGTCCATACCATGCTCGGCGGCTGACACCGGGTCGTGCTCAGCCATGCCCTTCGAGTGTATAGCTCCACCCATCGCGCTCTCCCAATCGAAGGAGAAGGCGAGCGCGCCCTGCCGCCCGTTGGGGTGTGCCTCGACCTGCACCGCACCCGTCCACAGCATAGCCTTGACTACCAGAAGGGCATCATTGCCGAGGCTCCTCACCTCTAACCTCAAATGTGTCGCACCCGCCGGAGCCGTGTACTGCCCTTCCAGGAACTCGTACGACCTGGGTACCTGAGAATACTCGATACGTTGCGGTAGGGAGTCGTTCCAGCCAACCGGGTTGTCCAGGTCAAGCGTGTTCGAAAGCCAGAGCAAGCGCACCTGCACCAATGCGCTCCCGGTCTCGCTTGGAGGGATCACAAGGCTATACCGATAGGTCGCCCCAGACTGCACTCCTATCATGTTGCTTGCAAGCACGGCTCCCGGATCAACGCGCACCCCCGCCTCTCCCACGTTGATGGGCGCTACGGTGCCGGTAAGGATCGTCCAGCCCGCGATAAGCGTAGTAGAAGCCACGGTAGCCGGCTCAAGCTCCCCATTGGCAACAAGGTTGGTGACGCTCGACACGTTGTCCAGCACGTACTCCCGCAGCCGCTGGCTCTCCTGGTCCTTCGCGGAGATCGCTGCCAGCAGGGTAGCGAACAAGAGCAAGAGGCTCAGCACAACTGTAGCCGCCCACTGCCCGCTGATGCCCCGCCAGACGCTCTTCGCGATACCGAACCTGTTGAGCACGGCAAACAGCACCAGCAGCCCCACAATCACCAGGGCCACAGCGCCGATCGGCACCCCATATTCGCTTACCAGGGCACCCGTACCCAAGACAGCTACCTCAACCTGATGGAATTACGAATTACGAATTACGGATTACCAACTACGAATCCTTGCTCCGTAGCTGTTTCGTCTCCTGCCCGGAATTTGTAATTCGTAATTCGTAATTCGTACTAGGTCCGCCTTCATGGCCTGTACCTCAGCCACATTACCCACCCGGTGATGGCCTGGGCAAGGTTCAGCACCAGGATCAGCAGCGACACGGCTATGCCCCGTGCCGGGTCGAGACCTAGCTGGGTGAAGGCCAGGGCTGCAATCGCATCGCGGGTGCCGACGCCACCAACGGTTACAGGCACCAGGGCGGCGGCGGTGGTCAGGCCCACAAAGCCCGATAC